>JAAYYA010000310.1 GCA_012515595.1 Actinomycetales bacterium
CCCACTCCGCGCCGCAGCCCCATGCGACGCCGCCGGAGCTGATCCGCAACTTCTGCATCATCGCGCACATCGACCACGGCAAGTCGACCCTGGCGGACCGGATGCTCCAGGAGACCGGTGTCGTCGAGCAGCGACTGATGCGGGCGCAGTACCTCGACCGGATGGACATCGAGCGCGAGCGCGGCATCACCATCAAGTCGCAGGCCGTCCGCCTGCCCTGGGCCGTGCGAGACCTCGGGGGGGACACGGGGGGCGGAGCCCCCCGTGAGACTGCATACGTCCTCAACATGATCGACACCCCCGGTCACGTGGACTTCACCTACGAGGTGAGCCGCTCCCTGGCCGCGTGCGAGGGCGCGGTGCTGCTGGTCGACGCGGCGCAGGGCATCGAGGCGCAGACCCTGGCCAACCTCTACCTGGCCATGGAGAACGACCTGACGATCATCCCGGTCCTCAACAAGATCGACCTGCCCGCCGCGCAGCCGGAGAAGTATGCCGAGGAGATCGCCGGGCTGATCGGGTGCGAGCCCGAGGACGTCATGAAGGTGTCCGGCAAGACCGGCGAGGGCGTCACCGACCTGCTCGACACCATCGTGCGGACGCTGCCCGCGCCGACCGGTGACGCGGACGCCCCCGCCCGGGCGATGATCTTCGACTCGGTCTACGACACCTACCGCGGCGTGGTGACCTACGTCCGCGTGGTCGACGGCAACCTCAACCCGCGCGAGAAGATCGCGATGATGTCGACCAAGGCGGCCCACGAGCTACTCGAGATCGGGGTCATCTCACCGGAGCCGGTGCCGTCCAAGGGGCTGGGCGTCGGCGAGGTCGGCTACCTGATCACCGGGGTGAAGGACGTGCGGCAGTCCCGCGTCGGTGACACGGTCACCAACGCGGCCAAGCCCGCGGCGGCCCCGCTGGGCGGCTACAAGGACCCCAAGCCGATGGTCTTCTCGGGGCTCTACCCGATCGACGGCTCGGACTACCCGGTGCTGCGCGACGCCCTGGACAAGCTGAAGCTCAACGACGCCGCGCTGGTCTACGAGCCGGAGACCTCCGCCGCGCTGGGCTTCGGCTTCCGGGTCGGTTTCCTCGGGATGCTGCACCTGGAGATCGTCCGCGAGCGGCTGGAGCGCGAGCACGACCTGGACCTCATCTCGACGCTGCCCAACGTCGTCTACCAGGTGCGGATGGACGATGGCACCGAGGTCGAGGTCACCAACCCCAGCGAGTTCCCCGGCGGCAAGATCGCGGCCGTGACCGAGCCGGTGGTGCGGGCCACGATCCTGGCGCCGAGCGAGTTCATCGGCGCCATCATGGAGCTGTGCCAGAGCCGGCGCGGGACCCTGCGGGGCATGGACTACCTCTCCCCGGAGCGGGTGGAGATGCGCTACACCCTGCCGCTGGCCGAGATCGTCTTCGACTTCTTCGACGCGCTGAAGTCCCGCACCAAGGGCTACGCGTCGCTGGACTACGAGCCCGACGGGGAGCAGGAGGCCGACCTGGTCAAGGTCGACATCCTGCTGCAGGGCGACACGGTCGACGCGTTCAGCTCGATCGTGCACCGCGACAAGGCCTACGCCTACGGCGTGATGATGGCCGGCAAGCTCAAGGAGCTCATCCCGCGGCAGCAGTTCGAGGTGCCGGTCCAGGCGGCCATCGGGGCCCGGGTGATCGCCCGGGAGACCATCCGCGCCATCCGCAAGGACGTGCTCGCCAAGTGCTACGGCGGTGACATCAGCCGCAAGCGCAAGCTGCTGGAGAAGCAGAAGGAGGGCAAGAAGCGGATGAAGATGGTCGGCTCCGTCGAGGTGCCCCAGGAGGCGTTCATCGCGGCGCTGTCCCAGGACGGCGGTGCGGGGGAGAAGGCCAAGAAGTGAGCGCCACCCCCGCGGAGGTCGCCTACCTCGCGCGCACCCGCTCGTTCACCCGGCGCGGGGGGCGGATGCCCCCGCGCCACCAGGCGGCCTACGACCAGCTCGCCGACACCTACGTGATCGACGTCCCACGGGAGGGTGGCTCGACAACGGTCGCCCCGTCATACGTCCTGGACCCGGTCGCGGTCTTCGGGCGCCGCGCCCCGCTCGTGGTCGAGGTGGGGGCCGGCTCCGGCGACGCGCTCATCGCCGGGGCGCAGGCGCTGCCGGAGACCGACTTCGTCGCGCTGGAGGTGTGGCGCCCGGGCATCGGGCAGTGCCTGTCCCGGCTGGTCGACGAGCCGCTGCCCAACGTCCGTTTCGTCGAGGCCGACGCCGAGGTCGCGCTGGCCACGATGCTGGCCCCCGGCTCGGTCGAGGAGGTCTGGACCTACTTCCCGGACCCCTGGCCCAAGCGCAGGCAGCAGCACCGCCGGATCGTCGGCCCGGAGTTCGCCGACACCGTCTGCCGCGTGCTCCGGCCGGGCGGGGTGTGGCGGCTGGCCACGGACATCGACGACTACGCCGCGCACATGCGGAAGGTGCTGGACGCTCACGAGGGGCTCGAGCTGATCTCGACCGAGCGGGCGCCGCTGCGGCCCGTGACGCGGTTCGAGCGCAAGGGCACGGCCGTCGGGCGGACCATCACGGATCTGGCCTACCGCCGCCTCTGAGGGCCTCCTAAGGTAGCCGCGAACTGCGCGAACACCTGCTCTGAGGTAGTGCCTGACGCGGAGATAGGACGTTCCCCCGATGTGGGGGCCTACCTCAGCAGCCGACTCTGGATACATCGGGTTCATCGGGGACCCGAACCAGATCGGAGGACAGCATGTTTACCACCCTCTCGCCCTACCTGAGCAGCGAGATCGACTACCGCCGCGAGGAGCTGCGGCGGTCCTGGGGGCGGCGTCCCAGCCGCGCCCGTCGCGCGGTGGTCCGGCCCACGACGCCGGGCTCCCACCGCGTGGCCATTGCGCGCTGACCCCCGGGGCCAGCCATGATGGAGGACGTGTCCACACCACGCACGCAGACCCCGCTCGTCGGACGGGCGCGCGAGATCGACCACTTGACGGCAGCAGCCGGCATCGGCAGAGACCCGGTGTCGGCTGCTGTCGTGCTTGGCGGCGACGCCGGGGTCGGCAAGACGCGACTGCTCTCCGAGCTGGGGGCGCGGGCGGAGCGGGCGGGCTGGACGGTCCTCGTGGGGCACTGCCTGGACTTCGGGGACAGCTCCCTGCCCTACCTGCCCTTCACCGAGCTCTTCGGGCGGCTGGCCAGCTCCGCGCCGGAGCGGGCCGCGGTGCTGGCCGAGTCACGACCTGCCATCAACCGGCTCCAGCCGGGTCGGCGCATGCGCAGCGGCAGTATGCCGGGGGAACGGGGCGCGCAGACCGCCGCGGGCGGTGGGGGGTCGGCGGGGGACGACGCGGACGAGGGGATGGTCCGCGGAGAGCTGTTCGAGGCGGTGCACGGCACGCTGGAGGAGCTCGGCGACACGGCCCCGCTCTTGGTGGTCGTGGAGGACGCCCACTGGGCGGACCGGTCCACCCGCGACATGATCTCCTTCCTCTTCGGTCGCGGCTTCACCAGCCCGGTGAGCGTGGTCGTCTCCTACCGGAGCGACGACCTGCACCGCCGGCACCCGCTGCGGAGCGCGGTCACCGAGTGGGGTCGCATCCCCGGCGTGGAGCGGCTCCACCTCGATGCGCTCGCCGACGCCGACGTGCGCCGCCTGGTCAGGTCCGTGCACGAGGCGCTGACGCCGGGCAGCGAGCTCCCCGAGGACCGCGTCCGCGAGATCGTGCGGCGCGCCGAGGGCAACGCCTTCTTCGCCGAGGAGCTGCTGGACGCCAGTGAGCTGGACGGCGAGACCCTCCCGGCGGACCTCGCCGACCTGCTGCTCCTCCGTCTCGACCGCCTCGACGACGCGGCGCAGACGATGGTGCGCGCGGCGGCGGTCGCCGGACGCCGGGTCGGTCACGACCTGCTGGCTGCGGTCGTCAGCCAGACCGACGGGGAGCTGGACGGTGCCCTGCGCGGAGCGGTCGAGGCGAACGTCCTGGTGCCGGATGGCTCCCACTACGCGTTCCGCCACGCCCTCCTGGCCGAGGCGGTCTACGACGACCTGCTGCCGGGGGAGCGCAGCCGGCTCCACCGGGCCTACGTCGCTGCCCTCCGGTCGGGCAGCGCGCTCGGCTCCTCGGCCGAGCTGGCCCGCCATGCCCGTGCGGCACACGACCTCGTGACGGCCGTGACCGCCAGCATCGAGGCGGGCGATGACGCGATGCAGGTCGGTGGTCCGGACGAGGCCGCCGAGCACTACGAGCTGGCGCTGCAGCTCCTGGAGGACCCGGCCGTCGCCGACCAGGTCGACGTGGACCGGGTCCACCTGACGGTGCGCACGGGGGAGGCACTGCTGGAGTCGGGGCACACCCAGCGCTCCACCGCGCTGCTCCGCGCCGGGCTGTCGCGCCCCGACGCGCCGAAGCGGGGGGACGACCGGGTCGCCCTGCTCCTCGGCTTCGCCCGGGCCGCGATGATGAGCGAGGACGACCCGGAGACCGCGCTGCGGGCCACGACCGAGGCAATGGACCTGGTGGGTCCCGAGCCCCGCGCGATCCGGGCGACCGCACTGGCCCAGCACGCGCGCGCCCACATCGGCAAGGACCGTTTCGCGGACGCCGTCCGGTTCGCCCAGGCGGCCCTGGACCTCGCCGACGAGCTCAACCTCCCCGGCACCGCGGTCGACGCCGCGACCACCCTCGCCAGGTTGCAGGAGTTCCTCGGCGACCCCGAGGCCTCGGTCGAGGCGCTCACCGAGATCGTGGAGCAGGCGCGGGAGGGCACCGAACCGGCGGCTCTGCTGCGGGGGCTGCACCAGCTCGGAGGTGCCTACCTGGAGCTGGGCAACGTGGCCGCGGCGCGCGCCGCCTACGACGAGGCGGTCGGGCTGGCCAGCACGTTCGGCCGGACCTGGGCGCCCTACGGGTTCGACGCCCGGGTGCTCAGCGGCATCACCGCCTACATGCTCGGGGACTGGGTCGCCTCCGAGCAGGCAGCCAGCACCAAGGGACAGACGGTGCCTCCGGCCCACCGGCTGGTGCTGGCGGCCCTGCGGCTGATGGTCGCCGCGGGGCGCGGGGACCCGGCCACCATCAACCTGGTCGAACGCTCCCGCTCCTCATGGTCGGAGGAGGGCTTCGTCGCGATCATGGCGGCCGGGGCAGGGATCGACGCCTACGGGGACGACGGTCAGCTGGACCGCGCGGCCGAGGTCTACGACGAGGTCGTGTCGATCGTCAGCGCGCTCTGGAACGTCCCGCGCTTCTTCGGGCAGGTGCGGCTCGCCGGCCTCCTGCTGGGGCAGATGGGCACCAACATCGCCTCGGTGCCGCAGGCCGAGCGCGCGGCCCTGGTGGAGCGGGCCGCCCGGATCAGCGCGGTCGCCGACGAGACGGTGGCGACGCGAGAGGACGCGCAGCGTCCGATGGGGCCGGAGGGACAGGCCTGGCACCACCGGGTCGGCGCTGAGCTCCTCCGGCTGCGCTGGCTGACCGGGATCGACGCGCCCGACGAGGACGAGCTCCGCGAGGCCTGGGAGCAGACGATCGCGGCGTTCGTCGTGCTGGGCCACCAGTTCGAGATTGCCCGGTCCCGCACCCGGCTGGCCGCGGTGCTGCGTGCGCAGCGGGACACGGCCGGTGCCCATGAGCAGTTGGCCCTCGCCCGGCATACCGCGACAGAGCTCGGAGCCCTGCCGCTGCTCGCCGAGGTCTCGCAGCTCGAGCCCGGCGGCGCGCCCCCGGTCGAGACGGCCCCCGGCGAGCCGGACCTCACCCCGCGGGAGCGGGAGGTGCTGACGCTCGTCGCCCAGGGGCGCACGAACGGGCAGATCGGCAAGCAGCTGTTCATCAGCACCAAGACCGTCAGCGTCCACGTGTCCAACATCCTGGCCAAGCTCGGCGCCGCCGGCCGCACCGAGGCTGCCGCGCTCGCCCGCGCCCGCGGGCTGCTCTAAACGCGCTCGCCCGCGCCCGGGCTGCTCTCAGCGCGCTCGTCCCAGGCGTCGTCCTGGCTGGCCGCCCCGCCGAGTGCCGCGACTTTTGTCGCCGGGTGCCCAGATGGCGTCAAGAGTCGCTGCAGTCGGCGCGGCGTGCCCGGCCGGTGAACGAGTTCTACCCACGATTCCAACGAACCGTGGGTAGAACCCGTGCACATGCCCCCTGTCTCACGCTGGCGGCGGGGGGACAGGCTGGCCCGGGCACGTGCCGCCCCGTCTCACGCTGACGGGGCAGCGCGAGACAGGGCGGTGGCCGGTGTCGGGGGGACCGGTTGACCGAGGGTGGTGGCCGCTGCCGGCGGGTCAGACCTCCCAGCGGAAGGTGCGCGTCGCGATCACGAACACGACCACAGCCCAGACGGCCATGACGGCGAGCTGGAGCCAGGGCATACCGAGCCCGAACCAGGCGTCGTTCATCGCCTGCGACGCGGCGCCCAGCGGGGTGAAGGTGGCTACCTTCTCGACCGCGTCCGGCATCAGCGGGCCAGGCGTCCACAGGCCCGCGACGAAGAGCATCGGGAAGTAGATCAGCATCCCGATCCCGGAGGCGGTGGCCCCCTTGGGTGCCAGGCCGCCGATGAGGACACCGATGCTGAACATCGCGGCTACGGCCAGGAGGAAGACCACCAGGGCCAGCAGCGGGTTCTGCGGCATGGGCGTGCCGAAGACCAGGGACGCGACGAGCAGGGAGAGGGCACCACCGACGGCGACGCCGGCCAGCTGGACGAGGATCTGCGCGGACAGCACGCCCTGGGGTCGCATCGGGGTGGTGGCCATACGGCGCAGCACCCCGGTCTCGCGGTAGCCCGCCAGGTAGGCCGCCACCGTCGTCAGGCCCCCGGTCGCGGCCGCGACGCAGAGCATCAGCGGCGCGAAGAGGTCGACCGCGCGCAGGCCCAGCCACGGCTCGGGCAGGTCGGTGATCGGCTCGCGCATCCCCGGGATGGCGTATCCCATGCCGATCAGCAGGACCGTGGGGAAGAAGACGACGAAGAACAGGTTGCCCGGGTCGCGCAGGAAGAGCTTGGCCTCGGCAGCGATCAGGGCGGACAGGCCGCGGGTGCCGGTGCGGCTGCGGGGCGGGGAGAGGGTGGCGGCGGTCATGACGGGTCCTCCTCGGACGGGTGGCCCACGAGGGCGACGAAGGCGTCCTCCAGGCTCGGGCTGATGGTCTGCACCTCGTCGGGCACGATGCCGCGCGAGTGCAGGGCGATGATGACGTCGGGCAGCACGGTCGGGCCGCCGGTGACCTCGAGCAGGGTGCCCGAGTCGGTGCGGCGGTGCTGTGCCGTGACCGTGGTGGTGGCGTCGGCGCTGGTCAGGTCGGTGACGCTCGGCAGCTCACGGAGGACCTCGACGTCTTCCAGCGGCTCGTTCAGCGTCATCCGGAAGGTCACCCCGGTGCGACCCTGACGGGCCAGCTCGGCGGGCGGTCCTTCCGCCACGACCCGGCCGTCGTCGATGATGATCACCCGGTCGCAGAGACGCTGGGCCTCGTCCATGAAGTGGGTGACCAGCAGGATCGTGACGCCGCTGTCGCGGACGGCCTCGATCAAGTCCCAGGTCTCGCGGCGTGCCTGCGGGTCCAGGCCGGTGGTGAGCTCGTCCAGGATCGCCACCCGAGGGTTGCCGACCAGGGCCAGCGCGATCGAGAGACGTTGCTTCTGTCCTCCGGACAGGTCGTCGTATGCCGTGTCCCGCTTCTCCTGCAGGCCCAGCAGGGTGATCAGGTCCTCAGGCTCGCGGGGGTCAGCGTAGAAGGAGGCGTAGAGCCGTAGGGCCTCGGCGACCCGCAGCTTGCCGGGCAGCCGGGACTCCTGGAGCTGGACGCCCAGCACCTCGCGGACCGGGGCCGGGTCGTGCTGCGGGTCGATCCCCAGCACGGAGACCGTGCCGGCGTCGGCGGTGCGCAGCCCGGCGACGGCCTCGACCGTGGTGGTCTTGCCGGCGCCGTTCTGCCCGAGGATGCCGAGGATCTCTCCGGGTCGGACCTCGAAGGAGACGTCCGCGACGGCGACCTTGTCGCCGTAGGTCTTGCGCAGCCCGCTCACCCGGACCACCGGCTCGGTGGAGGGGGAGGAGGTGGTGGGTGACGGCATACGGGTGGTGGGTGTGATGTTCATGGTCAGGCCTTCTTCGAGTCGATGGGAACGTCGCGGACCAGCAGGTGGAAGACACCTGCCGCGGCGACGAGGATGGCGATGGCCAGGGCCGTGCCCCAGGGGGCGATGTCGGCCGTCCAGCCCCACGGGTTCCACTGCACGCCCCGGCCCAGCCCGAGGAAGCCGACCGCGGCGAGCGGCAGCAGCGACAGGGGCAGGGCGATGGTGCCGAGCCACCCGCCGAGGCGGTAGTAGCTGATGCCGACGAGGGAGCCCGCGATCTGCCCGGCCGTGAAGAGCACGACCAGGCCGAAGCCGTAGGTCAGCACCCCGCCGTTGAAGACCGGGATGCCCGCGCCGTCCGATCCTCCGTGCACCCAGCCGAGACTGTCGTAGATCTCCCGCTCGACCAGGAGCGCGAGGGTCGCGATGACCCCGTTCAGCGCACCGACCGCGACGTTCACGAGCAGCGCCGCCTGGGTGAAGGACCGCCGCGTCATGCCGTTGGCGACATGGATCGGCAGGTAGGTCACCGACAGGATGATGGCGATGCTGAACGG
Source organism: Actinomycetales bacterium (assembly GCA_012515595.1). Taxonomy (GTDB): domain Bacteria; phylum Actinomycetota; class Actinomycetes; order Actinomycetales; family Dermatophilaceae; genus Ornithinicoccus. The sequence goes on from JAAYYA010000310.1 coordinate 8,639, forward strand.
GAACCAGAGCGCTCCGTGGTGGCTGAACGCCACCCCGGAGGAGGTGACCTGGTCGACGTTCCGTGAGACGAGGAAGATGATGACGGCGGTCGCCGGCAGGACGATGGCCCAGAACCACAGCGTCAGCATGTAGACGTAGGCACCGGTCAGATAGCCGAAGGCGCTCAGCCACTGCGGGGTGCGCCGGGTGGTCGCCGGCGCGGCGGTGGTCGTGGTCATGATGCCTGCTCCTCGGGCTGGGGCTCGGTGAGGTGGATGAACAGGTCCTGGAGCGGGACGGCACCGACCTGGAGGCCGTCGTGCTCGGCGGCTTCCAGCGCCTGCTCGTCCAGGTCGCCGAAGACGGTGACCTGGCGGGTCGGGCCGAGGTTGCGGGTGCCGACCACCTGCAGGCCGGAGGCGTGCTGGTCGACCGTCGCCGCCGGACCGGTCAGCGTCGCTCCGCGGGCATGGAGGTCGTCGGCCTCGCCGGAGAGCAGAAGCCGCCCCTCGTGCAGGATCGTGACGGTCTCGAGCATGTGCTCGACCTCGCTGATCAGGTGGCTGGAGAGCACGATGGTGCGCGGTCGCTCGGCGAAGTCGGTGAGGAGCTCGTTGTAGAAGCGCTGCCGGGACGGCGCGTCCATGCCGAGGTGCACCTCGTCGAACATCGTCAGCGGTGCGCGGGTCGCCAGGCCGACGATCGCGCCGAAGGCCGACGCCTGGCCGCGGGAGAGGGCCTGGGGCTTCTTCCTGGGGTTGAGCCGGAAGGCCTCCATCAGCGACTCGGCGTAGGGCCGGTCGAAGTGGGGCCGGGCACCCTCCAGGAAGGTCAGGTTGGTCTTGAGTCGCTCGTCCACCAGCAGGTCGCCGCTCTCGCGGATGAGGCAGACGTTCTCCATGACCGACTGGTTCTCGAACGGGTCCTGGCCGTCGATCCGGACCGTGCCGCGGGTGGCGCGCCGCAGCGAGGCGAGCACGGACATCAGGGTCGTCTTGCCGGCCCCGTTGCGCCCGAGCAGCCCGTGGATGCGGTCAGCGGCCAGGTTCACGGTGATGTCGGTGAGCGCCGGGGTCCTCCCGTAGCTCAGGCCGAGGTTCTCGGTGCTGACTGCGTAGCCGTTCATCGTCCCTCCTCGGAGGTGTCGGTGGCGGCCGGCACGGAGCCGGCGTGCGTGGTCAGGTAGTCGGTGAGGTCCTCGGTGCTCAGCCCGAGCAGTCGCGCCTCGCGGATGACCGGGTCCAGTCGCTCGGTGAAGAAGGCCTTACGCCGCTCGGCGCGGAGGCGGTCGGCGGCCCCGGGCGCCACAAACATCCCGACGCCCCGCCTCTTGTAGAGAACCCCCTCGTCCACCAGTTGCGCAAATGCTTTTGCGGCCGTGGCCGGGTTGATCCGGTAGGTGGTGGCGTACTGCGTCGTGGACATGACCTGGTCTTCTTCCTCGAGCGCACCGGAAAGGACCTCGCCACGGATCGCCTCGGCGATCTGGTGGTAGATCGGTTCACGCCCGTCGAACATGCGGCTCCTTCATTGGTTCATTACTCGACTAGTGAACCAAAGAAGGTGGGACATGTGCAAGTCTTTTCTCCGGTCGACCTCCGGAGGGCGCTTCATGACACAGCAGTCACCTGGACCGCAGGGGTGGGACAAGAACCCGGGCCTCCCCATGCCGCAGCACCCCACGGCCGCGGCACCCGCGCCAGCGGCGGCCGTGGGCGAGGGCGCGGCCGGGAAGCCGACGGTCCTGGCGCGCGTCAGTCAGCTGCTGGCGCTTCTCGTGGTGCTGGCTGCGGCGGTGATCTCAGTGCTGCTGGTGCTCGTGGTGCTCGGCTCGGTCTTCGGTGACGCCCGCCGCGACCCCCACGGGTACGCGCTGATCTTCGGCTCCATCCTGCTGGTGCCGACCTCCCTGGTCGGCGCGTTCGCCCTGCCCTTCGTGGCCCGCCGTGACCAGCTCCGGGGCCGCCGGTGGGCGCTATGGGGTGCGCTCGCCTGGGTGATCGCCGCCCTCGCGATCGCCGGCTTCGCCCTGTTCGGCGGCTGACGCCCCGCCGCGGGTCAGCGGCAGGGGCGCTGACGGCGCCGCTCGATCTCGTGGGGATGCTGGGGGTGTTCTGGGGGCACCTGATTGACCCGCGGGGACCCGGGCGGGTGGCCCTCGATCTCGTGGGGATGCTGGGGGGGTCTGAGTGCACCCGATTGACCCACGAGACCGCTCTCGCCGCCGCCTGTGGACAGCCGAAACCGGGCCGCCCGGATGTCTGCCACGGTGTGGCATGGACTTAGGGCGGGTAGCGCGACGGCAGAACATGGTCGTGACAATGGAGCAGGCGCGAGACGCCGGGTTGACCAAGAGCGCGGTGCGAGCCCGGCTCGATCGTGGAGCGTGGCAGACGATGCAGCACGGCGTCTATCTCACTCACAGCGGACCGATCGGGGAGAGTGAGACCGCCCGTGCGGCACTGCTCGCCGCCGGGAAGGGGGCCGTGCTGAGCCACGAGTCGGTGTTGTGGGTGTGGGATCTCGGACCGGCTCCGAAGGCCTGGACAATCCTCGCGCCGCATGCGCGCCGCAGAGTGATCGAGGGTGCTGAGCTGATCCGGACAAGGCGTCCGTTCTCGACCCGGTCCGTGAACGGGTTCGACACCACGCTACTTCCGCGGGCGATCATGGACCTGGCGGACCGCCCGGGGGCCAAGGTCGATGACGTGATGGCGCTCATCGCCAAGGTGTGTCAGAAGGGTCTGACGATTCCGAAGCGCCTCAGCACTGAGCTCTCTGGCCGCCGGGCCCACCGCATGCGGCGGCCACTGGAGTTGATCCTCGGAGATGTTGCGGAGGGCGTCGAGTCCCTGGCTGAGCAGCGCTTTCTCACTCGAGTGGTCAAGGCGCACGATCTGCCACCGTTCGCGATGCAGGTCGCAACGGATCAGGGTCGCGCCGACTTCCTCACCGAGGAGTTCGCCGTCCGGGCCGAGGTCGACGGCGTGGCGTTCCACGCCGGAGGATTCAGGTCCGATCGGCGTCGGGACCGCAAGGCGAGCGCCCAGGGTGTCATCACGATTCGGGCGACCTGGTGGGACGTGGAAGACGAGCCGTGTGATGTGGCGCAAGACCTTGCCGACACCCTTCGTGCCCGGGGTTGGACCGGCTCGCCCAGTCGGTGCTCGGAGGAATGCGGTCTACGCGGCCTGGGTGCAGGCGTCTAAGGGTGCCCACGCGATGCCCCGGCAGCGGCTGTTGCTCGTGGGGAAGGCGAGGGTTGTGTGGGGGTGCCCGGTTGACCCACGAGAAATCGGCCGGGGGCGGCGTGCTGCTCGTGGGGAAGGCGGGGGTTGTGTGGGGGTGCCCGGTTGACCCACGAGGCTGACGAGGCAGCCGGCGGGGGCGGCGTGCTCCTCGTGGGAAGGGCGCCTCGTGGGGAAGGGGTGGCTCGTGGGAAGGGTCGGTCGTGGTGCGGGACCGCCGCGGGTCAGTCGCCCGTCATGTCGCGCGCCCGCTTGACCAGCAGCGGGTCGGGAGGCATCACGATGGTCTCGTCCTTGTCGGTGTAGTCGAACTGACTGAGGAAGAAACGCATGGCGTTGAGGCGGGCCCGCTTCTTGTCGTTGCTCCGGATCATCGTCCACGGGGCATGGTCGGTGTCGGTGCGGCGGAACATCTCCTCCTTGGCCTCGGTGTAGGCCTCCCACCGGTCCAGGGACTCCAGGTCCATCGGCGAGAGCTTCCACCGGCGCACCGGGTCCAGCTGCCGGATCGCGAACCGGGTCCGCTGCTCGGAGCGGGTGACCGAGAACCAGAACTTCGTCAGGTGCGTGCCGCTGTCGACGAGCATCTGCTCGAACTGCGGAGCCTGGCGCATGAAGACCTCGTACTGCTCGTCGGTGCAGAAGCCCATGACCCGCTCGACACCGGCCCGGTTGTACCAGGAGCGGTCGAAGAGCACGATCTCGCCCGCGGTGGGCAGGTGCTCGACATACCGCTGGAAGTACCACTGCCCCAGCTCCCGCTCGCTCGGCTTGCTCAGCGCCACCACGCGGGCGCCCCGCGGGTTCAGGTGCTCGGTGAACCGCTTGATGGAGCCGCCCTTGCCGGCGGCGTCGCGCCCCTCGAAGACGATGACCACCCGCAGCCCGGTGTCCTTGACCCAGTACTGCAGCTTGAGGAGCTCGACCTGCAGGAGGTACTTCTCGACCTCGTAGTAGCTGCGCGAGAGCCGCTCGTCGTAGGGATAGTCCTCCCGCCACGTGTCCACGGCCCGGCCGTCCGGTGTGATCAGGTCCGGGTCGGAGCCGCCGTCGTCGCGGACGGTGTAGCCCTCGGCGCGGAGCCGGTCGATGTACTCCCGAAGTTCCTGTTGCACAGGACGACAGTAGGGCCTTCAGGTGAACGGTGGGTGCACCGGGGCCGGTGATCGGTCCGCACCTGAGACACTGGAGTATGCCGTCAGCACAGCCCGTGGGTCAGCCCGTGCCCGCGGACGGCCGGCTTCCCGAGCAGGCCCTGGCGGGCCTGGGGGAGCGGCCGTTGGGGATCTACGTGCACGTCCCGTTCTGCCGGGTGCGGTGCGGCTACTGTGACTTCAACACCTACACGGTCCCCGAGCTGGGCGGGCACGGCGCGACGGTCGACACCTATGCCGACGCCGCGCTGGCCGAGCTGCGCCTGGCCCGGGAGGTGCTCGCGGGCGGACGGGAGGTTCTCGCGGCCGGGTCGGCAGGACGACACTCCGGCGCGGGGAAGGCGCCGCAGGTGTCCACGGTTTTCTTCGGGGGCGGCACCCCGACCATGCTCCCGCCGCTGGACCTCGTGAAGGTGCTGGACGGCATACGGGAGCAGTTCGGACTGGACCACGGCGCCGAGGTGACGACCGAGGCCAACCCGGACACGATCACCCCGGAGGTGGCCGAGCGGCTCGCTGCCGGAGGGTTCACCCGGGTCAGCCTGGGCATGCAGTCCGCCGTGCCGCACGTACTGGCGACCCTGGAGCGCACCCACGACCCCGCCAACGTGCGGAGTGCAGTGGAAGCCGTTCGCGCCGCCGGCCTGCAGGTGAGTCTGGACCTGATCTACGGCACTCCGGGGGAGTCGCTCGAGAACTGGCGCACCAGCCTGGAGGCGGTGCTGGAGCTCGAACCCGACCACGTCTCCGCCTACGCGCTCGTCGTCGAGGACGGCACCAAGCTCGCGGCCCAGGTGCGGCGCGGCACGGTGCAGATGCCCGATGACGACGACGAGGCCGACAAGTACGAGTTGGCCGAGCGGGTGCTGGGTGGTGCGGGCTACGGCTGGTACGAGATCAGCAACTGGTCCCGCGCCGCGGAGGGCCGGTGCCGGCACAACGAGAGCTACTGGCGCGGGGCGGACTGGTGGGGGGTCGGGCCCGGGGCGCACAGCCACGTGGGTGGCGTGCGCTGGTGGAACGTGAAACACCCGGCGCCGTATGCCGAGCGCCTCGCCTCGGGCGTCTCGCCCGGCGCGGGCCGCGAGGTGCTCACCGCCGAGCAGCAGCACGACGAGGAGGTGCTGCTGGGGATCCGTCTGGCCGAGGGCCTCGACCTGGGGCTCGTCGAGGGGCCGGGTCGGCTCGCCGTGGCCGGGCTGGTCGCCGACGGCCTGCTGGACGGCCGGGCCGCCGTGCGCGGACGGGCGGTGCTCACCGTGCGCGGACGCCTGCTCGCCGACACGGTGGTGCACCGGTTGCTCAGCGGCTGAGAGACACGGCAGCGGCCCGCCGACATGGTCGACGGGCCGCTGTGGGATGCGGGGGAGCGGTCAGCTGAGGACCTTGAGCTGGAAGGGGTAGGTGTAGGTCTCACCGCGCGAGGCCCGCAGGGCGCCCTTGATGTGGACATAGGCGGCCACCACGTAGATGACGATCCAGAACGGGATGACCAGCAGGAACCCCAGCCCCAGCGTGACGACGCCGAAGACCCAGCCCGCGATGTACAGGAGCCAGAACGTGAGGTTGAAGTTGAAGGCGCCCGCTGCCGCATGGCGGGTCGGCGCGCTCACGTCCTTGCGGAGGAACCAGATCAGGAGCGGTCCGAGGATGCTCAGACTCCCTGCGCTGAAGATGTAGGCGATCGGTGCGGACAGGTGCGCCAGGATCATCCAGGTCCGCTCGTCCCCGGCGGGCTGAGACTGGTAGGCCTGCTGGTTCTGATATGCCTGCTGGCTCTGGTGCGACTGCTGGCCCTGCCACCCCTCCTGCGGCTGACTCTGCCAGCCACCCTGCGGGGTGGAGCCGGCGGACTGACCTGGCTGGTCGGCATACGGCTGCTGCCCGGCGTCGCCGGACGGGGGAGGCGGGGGCTGACCCGGCTGCCACTGTGGGTTGTCGGTCATTTCAGTCCTCCTGTGGGACGGTGACGAAGTCGATCAGCTCCTCCACGCTGGCCAGCAGCGAGGGTTCGAGATCACTGTAGGAACGCACGGAACCCAGGATCTGTTTCCATCCTCGCGCAACATCGGCCTGCGTGCGGTGCGCCCAGCCGAGCTCGGCCAGCACCGACTCCTTCCACGGCCGGCCGCGCTCGATGACCGGCCAGGCGTCCAGTCCCAGGCGCGCGGGGCGCACCGACTGCCACACGTCGACGTAGGGGTGCCCGAGGATGCGCACCCACCGGGCCTGGGGCAGCCGTTCGGCCGCGCGCACGATCCGCTCCTCCTTGGTGCCGGGCACCAGGTGATCGACGAGCACGCCCATCCGCCGGTCCTTCGTCGGCGCGAAGTCCCGGATCACGGCGGACAGGTCGTCCACGCCGTCCAGCAGCTCGACGACCACGCCCTCGACGCGCAGGTCGGCACCCCAGATCTTCTCGACCAGCTCGGCGTCGTGCCGGCCCTCGACGAAGATCCGGGACCCAGCCGCCACCCGGGCGGGCGCGTCGGCGACGGCGCGGGACCCGCTGGCGGTGCGGGAGGCGGCCGCCCTGGCCTGTGCGAGAGCTTCCCGGTCCGCGGAGGTGGGCGGGGTGAGGACCACGGGGCGCCCGTCGAGCAGGAACCCCGGCCCGAGGGGGAAGCCCTTGCGGCGACCGTGCCGGTCCTCCAGGTGGACCACGCGCATCCCGCCGGCCTTCTCGACGCGGACGATCGCCCCGACATACCCCGTCTGCACGTCCTCGACTACGAGGCCGAGCTCGGCCTCGGTGGGCACGGCGCGGCCCCCGCGTGGGGCGCGCCAGTCGCCGGACAGGACGTCGGTGCCGTATCGGTCGCTCACCGGGCCAGGGTAGGCAGGCGAGGGGGAGGCACACAAAGTCCCGGACGAGACCGCGACACGCCGATCACGTGCAAAGTTTCCGAAGTTTTTTCGCCCGACCCCTTGTGTTCGTCACCGAACCGGGCTAGAACTGTCCTACGCACCTCGGAAACGAGGAGCTGACCGCAAGGCTTCGTCGCGGATTCGCGATCCAGGTTCGTCCTGGTGACCACCACTGGTGATGCAGTGGCGCGAGCCATCGACTCCTTGTCCGGTCGTTCGGAGCATCATGCCGGACACACCGTGGGCCCCTCGCAAACTCATACTTTGCGAGGGGCCCACACCTCATCTGTGTCGGCTCACCACAAGCCGGGGTCCCTGCGGGCTCATACCAAGCAGGGGCAACCACATCATTTGTAGCGGCACCACCGCCTCCGGAGCGAACTCCGGAGGCGGCGTGTCGTGAACCTCACACAGCGTGCCTCCGTCCACCGGTCGGCCCCGCAGGGGCGAACCGTGCGTGAAACGACGTAGACTGGCACTCGGCCCGGCAGAGTGCCAACGGGGTGAAGGAGGTGGCCGGCATGAGCGGTGACGACCGCAGGCTGCAGGTGTTGCGCGCGATCGTCCAGGACTACGTGCGCACCTCCGAGCCGGTCGGCTCCAAGGCGCTGCTCGAGCGGCACCAGCTCGGGGTCTCTGCGGCCACGGTGCGCAACGACATGTCGCAGCTCGAGGAAGAGGGGCTGATCGCGGCGCCGCACACCAGCGCGGGGCGGGTGCCGACGGACGCCGGCTACCGGGTGTTCGTCGACCGGCTGGCCACCATGAAGCCGATGACGCGCGCGGAGCGCCGCGCCATCGAGGAGTTCCTCGCCGGTGCGGTCGACCTGGACGACGTGGTGGGCCGCTCCGTCCGGCTGCTGGCTTCGCTCACCAACCAGGTGGCCGTCATGCAGTACCCCTCGCTGTCTCGGTCGACGGTCCGCCACATCGAGCTGGTGTCCGTGGGCGGCACCCGCGTCATGGTCGTGCTCATCGTCAACACCGGACGGGTGGAGCAGCGGGTGGTTGACGTCGGCCGGGAGATGACCGACCCCGCCGGCGAGCAAGTCCTGCAGGAGCTGCGGACGATGCTCAACGCCGAGGCCACCGGTCAGGCGCTGCCGGACGTCTCCGCCCTGCTGCACCGCGCCATGGAGCGGATGGAGCCGGGCAACCGGGCGGTCGCCGAGGCCGTCGTCGATTCGTTGGGGGAGGCACTCCTGGCGCAGACTGAGGAGCGCGTGGTCCTGGCCGGGACGGCCAACCTGGCGCGCGTGGTCACCGACTTCCCCCGCTCCATCGGGCCCGTCCTGGAGGCCCTGGAAGAACATGTGGTGCTGTTGAAGTTGATGTCCAACATGAGCAGCTTCCTCGACGAGGACTCCGTGGCCGTGAGCATCGGTGCGGAGAACTCCTACGAGGGACTGCGCTCCACGTCGGTGGTCGCGACGACCTACGGCAGCGCCGGTGGCATGGGCGTCATCGGCCCGACGCGGATGGACTACCCGACGACGATGGCGTCGGTGCGGGCGGTCGCGCACTACGTGTCCGAGATCCTGGACAGCTAGAAAGGCTTTTGAGTGAACGACTACTACGGTGACCTGGGTGTGCCCCGCGAGGCGACGCAGCAGGACATCAAGCGGGCCTACCACAAGCAGGCCCGCAAGCTGCACCCCGACGTGAACCCGGGCCCGGAGGCCGAGGCGCAGTTCAAGAAGGTGAGCCAGGCCTACGACGTCCTCTCCGACCCCACCAAGCGCGCGGCCTACGACCGCGGCCAGGACCCGTATGCCGGGGCGAACCAGGGCTTCGGCCAGGGGTTCAGCTTCACCGACATCATGGACGCCTTCTTCGGTGGGGCCGCCGCGGGCGGCGGGCGTGGTCCGCGGTCGCGGACCCAGCGGGGCCAGGACGCGCTCGTGCGTCTGGACATCGACCTGCGCACCGCGGTCTTCGGCGGCCAGGAGACGGTGGTCATCGACACCGCCACCCGCTGCGCCGCGTGCTCCGGGTCGGGCAGCCAGCCGGGGACCGGCACCCGCACCTGCCCGACCTGCACCGGGCGCGGCGAGATCCAGTCGGTCCAGCGTTCCTTCCTGGGCCAGGTGATGACCACCCGGCCGTGCCCCGAGTGCCGCGGCTACGGCGAGCTGATCGAGCAGCCCTGCGTCGACTGCGCGGGCGAGGGACGGGTGCGCGCACGTCGCGACCTGACCCTGAAGGTGCCCGGCGGCGTCGACTCCGGCACCCGCATCCAGCTCTCCGGCGAGGGTGAGGTCGGCCCCGGTGGTGGGGCGCCCGGTGACCTCTACGTCGAGATCGCGGTGCGACCGCACGAGACCTTCCGCCGTCGCGGCGACGACCTGCACTGCTCGGTCCAGGTGCCGATGACCGCCGCCGCCCTCGGTGCGACGCTGACCGTCGAGACCTTCGATGGGCCCACCGAGGTCGACCTGCGGCCCGGCAGCCAGCCCCAGGACACGATCACGCTCCCCGCCCAGGGGGTGACGCACCTGCGCGGCACCGGTCGCGGCGACCTGATCGTCCACCTGGACGTGCGCGTGCCGACCAAGCTCGACGACAGCCAGCGCGAGCTGCTGGCGCGGTTCGCCGAGGAGCGGGGCGAGTCCCGTCCCGAGGGCCGCTTGGCACCGGCCAGCTCCGGCCTGTTCGGCAAGCTCAAGGAAGCCTTCTCACCGCGGTGAGCGCACCGCTGTTCTTCGTCGCGGCCGGGTCCCTGGCGGCCGTCGCGCCCGGCGACGAGGTGCACCTCGACGGGCCCGAGGGCCGCCACGCGGCCACCGTGACCAGGCTGGCCCCCGGCGAGGAGCTGTCGGTCGCGGACGGCTCGGGCCGGGTGGCCAGCGGGCGCGTGAGCGCGGTGGGGCGCGGTGAGCTCGACCTGGTCGTCGAGGAGATCGCCGACGAGCCGCAGCCGGAGCCGCGTTTCACGCTGGTGCAGGCCCTCGCCAAGGGTGACCGCGACCTGCTGGCCGTCGAGGTCGGCACCGAGCTCGGGGTGGACGAGGTCGTCCCCTGGGCCGCAGCCCGCAGCGTCGTGGTCTGGCGGGGGGAGCGTGCGGCCAAGGGGCACGCCAAGTGGGAGCGCACCGTGCAGGCCGCGACCAAGCAGGCCCGGCGCGCCCGGGTCCCCGCGGTCGCCGAGCTCGCCGACCGGAGTGCCGTGCTCGAGCGCATCCGCGCCGCTGACCTGGCGCTCGTGCTGCACGAGGAGGCCACCGAGCCGCTGGTCGCCGTCGACCTGCCCGCGGCCGGCGAGGTGCTCCTGGTCGTCGGGCCCGAGGGCGGGATCAGCCCCCAGGAGACCGAGGCCTTCGTCGCCGCCGGGGCCCGCGCGGTGCGCCTGGGCAGCACCGTGCTGCGCACCTCCACCGCGGGCGCGGCCGCGATCGCCCTGCTCAGCGGCCGGTCCCGATGGGCGTGACCGCCACCGCCGTCGACCCGCACCGCCCCTCGCTGCTCTCCCCAGAGAACCGACCGGTCTCGATCGGCACGACGGCCCTGATCTCCCTCTTCGCGGTGGAGTACATCGCGGTCGGCACCGCGATGCCGACCGTCGCCCGCGCGCTGGACGGGCTCGGGCTCTACGCCCTGGCGTTCGGCGCGACCATCGCCGCCAGCGTCATCGGGATGATCCTCGGCGGGTGGTGGTCGGACCGCTCCGGCCCGCGGGTGGTCCTGCTGGCCGGCGCCACAGCCTTCAGCGCCGGCCTTCTCGCCGCCGGGCTGAGCACGAGCATGGAGCTGTTCGTGGCCGCCCGCGGACTCCAGGGGCTGGGCAGCGGCCTGGCGACGGTCGCGATCTACGTCGTGATCGCCCAGGGCATCCCGGACGGGCTGCGCCCGCGGATGTTCTCCCTCCTGGCCGCGGCCTGGGTGATCCCCGGACTGGCCGGGCCCGTCCTCACCGGTTTCCTGGTGGAGCACGCGGGCTGGCGCTGGGTGTTCCTGGGCGTCATCCCGCTCGTCCTGGTCAGCATGGCGGTGCTGCTGCCCGCGCTCGGCCGCACCGAGCCCAGCACGGACGCGCCCTACCTCGGCGTCGCCACGATCCTCTGGGCGGTGGTCGCCGCCGTCAGCGTCGGGGTGCTGAACCTGGGCGGGGAGCGGATCACCGCGCAGGACGTGCTCATCGGCCTGCCGTTCGCCGTGGCCCTCGGTGTCGCCGCCTGGCGGCTGCTCCCGCCCGGCACCTTCACCCTCGGCCGCGGCCTGCCGTCGGTGATCTCGGCCAGGGGCGCGATCGGCGCCTCGTTCATGGCCTCCGAGGCCTACCTGCCCCTGATGCTGCAGGACCTGCACGGCTACAGCCCGGCCGAGGCCGGTGGGGCCCTGGCCGTCGGCGCCGTGACCTGGGCCGGTGGCTCGTGGCTGCAGGGCCGGCTCCGCGACACCGTCGACCGGGTGCGGGTCATGGTGGCCGGCTGTTGCATCATCCTGCTGGGCACCGCCCTGCTGTTCACCGCGATCGCGCTCTCGTGGGCCGGCTGGACGGTGCTGGTGATCTGGGGCATCACCCAGACGGGCGTCGGTGTCGCCTACCCGACGACCTCGCTGCAGACCATGCGGCTGTCCCCGCCGGAGGTGCTGGGCAGCAACTCCTCCTCGCTGCAGGTCAGCGAGGCGCTCGCCTCAGCTGTGGCCCTCGCCGGCGTCGGGGCCGTCTTCACCGCCCTGTATGCCGGGTCGCACCAGAGCGCCTTCCTCGCCGTCGCCGTCGCCTCCGTCCTGGCCGGGATGGCCGCGGTCGCCACCTCCGCCCGGTCCCGTCCCGCCTGACGCTACGGTGGCCCCATGGCGACATCCAACGACTGCCTCTTCTGCAAGATCGTGGCCGGGGAAATCCCCAACGACACGGTCTACGAGACCGACACCGTGCTCGCGTTCCGGGACATCACCCCGCGGGCGAACACGCACGTGCTCGTGATCCCGAAGTCGCACCAGGACACGCTGGCCCAGATGGCGGGCGAGGGCGCCGACCTGGCCGAGCTCTTCGCCGCCTGCGGGGAGGTGGCGCGTCTCGAGGGCATCGAGGAGAGCGGCTACCGGGTGGTGAGCAACGTGGGGCCGGACGCCGGCCAGGAGGTCTTCCACGTGCACATCCACGTGCTGGGTGGGCAAAACCTCGGGCCGGTCGCGGCCGGGCGCGGCTAGACTCGTCCACCTGATGACAGAGCCTGACCATCCGGGGCCCTCCGAGGAGCCCCAGGACGCCGACCTGACCGACGCTGCCGGACCCGAGGGGGCACGCTCCGCCCCGATGCACACGGTGGTGATCCCACCCGAGACCTCGATGGCCGCCCTGCTGGGGCCGCGCGACGAGCTGCTGCGGACCGTCGAGCGCTCGTTCCCGCATGTGGACGTCATGGTGCGGGGCAACGAGTTCCGCCTTGCCGGCCCGTCGGAGGACGTGGCGATCATCGAACGGCTCATCGACGAGCTCGTGGTCATCGTCGCCGCCGGGCAACCCCTCAACCGGGACGCGGTGGAGCGCGCCATCGGCATGCTGCGCAGCGCCTCCGCCGAGCGTCCCGCCGACGTGCTGACGATGAACATCATCAGCAACCGCGGCCGCACGATCCGACCCAAGACGCTGCACCAGAAGCACTACGTCGACGCGATCGACAAGCACACCATCGTCTTCGGCATCGGCCCGGCCGGCACCGGCAAGACCTACCTGGCGATGGCCAAGGCGGTCGCGGCGCTGCAGGCCAAGCAGGTCAACCGCATCATCCTGACCCGGCCCGCCGTCGAGGCGGGGGAGCGGCTCGGCTTCCTGCCCGGCACGCTCAACGACAAGATCGACCCCTACCTGCGGCCCCTCTACGACGCGCTGCACGACATGGTCGACCCCGACTCCATCCCGCGGCTCATGGCCTCCGGCACGGTCGAGGTCGCGCCGCTGGCCTACATGCGGGGCAGGACGTTGAACGACGCGTTCATCATCCTCGACGAGGCGCAGAACACCTCGGCCGAGCAGATGAAGATGTTCCTGACCCGGCTCGGGTTCGGCTCCAAGATGGTGGTCACCGGCGACGTGACCCAGGTGGACCTGCCGACCGGGACCAGCTCCGGCCTGCGTGTCGTGCGCGACATCCTGGCCGACGTCGAGGACATCTACTTCGCGACGCTGACCTCGGCCGACGTCGTGCGGCACCGGCTGGTCAGCTCGATCGTCGAGGCCTACGGCAAGCACGACGAGTCGCGGCGGCGCGACC
>JAAYYA010000311.1 GCA_012515595.1 Actinomycetales bacterium
CTCACCAACACCGGGAACGTCCCGCTGGCCCTCGCCACCCGCACCCGGGCGCGTACCGACGACGGCGGTTCCGACCCCGGGCCAGACATCTCGCTGCGCCTCGCCGACCCGCCCACCGTCGAGCCCGGGGGACGCACGAGCGTGGTGGCGACCCTGGCGGTCCCCGACCTCGACCCGACCCGGCGGCATACGGCCCGCCTCCCGGTCGGTCTGTCCGACATCACCGTCCACGTCCTGCCCCGCACCACGAAGGAGACATCATGAGCACCGCCACGGACTACGTCGACGCGCTGCGCACCACCCTGGCGGACGCGGCGGATGCGTGGGAGGAGGCGGCACGCTTCTGGGAGGACTCGGCCCGGCAGCTGCGGGAGCGGGGGCCGCGGAGCCGCGGCGGCCACCGGCGCGGCGACTGCGGGTGCGGGCACGACCACGGCTCCCGGGGCCACGCCGACTGCGGGTGCGGGCACGACCACGGCTCCCGGGAGTCCGACTGCGGGTGCGGCCACGGCCACGGCTCCCGGGAGTCCGACAGCGACTGCGGAGGCGCCGCGCCGGACTGTTGCCGCGACGCGTGCCGGTGCTGCGTCCCGGAGGCGGACGTCGTGCTGCACACCCGGGTCGGGGAGTCCCGGATCATCCCGTTCCGGCTGGCCAACAGCTGGCGGCGGCCCCGCGAGGTGGCCCTGGCGGTCGGGGACTGGCAGCTGTGCGAGGGGGAGCCCGCCCAGGTCCGGGCGGTCTTCGACGTCGAGCCGACGATGACCCTCGAACCGTGCTCCGAGCAGGTGGTCCGCCTCGTCGTGGCCGCGCGTGGGGCCCAGGACCCGGACAAGAACTCCGACAGCACGACCACCGACCGCAAGAACCTCCTGCGTCAGGAGCGGCTCCCCGACATCGAGGCGTGCACGAGCCTGTATGCCGACGTCCGGTTCGAGGGTTGCTCCCGACCGCAGCGGGTCGCCGTCGTCATCCACCCGGCGCGGTGCGTCGCGATCGCCCTGGACTGCGGCTGCGGCTGCTGTGGTTGAGGGTGGTGACCGTGGAACCTCACGAGATCTTCGACACCGAGTATGCCGCGCGGCTGGCCCGCGCAGCCCAGGAGACGTTGCAGGCGCAGGTGAACCTTGCGCGCCGGTCCGCCGACCTGGCTCGCGCGGCCCTGGCGGGGGAGACCTCCGTCGGCGACGCCGGGCGGGAGTACGTGTCCGCCGTCGTCGGAGAAGGGGCCCGCCTGGGGGCGCAGAGCACGGAGCTGGGGCGGCTGTACCTCGAGAGCCTGAGCACCGTGGGTGGCGCCTTCCTCAGGCTGGTCGCCGGCTCGCACCCGCCGGGCGGGAGGACGCCACCGTCGTGGCACGAGCCGCACGAGCCGCACGAGCCGCATGAGCCGAACGGGCCGAACGGTCGGACGTCACGGTCGCCGGCGGAGCCAGCGGAGGAGGTGCCGCGATCCGCCTCGGACGACCGGTCACCGGCCGAGCCGGAGAGCGGGGTCTCCGGCGCAGTCGCCCTGCGCGGTGCGGTCGGTGAGGTCGCGGAGGGCACGGTCGTGGTGGTGAACGCACACCCGCGCAAGCGCGTCGTGACCATGGAGGCCGAGCCGCTGACGGACGCGACCGGCCGCCCCGCGGGGGCGGTGCTGGAGATCGAGCCCCGCCGCGTCACCGTTCCCGCGGGCGAGGAGCACGCGGTGCAGCTGCGGGTCGCGCTGGACCCCGACCTCGTCGAGGCGGGGGCCGCCTACGCCACGGTCCTGCGGATCAGCGGGGGGCAGGAGGCGACCGTGGCGGTCACCGTCCTCGTGGATCCCTGAGCTGACGTGCCCGCGGCAGCCGCCGCCCACGCCCTCGGCTCAGGGCAGCTCACGAGGCACCAGCGGCCGAGCCATCCGCACCTGGTCGGCGAGACGGAGGCGCTCCCGGACCCACCGTGGGACCTCGGGTGAGGCCACGAGCCAGGCGAGGGACTCGGCGACCGCCGCACGCGCTCCGCCCGGTGCGTAGCCGAGCGAGGCCGCCCGGTCCGAGGAGTACCAGTAGTAGCGGCCCACCGAGCGGGACTCGTCCCGAGTGACCAGTGGCGTCTCCCCGGTCACTCTCGCCCACCCCTCGACCACCGCGGAACCGAGCCAGGCCACGGCAGCCGGCGCCTCGGCATACGGCCCGGGGAGCCCGGCCAGCTCGGCGACGATCGTGTGCAGCTGCCGCCAGGTGAGGTTCTCGCCCCCGAGCAGGTAGCGCCCGCCCGGGTCCCCCGCCTCGAGCAGGATCAGGTGCCCGGTCGCGACGTCGGCGGCGGACACGACGTTGCAGCCCCCGGGGTAGGTGGTGCGCAGCGGGTCGAGCAGGTAGCGCAGCACGATGGCGTTGCTGGGGGCGAGGTGCCGCCAGGGGCCGCCGAGAATCACCGTCGGCAGCGCCAGGACGACCTCGACGCCGTGCTC
>JAAYYA010000312.1 GCA_012515595.1 Actinomycetales bacterium
GAAGGGACAGGCGCTCTTCAGGTATGCCGTGAGCCGCCAGCCCTCCTGCCTCGCCACGTCATTGACCGCGGAGAACCACTGGCCGGCCTTGGAGTCCCCCACCAGGAGCACCTCCTGCGTCCCGGCCGGGTCGCCGTAGACGCAGTCGAAGCGCGGCTCGGGCACGCCCTGGTCGACCTGGCACCCGTCGGCGTAGTAGGGCGGGACGTCTTCCTGGGCCAGGTCGGGGTGCGGGCTCAACGTCCCGCGCCGGGTGTAGGCCTGCGCGGGGTCGCTCCTGAGGGTCCACTCGGGAGCCTGCGGGTCGGCCACCAGCAGGGCCGGGCCGGGCGCGTCGGTGTCCCGCAGCTCCGGGCGGGTGGCGAGCACGCCCAGCGCCACCGCGCACACCAGGGCCATGCCGGTGCCGCCGGCCACCAGGCTCGGGGCCGCGTGACCCACGAGGCGCGGGTGGAACCGGACCGGATCCTCGACAAGGTGCTTGGTCCCCCACGCGAGCAGGATCGACAGGACGCCCAGGGCACCCCGGGCGGGCCAGGGCAGGGGGCCCCAGTGCGCCTCGCTCAGGACGATGAGGGGCCAGTGCCAGAGGTAGACCGCGTAGGAGAGCCCGCCCAGCCAGACCATCGGCGCGGTCGAGAGCAGCCGCCCCCCGGTGGTGGCTCCCCCGCCGCAGCCGGCCGCGATCACGGCGACCGAGCCCAGCACCGGGATCGCCGCCGCCCAGCCGGGCCAGGCCGTGGACCGGTCGATGCCGACCGTGGTGAACACCACGGCGGCCAGCCCGACCAGCGCCAGGAGCTCCCGCGGGCGCCTGCCCAGTCCCGACAGGGCGGGCACCGCGAAGGCGAGCAGCGCACCCGCCGCCAACTCCCACAGCCGGGTGAAGGTGCTGAAGTACGCCGCTCCGGGGTTGCTGGCCGTCAGCAGCATCGACCACCCGAAGGAGGCCGCGGCGACGACTGCGAGGAGGAGCAGGACCGTCGGCCGGGGGTCCACGCCCCGGGTGGCCCGGTGCGCCCCCGCCGCGGCCCGACCGGCCCGGGCCGCGAGCCACAGGCCGAACAGGATCACCAGCGGCCAGAGCAGGTAGAACTGCTCCTCGATCGACAGGCTCCAGTAGTGCTGCAGCGGTGAGACCCCGGCGTCCTCGGCGAGGTAGTCCACGGCCCGGGCCGAGAGCACCCAGTTGACGACGTACAGGGACGCCCCGATGGTGTCGTGCACCAGGTTGCGCAGCTGGCTGCCGGGCAGCACCACGAGACCCGCGAGCAGGGTGCACAGGATGACCAGGAGCGCGGCGGGCAGCAGCCGCCGGGCGCGCCGCGCGTAGAAGCGTCCCAGCCGCACGGTGCCGCTGCGGTCGACCTCCCGGAGCATCAGGCCGGTGATGAGGAAGCCGGAGATCACGAAGAAGACGTCGACGCCCGCGAAGCCGCCGTCCATGCCGGGCACGCGCAGGTGGTAGAGCAGCACCATGAGCACGGCGACGGCCCGCAGGCCCTCGATGTCGCGCCGGAGGCGCCCCCCGCCCCCCGGTCTGCCGCTCGGCGTGGCGGTCGCGTCCCCGGTCGGCGCGCCGCGCGGTCGGCTGCTGGTCATGTCGCAGCGAGGCTACCCGAGTGGGAGAGGATGGGCCCGTGGCACTCAAGCAC
>JAAYYA010000313.1 GCA_012515595.1 Actinomycetales bacterium
CATGCCGCGTGCGGCTAGACCACTCGCACATGGGCGATCGGTCGAGGCCGGGGCGGCGGCCGTGTGTTCGCCTACCGTGACGTGCCCCGCGAGCCGCACATGGCCGGATGGCCGTGAATCACCTGACTTCGAGATCAGTGCACGGGTCGGTCACGGCGGTGGGGTCTGGAGTGCTTGCTTGACGAGGGCGTCGACCATCCATTGCTGGAGGGAGCTGACTTCTGCTGGGGCGAGTCCGGCGACATCGCTCAGCCAGACGCGGGTCTCGATGCCGCAGGCGGCGCGGAGCGCTAGCGCGAGCCGGTGCACGCTTTCCTCACCGAGCGAGTCGGCGAGGGGTGCGAGTGCCTCGACGAACCATGGAATGACGCGCCCCTGGCGCAGTGGCAGCTCGTGCGGGACCTCGCCCAGCGACAAGCGCAGCATCGCACGCTGCTGTGGCTCGCTCTTCTCCACGAGGCCGGTGACGAACGCGGCAACGGCGGCCACGCGTTCCTCCAGCGCTTCCGGCGGCGGGTCGGGCAGGACCGACGCGGCTCGTGTCTCGGGGTAGGCCGCGGCAAGGAGCTCTTCCCGTGAGGCGAAGTAGCGGTAGGCGGTGGGGCGCGAGATCCCGGCGGCTTCGGCGACCTCCTCGACGCGGGGGGTATCGCCCGCGGTGATGAGCTCGCGTGCCGCGGCGATGAGTTGGTCACGGGTGCGTTGCTTCTGCCGGGTGCGGCCCGACTGGACGTAGTCCGTTGACATGGCCGTCATGATATGCCACTCTTATGATGAGACTCAAGTCTCACGAATGATGGGAGTGCAGACATGACTGAAACGACGACACTCGCGCCGGTGCTCCGACGGGCAGGCGAGGGCGAGAAGCGGTGGTTCTTCGGCGGTGGCGTCTTCACATGGAAGCTCAGCAGCGCCAACGAGGACATCCACCTGATCGAGGTCGACATGGTCGAGGGCAAGTGGACCCCCGTCCACACACACCCGGTCTCGGAGTCCATGTGGGTGCTGGAGGGTCAGATCCGCTACCGCATCAACGACGACGAGCACGAACTCGGACCCGGTGACTTCGTCATGGTGCCCGCGGGCGTGCCGCACGCCTTCATGGTCACGAGTCCCACTGCGAAGGTGCTGGCCATCCAGCCCACCTGCGAATGCGAACCGTTCTACCGCGGCGCCAGCGAGCCTCTCGAGGGCTCGGCGTGCATTGTGGACTTTCAACGGATCGAGCAGAGCGCCCAGGCCAACGGCGGCATCGAGATCGTCGGGCCCCCACCGTTCTAGTCCGCACACCCATCTGCCACCCTTCGACCGTCGTCGGCAGCCGGCCCGCTGCTCGTCGGAAACCGGGTGGACAGCTCTCACCCTGCCGGAGGAGCATCCTCGGCATGGGCACCGAGACGCACGGCCTCACCGCCGCCGAGCTGCGTGCCGCTGAGACCTACTTCGACGCCGCACCACGCGCTGACGCGGTGGCGCACCCGGTGGGGCCTTTCACGCTCTTCGTCTCCACGACACCCTTCGGCTACTACGCCAGACCACGACGTGATGCCGGTCCCATCGGAGCCGGCGCCGTGCATCAGCTGGTCCTAGCCTGCGCGGAGCACAACGTCACTGCGGAGGTCGAGTGGATCCACGAGCTTCACCTCGCCCTCGCCCAGACGTTGCAGGCCGCGGGTTTCGCGACCCGCGCCCACGCGCTGATGACGGCCGACCCACGGGACGTCGTGCCTCCGGGGGAGTCCGGACCGCGGGTGCGCGTCGTCGAGGACGAGGAAGCAGTCAGGACGGCGCGCGCCGTGACCGGGGTGGCGTTCAGCCACGGCGGTACCGGAGTCGGCCGGGCCGGCGCCGACGAGCGTGACAGGGCCCGGGCCGACGTCGGCGCAGACGAGATCCAGCACCTGCTCGACCGGGCCGGACGCGGCCTCACGGTGACCCTTGCCGCCGAGGACGCGACCGGGATGGTGGCAGTCGGCAGCTATCAGCCGGTGAACGGGCTCGCCGAGATCGTCGCCGTCGCCACCCTGCCCGCCGCCCGACGGCAGGGCCTGGCGGATCTCGTCACGCGACATCTGGTCCGGCATGCGTGGGACCACGGCGTGACTGGTCTGCTGCTGTCGGCTCAGGACGAGAGCGTTGCCCGGGTGTACGCCAGGGTCGGCTTCCGCCGGGTAGGGACCGCGATGGCGGCAGTGCTTGAGCGCGGACCTGCCGGGGAGGACGCATGAGGGCTTGATGGGTGAATACGTGGAGGGCACTGATCGAAAGATGGGTACTTTTGCCGATGTCTCCCGACCGGCACGCGCCCTACCGTGAAGCATGAGCGCCTCGTGGCGGGCGCCATGCCAGGTGGTGAGGAGGGAGAACGATGACGGGAGCGCTGCGCGAGGCCGCCGTGGTGGCGGGGGTGATCTCGACCGTCCTGTTCGTGGTCAGCCAGCTACCGATGCTGGTGAAGGCCGCCAGGACCCGCGACCTCAGCTCCTACAGCGTGGGCAACCTGGTGGTGGCCAACGCGGGGAACGTGGTCCACACGCTGTATGTCGTGTCGCTGCCGGTGGGTCCGATCTGGCTGCTCCACGGGTTCTACCTCGGGACGACGGCGCTGATGCTGTGCTGGTGGGTCCTGTATCGGGAGAGTCCCCACGAGGCCTCGAAGCCTGAGGCGGAGGCGGTGCCCGCCTACCAGTCGGCGGCCCACTCGCCGTAGAACAGCGCGAGGCCGACGGCGACGCCGATCCCGGCGATGATCCAGAAGCGCGCCACGATGGTGACCTCGGCCCAGCCGAGCAGCTCGAAGTGGTGATGCAGCGGCGCCATGCGGAAGACCCGTTTCCCGGTCAGTTTGAAACTGATGACCTGGATGATCACCGACATCGTGATGATGACGAACAGGGCACCCATGATCGGCAGCATGAGCTGGGTGCGGGTCAGGATCGCCAGCCCCGCGAGTGCCGCCCCGAGGGAGAGAGAGCCGGTGTCGCCCATGATGATCTGCGCGGGAGAGGCGTTCCACCACAGGAAGCCGAAGCAGGCACCCGCGATCGCGCACGCGACGATCGCCAGGTCCAGGCTGTCGCGCACCTCGTAGCACGAGGGACCGGGCACCCACGCGCAGTTCTGGTTGAACTGCCACAGGCTGATGAGGGTGTAACCGCCGAAGACCATCACGGACGCACCGGTGGCCAGCCCGTCGAGGCCGTCGGTGATGTTGACGCCGTTCGAGGCGCCGGTGATGAGCAGGTTCGCCCACAGCAGGAACAGGACCACGCCGACTACCGGCCCCGCAAAGGCCAGGTCCAGGCTCGTGTCCCGGATGAACGAGATGGCGGTCGAGGCCGGGGCCCGCCCCTGCTCGTCTTTCACCAGGAGCGCCAGGAGCGCGAAGACGACCGTCACCAGGGTCTGGCCGATGAGCTTCTGGGTCGAGGTCAGCCCCAGACTGCGCTCCTTGGAGATCTTGGTGTAGTCGTCGAAGAAGCCCACCAGCCCCAGGCCGACCAGCAGGAAGAGGATCAGGGCGGCACTGAGCGTGAACGGGCTCGGCCCGACGTCGGCCAGGCCGCTGGCCTCCAGGCCCATGAGCACTGGGCGGGACACGAGGTAGCCGACGATCGTGGCGCCGATGATGACGGCTCCGCCCATCGTCGGCTTGCCCCGCTTGTGGTGGTGCTGGGTGAGGTCGTCGCGGATGAACTGGCCGTACTCCCTGCGGACCAGGAACCTGATGAGGACCGGCGTCCCGAGCAACGCCACCGCCATCGAGATGGCGCCGGCCAGCAGGACGTTGACCATCGCAGCTCCTCGCCGTTCCCGTGGGCCCGGCCGGGCCGCCGGTCCACGCTACGCCACGGCGAGACGCAGAACGCAAACCCGGATGGAGTGTCGCCGTTCCCCCGCGGCGTCGCCGCCTACGGCAGGTAGAGCGTCCCGAACCAGAGCAGCCCCACGGCCACCATGCCGGTGCCCACCAGGAACGGGAACCTTCCGCCCCGGGCGAGGAACCAGCCCAGCAGGGCCAGGACCGCCACCGCAGCGGCCAGCGCGACCTGACCGAGGGCCGTGCCGATCGGGTCCGCGTCGTTGGCCGGCCCGGTGCCCGCGTCGATGAGCAGGGCGATGCCGTACCACAGCGGCACGAGCGCGAGGACCATCCCCGCGACGGCCATGGCGACCGCCGGCCTCGGAGCCCAGCCCCGGCGGCGCGCCGTGCGCGCGGGGAGCGCCGCATCCGCGGCGGGTGTCTGTGTGCTCATGCCGGCAGTATGTCGTGAGCTCACCTGATGTTGCGGCTGCGGCTCGCCCCGGTGGTCACCCGGTGCTGCGGCGGTGGCCCTCAGCGGTCACCCTCGACGTAGCCCGAGGCGTAGGCGGTCACCACCGCTTGCAGCCGGTCGCGGACCCCCATCTTGCTGAGCACCGCGGCGACGTGGGTCTTGACGGTGGGCTCGGCCAGCACGAGTCGGGTGGCGATCTCGGCGTTGGACAGGCCGCTGGCCATCAGGTCGAGCACGTCGCGCTCCCGCTCGGAGAGCCGTCCCGCCCAGGCCGGGGGTGCCGGCGGCGGCGCGGCGAACCGCTCGATCAGGCGCCGCGTGATCTCCGGCTGGATCAGCGAGTCACCGCGGGCCACGACGCGGACCGCGTGCACCAGGTCGTCCGGGTGAGCGGTCTTGAGGACGAAGCCGCTCGCGCCCGCCTGGAAGGCGCGATAGAGGTTCTCGTCGTTGTCGTAGGTCGTCAGCACCAGCACCCGCGCGCCGTCGCGGACCACCGCCGGCGTGGCCGACAGCCCGTCGGTCTGCGGCATCCGGATGTCCATCAGCACCACGTCCGGGCGCAGCTCCCGGGTCAGTCGGATCGCCTCCGCCCCGGTCTGGCCCTCGCCCAGCACCTCGATGCCCTCCGCGTGGCCGAGGATCAGGCGGATGCCGCGACGCACGATCGCCTCGTCGTCGACGATGAGCACGCCGATGCCGTCCGTCACGAGAACGGGATCCTCGCCGTGAGGGTGAAGCCGTCGGCCGAGGCCTCCGTGGTGAGGACACCGCCGTAGAGGCCGACCCGCTCGCGCAGACCGACCAGGCCGTGCCCGCCGGTGTCCGTCGTGGCGGTGACATCACCTCGCGAGCTCCCGCCCGGGGCGGCACCACGCCCGCCGTCGTCCGTGACCGTCACCGTCAGCTGGTCCCGGCCCCAGTCGAGGGTGACCTCGGCCCGCGCGCCGGGGGCGTGGCGCAGGACGTTGGTGAGTCCCTCCTGCACGACGCGCACCACAGCCAGCTGCCACCCGGGGGGAGCCGGGCGGGGTTCCCCGCGCTCCGTCATACTGACCTGCAGGCCGGTGCTCCGGGCCCGTTCGACGAGCGCGGGGATCGAGGCCAGCTGGGGCTGGGGACCGTCCGGCAGGTCGTCGCCGCTCTCGCGCAGCAGCCCGACCAGGTGGCGGACGTCGGAGGAGGCGTCGCGGCTGAGGGTGCTGATCAGCTGGAGCGCCTCGCCCATCTCCGGGTCGCGCGAGCCGGCCTGCTGCTGCGCGGCCCCCGCGGTCAGCGAGATGCCGGCCAGGGCGTGGCCGACGACGTCGTGCAGGTCCCGGGCGATCGCCCGCCGCTCCGCCTCGACCGCCCGCGCCGTGGCGGCGGCGCTGTCCCGGTCGCGCGCGGCCCCGGCCCGCAGTGCGCTCCCGATCCACCAGAGACCCAGTCCGCCGACGCCGATGACGAGGATGTTGGCGAACAGGATGCCCGGGTCGGCCAGGCCCTGGGAGCCCACGTGGGCGAGCACCCCGGCGGCGATCAGCGCGGCGGCCACCCGCCGCTGGGTGCCCTCGGCCCAGCGGGCCGTGGAGAAGATGACGACCAGCACCGCCAGGTTGCCCGCGACGTCGCCGTAGGCCGCGCCGCTGGACACCTCCACGCCGACGCCGGCGACGCCGAGGACGACCATCCACAGGGGGTGGGACCGGCGCCAGACGATCGGCAGGGTCTGCAGGGTGACGGCCACGACGGCGGCGAGCACCGACGCGCGGTAGGACACGGTGAGCACGTCGACCAGGCCGACCACGAGGAGCGCCAGCGCCAGCGCGAGGTCGGCCCGGCCCGTCCCGGCCAGCAGGGAGGTCACGCGGCTCACGGCCGTCAGCCTAGGGCGCGGACCGCGACGACGGGAGGGGCCGGACTGGTCCTTTCGGATGATCTGCGCGGTCCGGCCGACCGAGGCGCGAGCCGGCCCGACCGAGGAACGTTGACGGCGGCCGGTCACCCGACCGGCCCCGACCAAGGAGGAACCACCATGACCACTCTCACCGCCACCACCGCCGCCGCGACCGGGACGACCCCCCGGGTCGGTCGCGTCACCGCAGTCCTCGGCCTCGCCGCCGCCGGCCTGACCACGATCCTGTCGCTGATCAGCCTGGTGCTGGCCCCGCTTGCCGTCGTCGCCGGGGTCGTCTCGTTGCGGCGCGGCGAGCGGCCCGTACTGGCCGTTGTCGGCCTCACCGCGGGCCTGGTCAGCGCCTACGTGATCCTGCTGGAGGTCTTCGCGCTGGGGGGATGACCGCGTGGGAGTGGGCTGCCTCGCCCCACCGACCCGGACGCCCCTCGTCGCCCGGTCCGTCGCCTGACAGAGTGGTGCCATGAGCATCCGCACAGCACTCGTCGGCTTCGGACTGGGCGGGCGCATCTTCCACGCCCCGTTCATCGCAGCGGACCCGGACCTCACCGTCGCCGCCATCGTCACCGGCAACCCCGAGCGGGCGGCGCAGGCGCAGGCCGAGCACCCGGGGGCCGAGATCGTCCCGGACCTCGAGACCCTGATCGCCCGCACCGGCGACCTGGGGCTCGAGCTCGGCGTCGTCTCCACCCCGCCCACCGGCCACGCCGAGCAGGCCACCGCCCTCCTCGAGGCCGGCCTGCACGTCGTCGTCGACAAGCCGCTCACGGTGACGGCGCGGGAGGGCCACGACCTGCTCGCCGTCGCCCAGCGCGTGGGCCGCTCGCTCATCCCCTTCCAGAACCGGCGCTGGGACGGGGACTACCTCACCCTCCGGGCGCTCGTCGAGGCGGGCGAGCTGGGCGAGGTCCGCCGGCTCGAGTCGCGCTTCGAGCGGTGGAAGCCCACCGAGACCAAGGCCTGGAAGGCCGGGCAGGCCACCACGGGTGTGGGTGTCCTCTACGACCTCGGCGCGCACCTCATCGACCAGGCCATCCACCTCCTCGGTCCCGTGCGGGACGTGTATGCCGAGGTGCTCACCCAGCGCCCCGACCAGGGGGCCGACGACGACACCTTCGTCGCGCTGCAGCACGAGGCGGGCGCGGTCTCGCACCTGTGGATGAGCGCCGTCACCCCCCAACCCGGCCCCCGCTTCCGGGTGCTGGGCTCACAGGCCGGCTTCACGTCATACGGCCTGGACCCGATCGAGGAGCAGCTGGCCGGCGGGCTGCGCCCGGGTCAGGAGGGGTTCGGTCGGCGGGGGCAGGACGCCGACGCGCTGGTCGGCCTGCACGATGAGGACGAGCGGCGGGTGCCGCTGCAGCTGGGTGACTACGGCGCGTTCTACCGCGGGGTGGCCCAGACGGTGTCAACCGGTGCCCCGCCGCCAGTCGACCCGCGGGACAGCATCGGCGTGATCGAGCTGATCGAGCGGATGCACGCGGACTTCGCCTGACGCGCACCCAGGCAGTGGCCTGCCCGGCTGCCCACCGTGACTGCTCAGCCCAGGTGGTCGGTGTCGTTCAGCGAGACCACCTGCCGGTTGTGGAAGAAGTCGTCCTCGCGCAGGTGGGTGATGCCGCCGCCGGTGGCGCGGAAGGCGGCGTACCCCACGGACGCGAGGGGCATCCGGATCCAGGCGGCGACCACGAAGGTGAGCGCGCCGCCGTGCGTGACGACGACCTGGTGCTCGCACTCCCGGGCGGTGATGGCCTCCATCGCGCGGTAGATGCGGGTGGCCAGCTCGAGCCGGGTCTCGGCCCCGGGGACCCCCTGGTCGTGCTGCATCCGCTCGCCGACGGCCGGCGGCGGGACGAACCGCTCGTCCAACCACGACTGCGGACGCCCACCCGCCTCGCCGTAGGACCACTCCCGCAGGTCGGGCATCGGCAGCGGCTCGACACCGAGCGACCCGCCGATCGCGTCCGCGGTCTGCGCGGTGCGCCGCAGGTCGGAGGTGAAGACCTCCGCCCGGGCCCCGTCCGGCACCATGCCCCGCACAGCCTCGGCGATGGCGGTGGCCTGCTGCCGGCCGCGGGGGGTCAGTTCGGAGTCGAACCAGCCACCGACCCGGCGCTCGACGTGGTGGGTGGCCTCGGGGTGCGTGACGACATACAGGTTCCTCATGACCGAGCCAGTATGCCGACAGTCGCCGGCGCCAGCCTCCGCGGCGGCGGCGTGTGGCCGGGACCATCACAGACAGGACCCGGCCCGGGCTGCACGCGCACAGCCCGGGCCGGGTCCGTCATACCTCCGCGTCGGTCGGTCCGTCAGGGAGCGGGGCGGCCGACCGACCCGGAGAGCCGGTCAGTCCTCGTAGGTGAGGCCGAAACCGAACGGGTAGAGCGCGCCGTCGTCCGTCTCGTCGTAGCCGGGCAGGTCGCTGGCCTGCTGCTGGATCGCCTCGCGGGTGCCGGCCAGGGCGAACGGCATCCGGCCCTGCGGGGCGAACTCGCCCGAGAGGACGTCCATCAGCGCGGTGTCGGTCGTGCCGAAGTCGGCCACGATGGCCCCGACGTCGCGCAGGCCGCTCTCGGCGTCCAGCACGAACGGCTGACGGAAGTAGATGTCCAGGATGACCTTGTTCGGGTCACCCACCTCGGAGATCACCTGCTGGAGGGTGGTCAGGGAGGGGACGACCTCCCAGGACTCCGCGGTCTCCATGCCGGTGAAGTCCAGGATGTCGGACTCCCACGGGAAGGACCCGCCGAAGCGCAGACCGTTGTCGGTGCAGGTCGGCGCGCCGTAGGAGACGCACGCGTCCGCGGTGCCGTAGGGGCTCGCCCCGTCCAGCCCGGCGAAGCCCTCGATGATCGAGGGGTTGATGTGGTCGGGGTTGAGCCCGGTCGCCGGGTCGTTGCTGACATAGGTGTTGGTGTTGACGTTCTTGCCGGTCATCGACACCAGCACGTAGTCGTGCCCCTCGGCGCTGGGACGGGGCTCGCCCTCCTCGACGTTGCCGTCGGTCACCTCGAAGCCGTAGGACGCGACGGTCTCGGCGTCGATCTCGCCCAGGACGTAGACCTTCTTGCCGGTGTTCGGCTCCAGCGGAAGGACGGTGTCCCCCTCTTCGGTCTCGTTGTTCTGCAGCAGCACGGTCGACTTGCGCTGCAGCTCCAGACCCACCTCGCGGTGCTCGTCGCTGCCGACCGTGTCGGTGGCGTGCGCCGGGTCGACGTAGGGGTTCTCGAACAGGCCCATCTCGAACATCGGGGTCAGCAACCGGGTGGCGGCCAGCTTGACGCGCTTCTCGGAGACGAGGCCGTCGTCGACCAGGTCGGTGATGGTGCTGACGTCGTGGAAGCCGGACAGCGTGTCGGTGCCGCCGTTGATGGCCGCGGCGACCCGCTCGGGCACCGTCGAGGTCTCCAGGCCCCAGGCCCGGTCGTTGATGATGCCGGTGTCGGAGTTCACGTAGCCGGCGAAGCCGAGCTCGTCGCGGAGCAGCTCGTTGACGATCTGGTCGGAGAAGGCCATGCCGACCTCGTCATACTCCGTGCCGTTGTAGGTCACATCCACGGGCACGCCGTAGTACGGCATGATCGAGGAGACGCCCGCCTCGATGGCGGCGACGAACGGCTTGAGGTGCTCGCCGAACGCGCCCCCGGGGTAGACCTGCGCCTTGCCGAAGGCGTAGTGCGGGTCCAGGCCCAGCTCCTGCGGGCCGCCGCCGGGGAAGTGCTTCATGGTGAGCGCGACCGAGGTGTCCGGGCTGAGGCTGTTGCCCTTCCGGTCGGCCTTGCCCTGCAGGGTCTCGACCAGGGTGGTCATGATGTTGGCCGCCAGGTCGGCGTCCTCGGTGAACGTCTCGTGGGTGCGGTACCAGCGCGGCTCGGTCGACAGGTCGGCCATGTAGCCGTACATACCGCGCAGGCCGATGGACTCCCACTCGGCGCCCATCACCTCGGCGAACTCCTCGACGACGCCCATGTCGCCGTCGGTCGGCGTCTCGCCGGTGCGCAGCGCCTCCTCGCCGAGGGCGGCCGCGGCGATCCCGGCCTCCTTGGGGAACGCGGTGAAGGCACCGGCGGCCTCGTTGATGCCGGCGCGGGCCTGCGGGTCGATGTGGTTGCGGGCGTTGGACTTGTAGAGGACGGGGAGGCCCAGGCGGCTGGACTCGCTCAGCTCCTGGACGCTGTTCATGTAGGTCGCGGCCTCGTCCGGGGTCAGGCTGGTGCTCGCCTGGAAGCCTCCGCCGGGCTGACCGCAGACCGCCTGGTCCTCGCTGGTGACCACGTTGCGGAAGATGAGCCGGTGCATCTGCTCGTCGAGGATGTAGGGCGCAGCGTTGGCGCCCAGGGTGCCGCGCACCCCGTCGGTGCACTCGGCGTTGAGTGTGTCGATGAGCATGAGCCCGGCCTGCTCCTCGAGCGTCATGCGCTTGACGAGGTCCTTGACGCGGACGTGGGTGGGCAGGCGCCAGTTCTCGTAGTTGTCGACCTTGCCGTTGGCGTTGAGGTCGCGGAACTCGAACTTGCCGCGCTTGATGATCGGCTTCACCCGGCTCTCGAGCTCGGGCTGCTGGTGTCCGGGGGGGCCTCCCCGTTTGCCGGCGACTGTCGTGTCGGCCTGGGCGGTGCTGGCCGGGGTGTCGGCGGCCTGGCCGCCGGCGACCACGCCGAGGGTGAGGGTGAGGGCGGCGCCTGCGGCGGCCAGTCCGCGCAGGGCCTTGCGGGAACGGTGAGTCATGAAGACACTCCTTTGTGAACGCGCTGGGGGCCAGGCGCGTCTGCACACTCTCCGGGGCTACCGGAGAGTTCGATCCGCCGTTGCCAGAAGTTGCTCCGTCAGGTTTTGGCCAAGGAATAGTCGGCTCCTCGCAAAGCTCTGACCTGGGAAAACGGGAGAAAACCTGTCGGAGAAAGGCTTCCGGCGTCAGCTGGTGAGCTGGTCCCGCCACCGGGTCAGGTAGGCCCGCTCCGCGGGGTTGCCGGACAGCGCGATGGCCCGGTCGTAGGCCGCGCGGGCATCCGCGCTGCGACCCAGTCGGCGCAGCAGGTCGGCGCGGGTCGCGTGGAGCGGGTGGTAGCCGTCGAGTATCTCGGCCAGGCGGTCGACCTCGGCCAGGGCGACCGACGGACCGTCCAGCTCGGCCACCGCGACCGCCCGGTTGAGCCGCACGATGGGGGAGGGGTCCAGCGCCACGAGTCGGTCGTAGAGCGTGAGCACCTGCGACCAGTCGGTGTCGCGGGCGGTGGGAGCCACCGTGTGCACGGCGTTGATCGCGGCCAGCAGCTGGTAGCGACCTGGTGGGTCTGCGCCGTCCGCCACGGCCCTGACGCGCTGGCGCACCAGGTCGTGCCCTTCGGCGATCAGGGCGCGGTCCCACGCGCCGCGGTCCTGCTCCTCCAGGGTGACCAGCTCACCCGTGCGGGAGACGCGCGCGGCCCGCCGGCCGTCGGTGATGAGCATGAGGGCGAGCAGCCCGATCACCTCACCGTCCTCCGGCACCAGCTCGCGCAGCAGCCGGCCGAGCCGGACTGCCTCCTCGGTCAGGTCCACCCGCAGCGGGTCGTCCCCCTCGCTCGCCAGGTAGCCCTCGTTGAAGATGAGGTAGACCACCGCCAGCACCCCCGCGAGCCGCTCGCGGACGTCCCGCTCGGACGGCACCCGGAAGGGGATGTGCGCCGCCCTGATCTTGGCCTTCGCCCGGGTGATCCGCTGCGCCATCGTGGTCTCCTGCACCAGGAAGGCGCGGGCGATCTCGGCGACGGTGAGCCCGCCGAGCAGGCGCAGCGTGAGCGCTACCCTCGCCTCCATCGCCAGGGCCGGGTGGCAGCAGGTGAACAGGAGCCGCAGCCGGTCGTCCTCGACCGGCCCGGTCGGCTCCGGCACGGAGGTGTCGCGCAACATCAGGGCCGCCTGGTGCTTGGCGCCGCGCTGGGACTCGCGGCGGATCCGGTCGATGGCCCTGCGCGCGGCCGTGGTGGTCAGCCATCCCCCGGGATTGGGCGGTATGCCGTCACCCGGCCACCGTTCCACCGCGACCGCGAAGGCCTCGGCGGCCGCCTCCTCGGCGACGTCGAGGTCGCCGAAGCGGCGGGTCAGGGCGGCGACCACCCGCGCCCACTCCTCGTGGTGGACGCGGGCGATCGCCGCCTCGACCGCGGGGTCGCTCATCGGTTCAGCAGCGCCTCGATCGACTCCGGCGTGTGGAAGGGCCGCACCTCGACCGTGCCGCGGCACGCCTTCGACCCCTCGGCCGCCAGCGCGAGGGCCTCGTCGAGGTCCGCGGCCTCGATCACCCAGAAGCCGCCGAGCTGCTCCTTGGTCTCCAGGTACGGACCGTCGGTGAACACCGGCCGGTCGCCCCGCCCGTCCACGGTGGTGGCGGTGATCGCCGGCTCCAGCCCGTCGGCGAAGACGAAGTGTCCGTCGCGCTGGAGCTTGTCGTTGAATGCACCGGTGTCGGCCCACTCCTGGAGCATCTCCTCTCTAGACGAGGAGTCGCTGGACGCCGGGTCGCTCGGCCCGAAGACCGAGAGCAGATACCTGGGCACCGTGCTCACCCCTCCCCGTCGCCGGACCGGCGTGCCTCCGGGGGCCCGTCCGGAAACCGGTGGACCTCCTGGGGCCAGTCCAGCGCCACCGCCAGGCGCCCGGCCCAGTAGCGCGCCGTCTCGTCGTCCGCGACGTTCACGACGGTGAAGCCGCCGAGGTGCTCCTTGGTCTCGACGAACGGACCGTCGGAGAAGACTGGTTCTCCCCCCTTGGCCACGACGCTGCACACCACGGTCGAGGCGTCGATGCCTCCGTCGGCGAAGACGAAGGCTCCCGCGTCCTTCATCTCCTGGAGCACCGCCATGCTGGCCCTGCCCTTGGCGACCAGCTCCTCGTGCGTGTGCTCCTGCACCCACTCGTCGTTGAACGCAATCAGATACTGCGGCACTGTCGTCTCCTCCTCAGGCTCCGCCGAGGTCGTCGCGTGACGCCCCGGCTCGGGCGGTCCCCGATGGACCGTCCACACCTGCACCACGAACGGCAACGCCCGGATACGACAGCCTACGATCGCCACATGCGACTACGGCGTGGCCGACCCGACCTCGGGCGGTATGCCGACCGGTTCGACATCCCCGCCGCCACCGGTGATCTCGGGGTCACCTTCCTGGGGGTCTCGACGCTGCTGGTCGACGACGGCGAGACCGCGTTGCTCACCGACGGCTTCTTCTCCCGCCCCTCGCTGGTCAGGACGCTGCTGGGCCGCGTCGCTCCCCATGAGGGACGGATCAGTATGGCGTTGGGCCGGCTCGGTCTCGGACCCGCCGGCGGGCGCGTGGCGGCGGTGCTGCCGGTCCACACCCACTACGACCACGCCCTGGACTCCGCCGCAGTCGCGCGGCGTACCGGTGCCGTGCTCGTGGGCGGGGAGTCGGTCGCCAACCTCGGCCGCGGCGCATGTTTCGACGAGGCTCAGCTCGTGGTCGTCACACCGGGGGAGTCCCGCACTTTCGGGGCCTTCACCGTCACGCACGTCGAGTCGCGGCACTGCCCGCCGGACCGGTTCCCCGGCACGATCGACCAGCCGGTCGTGCCGCCCGCGAGGGTCAGTGACTACCGCTGCGGCGAGGCGTGGTCGATCCTCGTCGAGCACACCAGCGGTCGCGCGGTGCTGGTCCAGGGCAGCGCCGGCTTCCTCGCGGGTGCCCTCGCCGGACGGGACGCGCAGGTCGTCTACCTCGGTGTCGGCCAGCTCGGCCTGATGGACGAGGGATACATCCGGAGCTACTGGGCGCAGAGCGTGGAGGCGGTCGGCGCCAGTCGTGTGGTGCTGACCCACTGGGACGACTTCTTCCGCGGGCTCGAGAAGCCCCTTCGCGCCGTGCCCTACGCCGGCGACGACCTGGACGTGACGATGCGGGTCCTCAGTGGGCTGGCGTCCCAGCAGGGCGTCGCGCTGCACCTGCCCACACTGTGGCGCCGCGAAGATCCCTGGTCGGGCTGGTGACCTGACCGGTCGGCCGCTTCACCCGGGTGCCGTAGCCCCCTCCACCAGGGGCGTGGCGCGCCCTCCGAAGTGGACGTAGCGCTCGCCGCCCGGCAGCCGATAGAAGACGACCGGGCGCCAGGTCTTGGCCCCGGGCGGGCGCACGGCAAACAGGTCGCCGCTCGCATCCACGGCGCGCAGCGGGTACTCCTCGGGTTCGCCGTGGAACAGCTCGGCGGCCGTCCCGGTCGGCACGTCGCGCAGGGTGCCCTGGCCGTCAGAGGCCGCGATCTCGATGCGGGTGCCCGCCCGCTCGTAGATGCCCAGGTGCGGCTCCAGGCTGACGGGCAGTGCCTCCTCCGGCGGAGCCAGCGGCACGGCCATCGCGACGTCGGCGAGCTCGGCGAAGACCTCTCGGAAGAGGTCCTGGTAGAGGTCCTGGGCGTGCCCGCCGTTGGTCAGCAGCGTGACCGCCAGCCCGCTGCCGGGCAGCAGCCGGAGGAAGGCCGACTGGCCGATGGTGTTGCCGTCGTGACCGATCACGCGGCGCCCGCCCCAGCCGTACCTGATCCAGCCCAGACCCCACGAGTCGCCGAGGCTGTAGGGGTCCGGCAGCTCCGCCTCCTGGGCGGCCATCGCGGCCGTCGCCGGGGCGCTGAGCAGCTGCTGCCCATCGGGACCGCGGCCCTCCGTGAGGTGCAGGCGGGCGAAGGCCAGCACGTCGGCGGCCGAGGCCGTGATGGTCCCCGCCGGGCCCACCGAGCGGGGCAGGCCCCAGGTCGGACTGGGGTGCAGGTCCGGGCCCGTGCCCAGGTGGCCGACCGCCGTGCGGTGCAGGAGCGACTCCTCCGGGAGGGTCACGGTCTGCTCCAGGCACAGCGGCTCGAACAGCCGCTCCCCGATGGCTCGGTCCCAGGTCATCCCCGTGACCTGCTCGACGACCCGGCCGAGCAGGCTGTACCCGGAGTTGCAGTAGGACCAGGTGGCCCCGAGGGGGTGGACCTGGGCCGCCTCGGCCAGCCGATCGACATACTGCTCCAGGCAGTCGTCACCCCGGCCGGTGTCGAGGAAGATGTCGCCGTCGATCCCGCTGGTGTGGTTGAGCAGG
>JAAYYA010000007.1 GCA_012515595.1 Actinomycetales bacterium
CGCCCGGTGAGGATCTCGTCGACGGCGGCGAACTGGCCGGTGAGGCTGATCGAGCGGCGGACCTCCTCGGGGTGGGTGGTGACGTCGTGCCCGTTCACGGTGGCGGTGCCACCGTCCGGGCGGAGCAGGGTGGACAGGATCCGGACGGTCGTGGTCTTGCCGGCGCCGTTGGAGCCGAGCAGCGCGACGACGGAGCCCGCCGGGACGGTCAGGTCCACCCCGTGGAGCACCGCGGTGTCGCCGAAGGACTTGGTCAGCCCGGCGATCTCGATGGCTGGTGTCGTGGTCATACGACAAGGGTGAAACCCTGACGCTGCGTCAGGGTCAAACGCGAACTTTCAGAGCCGCCTCGGGCGTCGGGGACGGCACGCCTGAGAGGTGTCAGTCGGCGAGCGGGACGACCCTCACCCCGTCGCCCTCGCCGGCCACGACGAGCACGCGCGGCGCGCTCACGCCCTCAAGCGCGGCCAGCGCGGCCGGCAGGTGCGCCTCGGTGAGCCCGTCCCTCTCATCGGCGGCCTGCCACAGCGTGACCGGGACGTCGGTCTCGGCCCGGACCTGCGAGGCGAGCTCGCCCGGGTCGGCGCCGACGACCAGGACGAGCCGGTCGATCTGGTGCGATCGGGGCGGGACGACGGCGATCTGACGGTCGGCACGCCATACGGCGAAGTGGTAGCCGAAGACCAGACCGGTGGCGCAGAGCAGACCGAAGGGCGCCCGGATGCGCTCGATCAGGCCGCCGCCGCTGCCGTCCAGGACGACGTCGAAGATGCGGTAGCCGATGAGCAGCAATGTGACCAGGGCGACGACCGCGCTGGCGCCGAACAGGGCCACCAGATAGACCCGGCGCGCGGTCTCGCCCGCCTCCTCCGGCGTGGTCTGCCGGGTGGGGCGCCAGGCCAGCCACCAGACCGGGCCGCCGACGAGCAGCGCGCTGACGCCGCCGAGCAGCAGGGTGCGGTGGTCGCTCTCGATCAGCTGCGGGCCGAGGCTGGCGAGCAGGGCGTTGATGACGACGCCGAAGCCGCTCGCCGCCCCGATGAGCGCGATCCCCGAGACGACCAGGCGGCCGGCCTCGCGGACCCGGGACGAGCGCAGGGGCAGGTCCCGGTCGTGGAACACCCAGATGATCGCGCCGACGAGCGCGGCGCCGACCGCGGTGCCCAGCGGCCGGAGGATCTCCGCGGTCGGGTCGCTGTCGAGGAGCAGCCGCAGCACCACGTGCAGGACGGTCCCGGTCGCGAACAGGGTGGTTGCAGCGGCCGCGCCGTGGATGATGACGAGGAGGACCGCCCCGAAGTCTCCCGGGGCGGTGCTCGCGCGCTCGCGGAGCCAGTGCCACCACCAGACCACCGCACCGATCGCCGCCCAGACCAGGGCCTGCAGGACGGGCACGAACCACGC
The DNA here is from genome assembly GCA_012515595.1 of Actinomycetales bacterium. GTDB lineage: Bacteria > Actinomycetota > Actinomycetes > Actinomycetales > Dermatophilaceae > Ornithinicoccus. The sequence continues at coordinate 1,405 of JAAYYA010000007.1, forward strand.
CGACCGGGTGTCGCCGATCACTGGCACGAAGCCGGTCAGGGCCTCGGAGACGAGCGCTGCTATCGCGGTGACCGACCCGATGGCGGCAACGATGAGCCCGTAGGCGGCGGACAGCTGGACCGACAGGTGGGGGAGCCGGGTCGGGGAGATGGCCGGGTCCTCGCGCATCGACCGGTGCCACAGCCACACCCCTGCCCAGACGGCGCAGGAGGCGAGTCGGCCGGGCTCCCAGTCGCCAGCGAGGCTCGCGTTCAGGAAGCCGGCCATCGACACCGTGGCGTTGATGAG
>JAAYYA010000314.1 GCA_012515595.1 Actinomycetales bacterium
AAACCGCTACGAAAATGCGTGGAGCGTGTGCAAAACCGCTACGAAAATTGTTGTGTGAGGGCTGTTATATTAGTGCTGTGACATCTGCTGACCCGACCACCGACGGCTACTGGCAACCGCTGCGCGAGGTGCAGCAGCTCATGGAGCAGGGGATCGTCGCGCTCTACGAACAGCGCGGCATCGAAGGGGTGCGGCCGCGCTTCGCCTACCCGCTGATCCGCCTCGCCCACACCGGGCCGCTCACCATCAAGGAGCTCGCGGCCAGCCTGGAGCTGACCCACTCCGCCGTCAGCCAGACCGTGTCGGCGCTGCGGGCGCAGGGGCTGGTCGAGACCGCGCCCGGGGCGGACGCCCGCACCCGGGTGGTCGACCTCACCGACGAGGGACGGGACCTGGTGCCCTTCCTGGAGGCGGAGTGGCGGGCGACCGAGGCCGCGGCCGCCGAGCTCGACGCGACCCTGCCGGTCTCCCTCGCCGAGCTCACCGCGGCGATGCGGGAGCGCCTCGCGGACCGGCCGTTCCTGGACCGCATCCTGGACCACCTGCCCGAGGGCCACCGGCCGTGAGCCTCACCCGGGGCCTGATCGACCTGCGGCCGCTGCGCACCAGCGCCCCGTTCGCCCGGTTCTGGGCCGGCACCTCGCTGTCCGCTATCGGCGCGCAGATCACCACGATCGCGGTGCTCTTCCAGGTGTGGGAGATGACCCACAGCCCGTTCTGGACCGGTGCGATCGGCCTGGCCCACGCCGGCCCCATGATCGTCTGCGGGCTCTGGGGCGGGACCCTCGCCGACACGATGGACCGTCGCACCCTGGTCCGCTGGACCACGATCGGCCAGATCGCCGCCGTGCTCGGCCTCGCCGGTCAGGCGCTCGCCGACCTCGACTCCCTGCCCGTCCTCCTCGCCCTCGTCGCCGTGTCCGCCGGCTGCGGTGCCCTCGGTGCCCCGGCGCGACGCACGATCCCGACCCGGCTGCTGCCTCGAGACCAGGTTGCCGCGGGTATCGCACTGCAGCTGACGTCCTTCCAGGTCTCGATGCTCGTCGGCCCCGCCCTGGGCGGGATCCTGATCGCCGAGTGGGGACTCACCGTCTGCTACCTGGTCGACGCCGTCGCCGTGTGCGCCGGGCTCGTCGGGGTCCTGGGACTGCCGCCACTTTCCCCGCTCGGGGACACCACCCCGGCGCGGGGCCTGCGGGCCATCGCCGACGGACTGAGCCTCATCCGACGACGTCCGGTGCTGCACGGCTCCTGTCTGACCGACCTCATCGCGACCCTGCTGGCGATGCCGATCTCGCTGTTCCCGATGATCAACGAGATCCGCTTCGGCGGCGACCCGCGGACCCTCGGCTGGTTCCTCTCCGCCGTCGCCGTGGGCGGGGTGACCGCCAGTCTGCTCTCCGGCTACACCACGCGCGCCCGCAGGCTGGGTGCGGTGCAGCTGGGGGCGGCGACAGTATGGGGTGTGGGCCTGACCGGCTTCGGCCTTGCCGGACCCCTGTGGCTGGCGCTGGCCTGCCTCGCCGTGGCTGGTGCCGCCGACACCGTGTCGGTGACTTCCCGCGGCGCGACCATCCAGCTGGCCACGCCCGACAGCCACCTGGGCCGGGTCTCCTCGGTGGAGCACGTCATCGGGGTGGCCGGTCCCAACCTCGGCAACTTCCGCGGGGGTGTCGTCGCCGGCCTGACCTCGGCCCCGGTGGCCCTGGTCTCCGGCGGGCTGCTCTGCGTGGTCGGCATCATGGCGGTGGCGGGGACCAACCGGCCGCTGCGCCGCTTCACCCTCGCCGACGCTGAGCTGGTCGGGTCCGGCGCCACGGGCGACGCCTAACGATCGCGCCGACGCCGTCGACCCACCTCGCGCCCGAGCACGGTGGCCAGCGCGTTGGCCGTCAGGTGCATCAGCCCCGGCGCGGCGAGATGACCGCCCACCCGGCGGGCCGCGCCGAGCACCAGACCGGCCGCCGTCGTGGACGCCACGATGCCGCGCACGCTGCCCGTGGGCTGGTCCCCGTGCTGATGGGCCGCCACGAACGCCCGACCCGAGACGATGTGCCAGGCGCCGAAGACCACCGCCGGCACCACGACGGAGCGCGCGACAGACCGCCCGGCGGGGTCGAGCAAGGCGGGCAGCGCACCCCGGAAGGCGACCTCCTCGAAGACCACCGTGCCCAGCGGGATGTAGACCCCCACGTGCAGCAGCGTCTGACCCACGGTCGCGTCGACCACCCGGTCGTCGTCGAGCAGCTCACGACCGGTCGGCGAGGCTGCGGCGGCGCCCATCAGGCCGGCCACCAGGGCCGACCCGGCAGCGCCCACCAAGAGACCCCGCCGCACGCGACCCGGGTCGAGACCGAGTGCCGCGAGGTCGAGCCCGGCCCGCCGCGCCATGGTGAGCACTACCCCGGTCGCCCCCAGGTTCCACGCCGCCGACGCCGGCCGACCAAGCCGGGGGGCCGCCACCAGGTTGGTCAGGGCGAGGGTCGCGGCCAGCCCGGCACCCGCCGCCAGCCGCCCCCGCTCACTCACCACCGACCGGCCGGCTGGGCCATGAGCCACCACGGACCGGTCGCGGCCGGCCGAGCCACCAGCCACCACGGACCCGGTCATCCGAACAGGATCGCGGCCTCGTCCCACCGGTGCCGCGGCACCGTCTTGAGCTCGCTGGTCGCCTCGGCCAGTTGGACCGACACGATGTCGATGCCGCGCAGCGCGACCATGGTGCCCCACTCCTTGCGGTGCACGGCGTCGATCGCGTGCGTCCCGAACCGCGTGGCCAGGACCCGGTCGTATGACGTGGGGACACCGCCGCGCTGCAGGTGACCGAGCGTCATACTGCGGGTCTCGATGCCGGTGCGCTCCTCGATCACCGGCGAGAGCTGGTCGGCGATCCCGCCGAAGCGGGGGCGGCCCATGTGGTCCACGCCGTGCTTGGCCGAGACGTCCTCCCCGGCGAGGCGGAAACCCTCGGCGACCACGATGACCGGCGCGCGGCCGCGGTTGACGGTAGCCCGCACCCAGTCGGTCACCTGCTCGATCGTGACCGGCACCTCCGGGATCAGGATGGCGTGCGCGCCCGAGGCGATGCCGGCGTTGAGCGCGATCCACCCGGCGTGCCGCCCCATCACCTCCACGACCATGCAGCGGTGGTGCGACTCGGCGGTGGTCCGCAGCCGGTCGATGGACTCCGTGGCGATCGCGACCGCGGTCTCGAAGCCGAAGGTGACGTCCGTGGCCGACAGGTCGTTGTCGATGGTCTTGGGCACCCCGACGACCGGCACACCCTCGTCGTGCAGCATCCGGGCGACCGTCAGGGTCCCCTCGCCGCCGATCGCGATGAAGCCGTCCATCTCGTGCTTCTCCATGACCTCCTTGACCCGCTCAGCGCCGCCGGCGCCCTCGCCGTACGGTCCCATCCGCGAGGTGCCCAGGATCGTGCCGCCCTGCTTGGACAGTCCGCGGACCTGCTTGCGCGGGAGGGTGAAGACGTCGTCCTCGACCAGCCCGCGATAGCCGTCGCGGATGCCGACGAAGGTGTGTTCGTAGACCTTGTCCCCCTTGAGCACGATCCCGCGGATCACCGCGTTGAGCCCTGGGCAGTCGCCCCCACTGGTCAGGATGCCGATTTTCACGGGCTCAGTCTGTCGGGTCCGCGCGCCGGAGACCAATCCGCCGGACTTAGGCTGGCCGGGTGAGCCTCCATGACATCCCGCTGACCACGCTCGACGGCCGCCCCACCAGCCTGGGGGAGTATGCCGGTCGTGCCCTCCTCCTCGTGAACGTCGCCTCCCGCTGTGGGATGACGCCGCAGTATGCCGGGCTGGAACGGCTGCAGGAACGCTTCGGTGAGCAGGGGCTCACCGTGGTGGGTTTCCCGTGCAACCAGTTCAACGGGCAGGAACCGGGCACGAACGAGGAGATCGCCGAGTTCTGCGCCACGACCTACGGCGTGACCTTCCCGATGATGGACAAGGTCGAGGTCAACGGCGACGGGCGGCACCCGCTCTTCGTCGAGCTGACCGGCGTCGAGGACGCCGGGGGCGAGGCCGGCGACGTCGGCTGGAACTTTGAGAAGTGGCTGGTCGGGCCGGACGGTGCGGCGGTCGCCCGCTTCCGGTCCCGCACCGAGCCGGAGTCGCCCGAGATCGTCGGGGCGATCGAGGATGTGCTGCCCGGGTCGGCGGCCCGGCCGGTGCACGACCCGGCCTGAGCCGGGCGCAGCTGCGGAGGGAGAGCACGTGCGCATCACCGATCTGCGGGTCTATCCGGTCAAGTCCCTCGCGGGCGACTCGGTGGACGAGGCGATCGTGGAGCCCTGGGGCCTGGAGGGGGACCGGCGGTGGGGTCTGGTGGATGAGGCGGGGGAGAAGGTCACCGCCCGCGAGGTGAACGCCCTCCTGGGCCTGCGTGCAGAGCAGGTCGACGAGGACACCATCCGGATCCACGACCGCGACGGCGACAGCATCCTGGTGGACACGCCGCTGGGGCTCGGGCCGGTGCCGGTCAGCCACGCGCGGCAGGGCTTCGCCAACCCCGCGGACGAGGACGTGAACTGGTGGATCGCCGACCGGGTCGGTCAACCGCTCCGGCTGGTCTGGCAGGAGGACCCCCGGGTGCGCCGGGTCTCCGGGGCGCACGGCGGACTCGACGGCGACGTGCTCTCGCTCGCCGACGCCGGCCCGCTGCTGATGGTCACCGAGCGCTCGCTGGAGCAGGTCCGGGAGTGGGTCGGCGAGCCCTGGGCGGACGAGGACCCGGCGACGAGCATGGTCCGGTTCCGGCCCAACGTGGTCATCGACGGCGCCGAGCCGTTCGCCGAGGACGCCTGGCCGACCGTGCGACTGGGCGGGGTGGAGTTCCGCACCGCTGAGGTGTGCGACCGGTGCGTGATGACCCAGATCGACCCGGTCGCACTCACGACCGGAAAGGAGCCGATCGCCACCCTGGCCCGCCACCGCAAGTGGGACGGCAAGACCTGGTTCGGGACCCGCCTGGTGCCGCAGGGCAGTGGTGTGCTGCGGGTGGGCGACGAGGTCGTCCCGGGCTAGGCACACAGGCGTCGGGAGGCGTCCGGCGTGGTCGGCCCGGGCCAGGCGACGACGGAGTCCCGGGCCCAGCCCCCTGGCCGTGGCGACTATGCGTCAGGACGACTACTCGCCGCCACCAACCCCTTCCGCGCGGGGAGGGCCGGTTGCGATCGTGGTGGCCGTTCGTCACCGTCGAGAGGCACCCATGCACACACCATCCCCGCGTCGGCGCACGCCGCTCGCACTGTCCCTGGCGCTCACGTCAGCGCTGCTGGCGACCGCGGCCGTCACGCCTGCCCTGGCCACCAGCACACCCGAGGCGAACCCGGCAGCGGCCGGCCCGTCCGAGCAGATCGTCGGCGGCAGCGCCACCTCCGAGGGCGCCGCGGGCACCCTCGTCACCCTGATCACCGGGGACCAGGCCGTCGTCTCCTACGACGCCGACGGGCAGCCGTCCGCCTTCCTGCGCACCGACGAGGACTACCTGCGCCAGCGCGAGGGCGACGCCATCTACCTGGTGCCGACCTCCGCGCTCGCCGCGGTCCAGGCGGGCACGCTGGACCGCGAGCTCTTCAACGTCACCGGTCTCGTGGAGGCCGGCTACGACGATGCCAGCCGGGACGACATCCCCGTCATCGTCAGCGGGGCGCTGCCCCGGACGCGCGGCGTCCATGCGGGGGCGACCCTGGAGTCGATCGGCGCCACCGCCGTGGGTATCGACAAGGAGAGCCCGGCGGCGACCTTCGCGAGCCTGACCCGGGCCCGCAGCGCCACGAAGATCTGGCTGGACGCCAAGGTCGAGGTCACCGCCGACCTCGACCCGACCACCGGGGTCGAGCAGACCGGCGCTGACCAGGTGTGGACCGACGGCCTGCTCGGCGAGGGGGTCACTGTCGCGGTCCTCGACACGGGGATCGACGCCGACCACCCCGACCTGGTCGATCAGGTCGTCGGCGCTCAGGACTTCACCGGACGGGACGACCCGAACGACACGCACGGCCACGGCACCCACGTCGCCTCCACGGTGGCCGGGACCGGCGCGGCCTCCGACGGCGCGCGGGCTGGCATGGCCCCCGAGGCCGACCTGCTCGTCGGCAAGGTGCTGGGCACCTTCGGCGGCCAGGAGTCCTGGATCATCGCGGGCATGGAGTGGGCCGTCGACTCCGGCGCCGACGTCGTCAACATGAGCCTCGGCCTGGACCGGCCCAACGACTGCACCGACCCGATCGCGCAGGCGCTCGACTCGCTCGCGGACCAGTCGCTGTTCGTCGTCGCGGCCGGCAACCTCGGCGCGGACCAGACGGTCACCTCCCCCGGCTGCGCCGCCGGCGCGCTCACCGTGGCGGCCGTGGACTCCGACTCCGAGACCGCCCGCTTCTCCAGCCGCGGCATGACCCCGGACCACCGGGTCAAGCCGGACATCGCCGCGCCCGGTGTCGCGATCACCGGCGCCGCGGCCGGCGGCGGCTACACCCAGATGAGCGGCACCTCGATGGCGGCCCCGCACGTCGCCGGCGCCGCAGCCCTGGTCCGCCAGGCGCACCCCGACTGGAGCGTGCAGCAGCTGCGCGAGGCGCTGACCTCCTCGGTCAAGTCCCGTGCCGAGGACGGCGTCCTCGCCCAGGGCTCCGGCGAGCTGTGGGTTCCCGGGGCCGTCGAGGCCCAGGTGCTCGCGAGCAGCAGCGTCACCCTCGGCGAGTTCGCCTGGCCGCACACCGGCAAGGAGCAGCTGACCGGTGAGATCACCTACACCAACCTGGGCACCAAGCCGGTCCGGCTCCAGCTGAAGGTCCGCGACCTGCAGGGCCCCGACGGCCGGTCGCTCCCGGGCAACACCGTGCGCCTGGACCGCTCGACGGTCCGGCTCGCGGCCGGCGAGAGCACCACGGTGCAGGTCACCGCCACCGACCGCGCGCAGGGCCTGAAGCCCTCGACGTTCGGCGGGGTGGGTGGCCGGGTCGTGGCGAGCGTGCAGCGCGGCGGCGAGGTGACCAGCAGCTTCGGCTACTGGCTCGAGCCGAAGTCGGTGGACCTGACCCTCGACGTCCGCGACCACGACGGCCAGCCCGCCACCTCGGGCGCCCTCACGGTCATCCAGGCCGACGACATCACCGGGCAGGAGGTCGCGGTGACCGGTGAGCCGGTGACGGTCCGCGTGCGCGCCGGCGCCCTGTCGATCAACGGCTTCATCGTCGAGGCCGGTGAGGGCACCGCCCTGGACTACACCTACCTCGGCCGTCCCGAGATCGACGTGGTCAGGGACACCACCCTGGTCCTCGACGCACGCAAGGCCTCCGAGGTCAGCGTCCGGACCGACCGCCCGACCGATGTCGCCGGTGCCACCCTGTCCTACGGACAGATCTTCGAGGACTACTGGTACTCCGGTGCGGCCGTGATGGCCGGCCCGGGCGCTCGGCTCTTCGCGCTGCCCACCCCGCGGGTCCAGGACACCGACTTCACCTTCGGCAGCTACTGGAGCCTGGCGGAGGAGGGCGTCGAGGTCAGCGCGGCCGACTACGTCTACAACCTGGCCTTCCAGGAGGAGCACCGCGTCTCCAAGCACCAGACGCAGCGGGTCAGCGACCGACGGCTCGCCACGGTCGAGGAGTCCTGGCACGCCCAGCGTGACGACCTCACCATGTATGACTTCATCTGGACCACGGACCCGATCACCGGCGACGCGGTCCTGCCGGGCCGGGGCTTCCGGACGGTCGCGGCGCCGCACGAGCGCACCGCCCTCTACACCCCCGGCCTCCCGTGGACCCAGGCGACCGGCACCGGCCTGATCAACGCCACGATGATGCAGGACGCCACCCGGGTCTACGAGGCGGGCCAGCAGCTGAGCACGGAGTGGAACAAGCTGCCCTCGAGGCTGAGCCTCTACTACCGTGCCGACGGCACTCCGGCCCGGATCGGGGAGCGTCAGGGCAACCTGGTCGGCTTCGCCTTCGCACCGTGGAAGGACAGCGTCGAGGGACGCTCGGCCGCCAGCGGCTTCGGGGACATTGGAAGCATGCAGGTCTGGATCGACGGCGAGGACCAGGGGGCCAGTGGGTGGCCATCCGGGCAGTGGCAGGTCCCCGACGACGCTCACCTGGACGTCCGCGTCAACATGCTCACCTTCCCGAACCCGTGGAACCGGGCCTCCAAGCTCGGCACGACCGTCTACACGGCATACTCCTTCGACACCTCCCGGCCGGAGGGTGACGCGGTCGCGACCCTGCCCGTGCCCGTCCCGACCTACGACGTGCCGGTGGACGAGCGCAACCTGGTCCCCGCCGAGGCAGGCACCGAGATCGCCCTCGGCTTCCGCTACCAGGACGGTCAGGAGGAGGTCCCGTTCGTCGAGGTCACCGCGCAGGTCACCACGGACGCGCTACCCCTGCTGGACTGGGACGCCTTCCCCGGCCTGGACTGGCAGGACGTCGAGGTGGTCCAGCGGGACGGTGTGTGGACGCTGCTCGTGGACAACACCCCGTACACCGGCGGCATGCCCACGCTGCACATCGTGGCCGTCGACGCGGACGGCAACCGCGTCGAGCAGTACATCGCGCAGGCCTACGGGGTGCAGTGACATCGCGCCACTGACCACCGCACCGGCGCGGCCCCTCACCGGGGCCGCGCCGGTCGGCGTCCTCGGGACATACCGTAGAAGGATGGACCTGGCCACGCTCGGCATCGCCGCGGACGAGGAGCGTGCCTACCGGCACCTGGTGACGCACGGCCGCAACCCCGTGACGGACGTGGCGGCGGCCCTGGGACTGCCGATCCCGGAGGCGACTGCCGTGCTGAACTCCCTCCACGAGGCCGGCCTGGTCTCGGTGGAGGGCGACACCTACCGCGCGGCCCCGCCCGAGCTGGCCCTTCGCGCCCTGCTGGTGCGGCGCCGCGACGAGCTCGGCCGCGCGGAGGCCGCCCTGAGCGACCTGGCGGCCGCCTTCCAGACCGGTCAGGGCGACGACTCGCTGCGGACCCTCGTCGAGGTCGTCGTCGGACACGAGGAGGTGCGCCGCCGTTTCACCCAGGTGCAGTCCGCGGCCACGAGCAGGGTCCGCGCGTTCGTCAAGGCCGAGCACACGGTCGTCGCCGCCGAGGACAACGCCGCCGAGGCGGAGGCGCTCCAGCGGGGCGTCCGCTACGACGTCGTGGTCGAGCGCCCCCTGCTGGAGCGCCCGGGCGTGCTGGACCAGGTGGCGGCGGCCGTCGGCGCCGGGGAGCGGATCCGCGCCACCCAGGAGCTGCCGCTGCGGATGCTCATCGCCGACGACGACGTGGCCCTGGTGCCGCTGGCCTCCGACGGCGAGGTCGGCGCGGTCGTCGTGCGGCGCAGCGGCCTGCTCGACGCCCTCGCCGGGCTCTTCGAGCGGACCTGGGAGCGGTCGCGGGACGTGCTGGTCCCCCTCGGCGACGGGGAGGAGCTCGACGAGCAGATTGTCTCCCTGCTGCTCCAGGGCTACGGCGACAAGGCGATCTCGCACCAGCTCGCGGTCTCGCCGCGCACCGTGCAGCGCCGGGTGCGCCTGCTGATGGACCGGGCTGACGCCACCAGCCGGATCCAGCTCGGCTTCTGGCTGGCGCAGCGCAACGAGCGCTGACGTCAGGCTGCGGGCACCGGCACGCCTCGGTCAGGACGAGGGGTCGGCCGCCCAGCGTCGTACTCGGCGAGGCGCTCGGGCGTGTTGAGGCGAGCGGTCCAGCCGCGGATGCGCTCCTCGCTCACGCCGGCGTCGACGGGCTCGAAGGCGCGCGCCGCGTGTGGCCATCGGTCGAGCTGGCCGCTGCGCGCGAGCGCCTCCAGCGCACCGACGACCGCCTCCCACACCGCCTCGCGGAACGTCACCTGAGCGCCGTCCTCAGCCGTCGGCAGACGCTGGGCCAGCTCTTGGTTGATCGGCACGAGTGCGTCCTCGGGGAGCTGCTCGAACGACATCAGGTCCCATTCCCCGATCGACCAGGTGAGGTAGTTCGGGTACTCCGGTCGCCGCGCCACAGCGCGGTCGTACGCGGCACGGGTGTGCACCGCGACGACGATGTTCGACGCATCCGCATCGGTGTACGCGCCGAGGCCCACGACCTCGTCGTCGGCGAGCCGCGTCGTGAGGGCCTCGAGGTCGCTCATGATCGCGGCGCGCACACGATCCTGCAGCGGAACGGACACGCTACGCCACCGGACTCGGTTCACCCTCCGACAGCGAGGCCAGCACGTCCTGCTCCTCGTCCCAGGTCAGCCCGGACTTGCGGGCACCGGAGGCCTCGGCCACCCAGCGCAGCGTGTCGTGGGCGGTGTCGGCCAGCGGTCGCGGACTCAGCCCCGCTGCCAGGGTGGAGGTCACGTCGCGGTCCCGCATCCCGGCATACTCCTCGTCGGGCAGCCACAGGGGCAGCGAGCGCGGTCCTGCCCACGGGCGCACGTCGTGCTGGCGCAGCTCCTCGGGATCGGCCCAGATGAGGCGGACCGGCGGCTTGCCCTCCCGGCCCGGCACCTTCGCGCGGCGGACCCCCTCCCCGGTCTGCGCGAGCAGCTCGGCGAAGGTCATCGCGGGCGCGACCGTGTCGTAGGTCCCGGTGCCGCCCTCCTCGGACATCCGGACCAGCCACTGTGCCAGGTCGCGCACGTCGACGAGCTGGGTCTGCGCCTCCGGCGGGCGAGGAACCAGCACCTTCCCGCCCCGGGACAGCCGCTCGGGCCAGTAGGTGTAGCGCCCGCTGGGGTCGCCCGGCCCCGCGATCAGGCCCGGCCGGGCGATGAGGCAGCGACCATCCATCGCCCGCTGCACGGCCAGCTCGCAGGCCATCTTGTTCTGTCCGTATGACGTGGGGTCGGCGCCCCCGTCGAGGTCACCGGTGGCGGGGGGGAGGGTGGGGGTGTTCTCCGGGGTGCCCCCGGGGGTCGAGAGGTCGGCGTACACGCTGATCGTCGAGACGAACGTCCAGTGCCGGACCCGATCAGCCAGGGCGGCCAGCGCGGTGTCCACCCAGGAGGGCGTGCGGGCGACGTCGATCACCGCGTCCCACTCGTGGGAGGCCAGCCCGGTCCACGTCCCAGCGCGGGGGTCGGTCTCCTCGTCCCGGTCGGCCACGATGTGGTGGGTGCCCCGCGGTGCGGGGCCGCTGTCGCCGCGCGAGAGGCACGAGACCTGGTGCCCGCGGGCCAGCGCCTCCTTGGCCACCGCCCTGGACAGGAAGACGCTTCCGCCGAAGATCAGGAACTTCACGGCTCCATCCTGACCCAGGTTGCCTAGCGGCGCGTCCGGTCGGCGAACTCGGCGCGTTCGCGGCCGAAGGCGGCCTTGCGTGCACGGGCGGTGTTCGGCAGCGCGAGCAGGCGGAGCTGCTCGAACCGCTCCCGCGCGAAGGTGGCCCGCGCCGTGGAGTTCCAGCTCTTCTCGAAGAGCCGTTTGGCGGCTGCGAGGGCGTCCGGCGAGCGGGTGCTCAGCGTGCCCGCGAGCTCCTCCGCGGCGGCGTGCGGGTCGGCCGCCTCGGTGGCCAGGCCGAGCCGGGCGGCCTCGGACCCGGAGATGATCTCCGCGGTCATGGTGAGCCGCTTGGCCTCGGCCATGCCGACCTGGTCGGCGAGCAGCCGGATGCCGGCCATGTCCGGGATCAGCCCCCACTTGCCCTCGAGCACGGACCACCGGGCTTCCGGGCTGGTGAACCGGAAGTCGGCGCCGAGCGCGATCTGCAGGCCGCCGCCCAGGCAGTTGCCGTGGACCGCTGCGATCACCGGCACCGGGATCCGCCGCCACCCGTAGCAGGCCTCCTGGAAGGTGTTCGTCCCCCGCCACGGGCGGGACACGAAGGCCTTGGTCAGACCGGCCCGGTCGGCCAGCGTCGACGCGAAGTCGAGTCCGGCGCAGAAGGACTCACCCTCCCCGGAGAGGATGACGACCCGCACCTGCCGGTCAGCTCGCAGCCGGTGGGCGGTGTCCGCCAGGTCGCCGAGCATCTCCAGGGTGAGGGCGTTGAGCTTGTCGGGCCGGTTCAGGCTCACGCGGGCGAGGGGCCCCTCGATCTGACAGGTGATGTGCTCGCCCACGTGGCTCCGCCGATCCTCGGTCGCTGGTGCCGCCCCGGGAGCCGGCGGCGTGGCCGGCTCCCGGAGCGGTGCTGTCGTGCTCAGCGTAGGTGCTGACCGAGCAGGTGCCTCACTCGTCCGTGTAGTCGAGCGCCTCGAGGGCCTCCAGCACGGCGTCGCTGACGACATCGGGGCCACCGACGACGCGCAGGTGCGGCGGCTCCAGGCGCTCCAGCTCGGTCGTGGTGACCAGCGGAACGCTGTCCTCCTTGACCAGCAGCACCGGAGCGTCCAGGTGACCCGCCAGGGCGGCGGCGCCCAGGGCGTCCGGCCAGTCCTGGCCCGTGGCCACGAACCCGAACTCGCTGGTGGTGAGCCCCGCGGACAGGGCGGCGGCGGTGCCGTAGCGGTCCTCCCCGCTGACGCGCGTCACCTCCCCGTCGGTGTAGTCCCCGAGGGCCGTCACCACGGTGTCGGTGATCGTGTCGGTGCCGCCGATCACCACGATGCTCCCAGGGTTCAGGGCCTCCAGGGCGTCACGGGTGCTGCCAGGGACGCTGTTCTGACGGACCAGCAGGACCGGCGCGCCGGTGGCCCCGGCCACCGCGCCGGCCGCGAGGGCGTCGGGGTAGTCCTGGCCGGTGGCGACGAACACCGTGTCGGGCGACTCGAAGCGGGCGGACAGGGCGGCCGCCGTCTCGTAGCGGTCCTCGCCGCTGATGCGGGTCACCGAGCCGTCGGTGAACTCCTCGAGCTCGGCCAGCACGTCGTCGGAGACGGCGTCCGGCCCGCCCGTCACGACGATCTCGGCGGGCGCGAGGGCCTCCAGCGCCGCGCGTGTGTCCAGCGGGATGCGGTGCGCCTCGGTCAGCAGGACCGGGCCGTCCTCGTGACCGGCCGGTGCGGTCGCCGTCAGCGCATCGGGGAAGGCACGGCCTGTGGCGACGTAGACGACGTCGGCACCCTCGGGGTACACGGCCAGGGCCGCGGTCGCAGCCGTCGCGAAGCGGTTGAACCCGCTCAGTCGCTCGACCGTCTCCGGACCGGTGGGCTCTGGCGGGACCGGCTCCCCGGCATACGCCACGAAGACGCCGCTGCCCCACTCGGTGAGGGGGTCGCCGGCCGGGTGGACGCCCGCGGTGAACGAGACGTCGCCGTGGCTGTTGATCCGCGGTGCACCACCGAAGACCGGGCTGGAGTCGTGCTGCCCCAGCTGGGCCAGGCCGTTGTCGGTCTGGACCTCGTCACCCTTGCCGGCGACCCTGGTCAGGCTTTCGCCGTCGGCGACGTAGACCGCCTGCCCGGTGGCGTCGACGGCCCGGAAGACGACCTGGCCGGCGTCGTTGACGTCTGGGGCGAAGAAGTCGAAGGAGACGATGCCGTCCTCGCCCGCGACGGCGACCTCGGTGGCCGTGGTGCCGTCGAGGCGGAGGAGCACCTTGGTGTTGTCGGCGGCGCGGGTGGCGATCGCCGCCACCAGCCCGTTGTCGCTCACCCCGACGGAGTTGTCGAACTTGGAGTATGCCGAGGTCTCGTCGGCCGCGGTGGAGGCCGCGAGCAGCTCGGAGGAGCCGTCCGCCTCGAACAGGCGGATCTCGACCGAGTTGGCGATGTCGCCGACCAGGCCGACCTTGCCCCCGATCTGGCCCGCGTCGTTGCCGCGCGGGGTGTAGAGGTAGCCGAATGGGCTCTCGGGGTCGATCGTGCTGTCCTGCACGTAGTAGGTCCCGGTGCCGTCCTCGACCCCGGCCCACGCGCGGCCCGACCCGAAGGACCCGCCGAAGGTGATGCCTCCCGCCTCGTCGATGGCCGGGTTGTTGTAGCTGCTGGGCAGGACCGGTGAGGTGCCCACCTGGCTGACCGTGCCGGTCGCCCCGTCGTAGCGGTAGAGCGAGTTGTCGAAGGAACCGCCGCCGAAGGTGAACGCGATGTCCCCGGCCTCGTTGAGGCTCACGTCGTTGGGGACCGACTGGCTCTCGGTGCCGCGGTGGACGATGGACCCGGTGCCGCCGCCACCGAACCAGATGCCCGGCGCGCCGGAGGTGGGGTCGTTCTCAGCGGCCGTGTACTGCACCCGGAAGGCGACCTGCGCCGCGTCGTTGATATCCGGGGTGATGCTGTTGAAGCTGCTGCCTGGCGGCAGGTTGAAGCCCTCGTCGTTCACCAGCAGGTTGGTCCTGGCCTGCAGCTCGATGGTGCCATATGAGGTGTCTGCGGCGGCCTCGTCGACCTCCGCCCCCGTGGCCGTGGGGGCCGCGGAGAGAGTCGCGAGCAGGGCCGTCGTCGTGAGCGGCACCAGGAGGCGTCGAGCAGGGACGCGCGTCATCATTCAGAGTCCTTCGAAGGGGATGTCGTCGATCGGTCACCCGATAGGCGCAGGCTAGGTCGGCTCGAGCGACGACTCCACAGGGCTCAGGTCAAGTCTGCTCCAGCATTCGGTCAAGTCGCTCGCGAGCCTCCTTGAGCTCGGCGTCCGCCTGCCTGGCGTTGCCCACGGCAGTCGTGAGCTTCTCCAGGGCGTCCTCGTCCTCCGCCCGGGCCGTCTCCAGCTGCTGCTCCAGCTTCTGGATCCGCTGCCGGGTGGCTTCGGTGCGGTTGCGCGCGGCCTCGACCGAGGCGCGTCGCCGGCCGACCTCCTGCTCCGCGGTGTGGACGGCAGCCTTCGCTTCGGCGATCCCGCGCTCGCGTTCCTGTGCGGCCGCCGTCTCCTCTTCCGCGAGAGTGCGTTCCCGCTCCAGCTCGGTCGCCGCGTCCTGCAGGGCCTGGGCCCCATCGAGCTCCGAGTCGTCTTCCTCTGCCGTGGCGTCCTCTGCCTCGTCGAGCACTCCCTCTGCGCCACCTGCTTCTGCGCCATCTGCTTCTGTGCCCTCTGCCTCGCCGTCCTCGACATCACCCGGCCCGGTGTGACCCGCCCGACCGCCGGGGATCGAGGTGAGCACCACGCCGGTCCTGGTGGTGGCCGCAGCCTCGGAGACATCGACCTCGCCGAAGCCGGAGTAGCTGAGCGCACGCGTCAGGGTGCCCGACCGGAGCACGGCCTCGGCCGCCTCGTCGGCCAGCGCCGCGATGCCGGTGTCCCGCACCTCGGCCTCGACCGCCGCGGTGAGCTTCTGCCCATCGTCCGCGGCAACTCGCGCAGCCGCGGCGACCAGGGCGGCCAGGGCCGCGTCGCGGGGCCCGCGCAGCTCGGTGATGCCCGAGGCGTCGAGTGCCGAGGTGGCGTGCCGCAGCCGGGCGCCGAGGACGGCCAGCTCCTCGATCACCGGGTCGGTCTGGTGCACCAACTGGTTGAGCGCCCACGCCGCGACGCTCGGTCGGCGCAGCGCGCCGATGCTCTTGGCGGCCTCCTTCTGGCCCTCGGCCTTCGCGGACTTGACCAGAGCGGTCCGGGTGGCGATGAACTCGGCCGGTGCCCCGGCATACAGCTGGGTGGCGGCGGCACGGACCAGCCGGTCCTCCGCCTCGCTGCCGTCCTCGCCTGGGCTCACCCGTCCAGCCTACGGATCCAGCGAGCATCCCGTGGGCTACAACCTTCTGACCGCCTGCGGCGTTAGGGACCGTCGACAGGGCAGAGTGGCTGGCAGCAGGGAGGTGTCGGATGCGGCGGGAGCAGGAGGACTCGTTCGTCGAGTTCGCCACGTCCGTCAAGCCGTGGCTCCTCACGACGGCCTGGATGTTGAGCGCCGACCGACACGCCGCCGAGGACCTGGTCCAAGAGACCCTCGTCCGGGTCTATCTGAAGTGGTCGCGGGTCGGGCGGGAGCAGCCCGTGGCCTACGCGCGTCGCGTGCTTGCCAACCTGCACACCGACCGCTGGCGGCGGACCCGCCGCGAGGTGTTGGTGGAGGAGCCGCACGAGGGGGCGACAGGGTCGGTCGATGCCGAGGTCGTCGACGTCATCCGAGCACTGCAGTCCCTCGGGCCGCGGGAGCGGGAGAGCGTCGTGCTGCGCCACTATCTGGACCTGTCGGAGAAACAGACCGCCGAGACCATGGGCGTCAGCGTCGGGGCGGTCAAGGGGTACACCTCGCGGGGCCTGGCGGCCCTGCGGGCCACGCTCAAGGAGGACGATCATGTCTGAGCACGATGTGACCAGGCTGCTAGGGCGGGTCGCTGCCCACACGCCGCACCTGGACGTGGACGTCTCCGGGGTCGTGGACGTGGGCCGCCGCCGGGTGCGTCGTCGTCGCCTCACGGCCGGGGGAGCAACGGCCACGGTGCTCGTGGCTGCCCTCTGGTTGGGGCAGGGGCCGGGCCGGCTCGGGGATCAGGAGGTGTCCCCGGCCAGCGTGACGTGGGAGGTGGAGGAGGAGACCACCGTGGACGTCCTCGAGAGGATCAACGCGGAGCGCGGCCGCTGGACACAGCCCGCGATGGAGGAGATCAGGTCGCTGAGCGTCACCAAGGGCCCGCAGGGATCGTCCGCGACCTACGTGGTTGACGGGGTGGAGCAGACGGTCGAGGGGGAGACGATGGCTGGGGGGGCGGATCTCTTCGTGGGTGAGGGGGTCACGGTCGTGCTGTGGCGCACAGCGCCGGGGGCGAAGCGCGATGTCAACCTCGTCCCCTATGTCAGTGAGACGAGCTCGGAGATGACCGGGTCCCTGGAGATCGACGGAGCGGACCTGTCTTACTGGATCACCGTGGGGGCCTCGAACTATCGGCCGGAGGAGATCATCTTCCACAACGGGCACCAGGTCTGGACCGCCAGTGGCCAGGTCGCAACGACCGTGCAGCT
The DNA here is from genome assembly GCA_012515595.1 of Actinomycetales bacterium. GTDB lineage: Bacteria > Actinomycetota > Actinomycetes > Actinomycetales > Dermatophilaceae > Ornithinicoccus. The sequence goes on from JAAYYA010000314.1 coordinate 16,781, forward strand.
GCGTGACGGCGATGCCGAAGTCACCGGCTTCGACCTGCCGCAGGTGCCCATGATCGGCATCGTCGACGGGGAGACGTTGGGCGGTGTGGGCCAGAGCGCACGAAGGGCCGAGGACTACACGGTGGCGCGAGTGCCGAGCGAGGCGGTCTTCGCGCGCCAGGTGCGGATGGGGCAGACGCAGGTGGGGCAGGAGCGGGAGGTGGTCGACGTCGGGCCGGCGGTGCCGACCGAGGAGCTGCCGTCTGCGGACCTCGTGCTCTTCGACTGGGAGGGCGACGACTACTCCGACGTGCAGTGGTCCGCCGATGCCATCACCTGGCACGCCCAGAACCAGGACGACGCGGCCGAGACAACGGTGCAACCCGGGCCGGTTGATCCTGGCGGCATGGTCAGGCTGCTCGATGAGACATATGTCGTGGCCCTGGACCAGCACGACTGGCCGGAGTTGCGCAAGGAGGACGGCTCGGTCTTCCTCTCAGTGTCGGACGAGAAAGGAGTGATCGCCGATGGTGGCGCGGTGATGTGGCGGGAGGACTGGTGGCCGTGGTCGCCGCGCAACTACGTGTACTTCGCGGTGGGGGAGGAGCGACTGCCCCCCGTCGCCGACGGGGCTGAGCTGCAGGATGTGGTGACGGTGTCCGGCCCGGCCGGTGTGGTGACCCTCGGGGCGGTGCCTGCACGCGACGGCTGAGGAGGCGCGCAGAACCGCCTTTCGCGTCGCCACCTCGAGCGGCTCACCCTCCGACGCCTACGTGGGCTGTGGACAACCGAGGGGAGTGTCGGTGGCGTGTCATACGCTTGTTCGCATGATGGTGGAGAGCTTCAGCGAGGACGGCACCGCGGTGGTGCTGCCCGTCCCTGAGCTGCTCACCGAGCTGAGCGGTGGCGCGCGGGAGCTCTTCGACGAGGCCGTCGACGGCGGGGAGTGGCTGACCGACTCCGAGCTCGTCGGCCAGATCCGCGGCCTGCAGGTTGCCTCAGGGTCGGTCCAGGCGGCCCAGGTGGTGCGCATCGCCCAGTTCGCGGCGCGGACGCTGGTCGACAATGACACCGGTGTACACAAGGTGGACCGCGGCGTGGGCTTCATCGACGAGTTCGCCTCCGACACCCTGGCGCCCTTGCTGGGGATGACGCACGGATCGGCGACGAGGCTCGTCCGTACCGGGGCGAAACTGGCCGCCGACCTCCCCCGCACGCTCCTTGCACTGGCGTCGGGCGACCTGGACCTCTTCCGGGCGCAGGTGATCGCCGACGAGCTCGCGGACGCCGACCACGACACGTGCGCGGCGGTGGAGGAGAAGCTCTTCCCGTGGGCGCAGTCACGGACGGCGGGCCGGATCCGGTCCCGCGTCCGCAAGGAGCTGGCCGACCTCGACCCGGACGCGGTGCGGCAGCGCGCGGCGCGGGCCAAGCTCGAGCGGTTCGTCAGCACCCGGGCCTCGCACCTGCCCGGCATGACGGAGTGGATGGCCCAGCTCCCGGCTGCGGAGTCCGCCCAGGCCTGGGCAGCGATCGACGCCCTCGCGCAGCAGCGCAAGCAGGACGACCCAGAGCGCACCATCGACCAGTGCCGCGCCGACGCGCTGCTAGACCTGATCCTGGGCAACGCCACGATCAAGGCTGCGCTGACGCTGGCCGTCCCCGTCACCACCATGGGCGTGGGGGACGATGACCCGGCCGACGACGTGCCGGTGCCCGAGGCCTTCGGGGGCTCGCCGGCCCGCGACTGCGCGGGCTCCGTGGGACCCGTCGCACCCGTAGGTCCCGCCGGGTCGGTCGGCCCCGCCGGGTCCGTGTGGGAGACGATCTGGCCGCAGCTGGCGCCCTCCGACCCTGACGGGGTCGGGGTCGAGGTGCCCGGGATCGGGGTGATCCCTGTGCCGCTGGTGCTGTCGATGGCCGCCGACCTGGGCGTCTCGATCACCCGCATGCTCATCGACCCCGAGACCGGCACGACCGTGGAGACCCGGGCGACGGGATACCGGCCACCGGCGGGCATCGCCCGCTTCGTGCGGCTCCGGGACGGCACCTGCAGGTTCCCGAACTGCTCCCGACGAGCCGAGCGGTGCGACATCGACCACGTGGTGCCCTGGCCCGCGGGGCCGACCGAGGCCCGCAACCTGATCTGTCTGTGCCGGCATCACCACCGTCTCAAGCACGCCACCGCCTGGCGGGCCGAGCTGCTCGAGGACGGCCGCGTGATCTGGACTGACCCCTACGACCAGCAGTGGGTCACCTATCCACGGGACCACCGAGAAACCTCGGCCGCCTGACCCACGAGTCAGGCGGCCGGGGTGGACGCCGAGGGACCGACCGAGCACTGCCGCACGCGTGACGTGCGTTGGGCGCTGACCCCTGCCGCGCACACTCCGCCCGTCGCACCCGACGATGGTCAGCGGATCGGCAGGGCCCGCAGCTTCCCCTGCAGCACGTGCTGCTCAGCCTCGTTGCCGCACAGCCTCAGCGCCTCCTCCAGCTCAGCCCGCGCCTCCTCGGCACGTCCGAGCCGGGTGAGCAGCTCGCCCCGGACCGTCGGCAGCAGGTGCGAACCCCGCAAGGTCTTGTCGTGCCGGAGGCGGTCGACGATGCGCAGCGCCGTGGCGGGACCCTCGGCCATCGAGACCGCCACGGCCCGGTTGAGATCCACCACGGGGGAGGGGGCCAGGTGCCCGAGTGCCTCGTAGAGCACCACGATCCGGTCCCAGTCGGTCAGGTCGAACCGGGGCGCGATGTCGTGGCACTCGGCGATCGCGGCCTGGAGGCCGTAGGCGCCCAGGCCCCGTCCCAGCGATGCGGCCTGCCGCAGGGCGGCGCTGCCCCGGCGGATGGCGGACCGGTCCCAGCGCCCGCGGTCCTGGTGGTCGAGCAGCACCGGACGACCCTGGGCGTCCTGCCGGGCCGGGAAGCGCGCGGCGGCCAGTTCGAGCAGCGCGAGCAGCCCGAAGACCTCGGGCTCCTGCGGCAGCAGCTGGGCCAGCACCCGGGCCAGCCGGATCGCCTCGCGCGCCAGGTCCACGCGCATCAGTGACTCACCGGCGGTCGCGGTCGACCCCTCGGTGAAGATCAGGTAGACCACCGACAGCACCTGGCTGAGGCGCTCGCCGCGCTCCCGCTCCCTGGGGACCTCGAAGGCCACCTGCGCGGCGGCGAGGGTCTTCTTGGCCCGGGTGATGCGCGCCTGGACCGTCGCGGTCGGCACCATGAAGGCCCGGGCGATCTCCTCGCTGCCGAGCCCCCCGACTACCCGCAGGGTCAGGGCGATGCTGGCCTCCCGCGACAGCACGGGGTGGCAGGCGATGAAGATCAGGGCCAGCACGTCGTCGTCGATGCGGTCGGGGTCCCACAGCAGGTCGCCGTCGGCAGGGTCGGCCGCCTCCCGGCTGCCAACCACGCCCAGGGAGCCACCACCCCTGGCACTGGTGGGCACCCCCGACGAGGACTGGCCCTCGGAGAGGTCTCGCGCGAGTGCGGCATACCGGTCGGTGAGGGCAGAGCTGCGCCGGAAGCGGTCGATGGCGCGTCGCTTGCCGACCGTCATCAACCACCCGGCCGGCGACCGGGGAACCCCGTCCCGTGGCCAGGAGACCAGCGCCTCGGCGAGCGCCTCCTGGGCCAGGTCCTCGGCGAGGGCGAAGTCCCCGGTGACGCGCGCGAGTGCGCCGACGAGGCGGGCTGACTCGATGCGCCAGACCGCCTCGACGGCTGCCCGTGGGTCGGGCTCCCGGCTCACAGCTGGCCCGTGGCCTCCCGCCACGCCCGCTCCTTCTGGATCCACTCGTTGTCCGCGGGGAACTCGTCGATGCTGACGATCCGGCGGATCTCGGCCTTCGTGCCTGGGCCGGCCAGCGGCGCCCGCGTGGCCCACTCGACGGCCTCATCCTGGGAAGCGACGTCGAGGATCCAGAACCCTGCGAACAGCTCCTTGGTCTCGCCGTAGGGGCCGTCGGTCACGACCGGCGGCGTCGAGGAGTAGTCCACGACGACCCCCTTCGGCGCGTCGTCCAAGCCCTCGGCCGCCACGAGCACGCCGGCCGAGATCAGCTCGGCGTTGTAGCGGCCCATCGCGTCCATGGCCTCCTGGAAGTCGACGTTGGCGAAGGCCTCCTCGGCCTCGTCCGTGCTGCGCATGATCAGCATGTACTTCATTGTTCTGCTCCTGTGTCGTGGAGCGACCTCGGATGGCCCCTCTCACTGTCTGGTCGAACGGGCCGGGGCCACATCGACAGGCCCAGCAGAAAAGTCTTCCGCGTCGGCCACGAGCCCGCCAGCGCAGCGGGCACCGGGAGACGGGTCAGCAGGGACGAAGTCCGACGGGTTGACACTCAGCAGGGACGACGTCAGCAGAGGCGATGTTCAGCCGGGAACATCTGCCACCGTGAGGTGCTTCAAGGCCTCCCGGCGACTCAGCGGGCTGAGCTCGTGGTCGCCGACGAAGTCCAGCACCCACTCCGGGTCGGTCTTGGCGAACTCGCGCAGCGCCCACCCGATCGCCTTGCGGATGAAGAACTCCGACCCGAACTCGCTGCCCGGCAGGTTGACCTCCAGGCAGTGCGTCAGCAGGTCCCGGTCGGTCTCGGCCTTGGCCGGCAGCTGCGCCAGGATCGCGGTCCGCCGCACCCACAGGGAGTCGTCCTCGGCCCAGGCCCGCACCACGGGCGTCGCGCCAGCCCGGTCGGCCAGCAGCACCGGGGCCACGTGATGCGTGGCGATGTCGTCGACCAGGTCCCACCAGGCGCCGGTCCGCGACAGGTCGGCGTACAGCGGCAGGGTCGCCACGTCCCGGAACGAGCGATAGCGCCGGTGACCCGCCACCGCCAGCGCGGCATAGCGCTCCTCCCGGTAGGCCGCCTCGTCCCAGAGCGCGCGGACCGTCGCCTCCCAGGTGCCCCGGTCCGCAAGGTCGTATGCCGTGGCGCTGAGGATCGGCTTCAACGTCGCCCTGAGCACGGGGCTGGTCAGGCCGCGGTAGGGCATCGCGGACTTCATGTAACGCTGCTGGCCGGCGGCCCGCTCCGGGTCACCGGCGGCCGCGAGCGCCTCGCGGATGGCCCCGATCAGGGCGCGGTGCGCCCCCGGCTCCTGAGCGTCGGCGCGGGCAGGACCTCGGGAGCTCACGACACGTAGTCGAGCAGGTGCTGCCCGGTCAGCGTCGAGGCGTCCGCCACCAGGTCGGCCGGTGTGCCCTCAAAGACGACGCGCCCGCCGTCGTGGCCGGCGCCGGGGCCGAGGTCGATGACCCAGTCGGCGTGCGCCATGACGGCCTGGTGGTGCTCGATCACGATGACCGACTTGCCGGAGTCGACGAGCCGGTCGAGCAGCCCGAGGAGGTTCTCCACGTCGGCGAGGTGCAGGCCGGTGGTGGGCTCGTCGAGGATGTAGACCTCGCCCTTGTCGCCCATCTGCGCGGCCAGCTTGAGCCGCTGTCGCTCCCCGCCAGACAGGGTCGTGAGGGGCTGGCCGAGCGTGACGTAGCCCAGTCCGACGTCCTCCAGCCGGGCCAGGATCTTGTGCGCCGCGGGGATGCGCGCCTCGCCCTCGGCGAAGAAGTCCTCCGCCTCGGAGACCGGCATCGCGAGCACCTCGCTGATGTCGCGGCCCCCGAGGGTGAACTCCAGGACCGAGGCCTGGAAGCGGCGGCCCTCGCACTCGTCGCAGGGCGAGGCGACACCGGCCATCATCGCCAGGTCCATGTAGACGACGCCCGCACCCTTGCAGGTCGGGCACGCACCCTCCGAGTTGGGGCTGAACAGCGCCGGCTTCACCCCGTTGGCCTTGGCGAACGCCTTGCGGATCGGCTCGAGCAGGCCGGTGTAGGTGGCCGGGTTGCTGCGCCGCGAGCCCTTGATGGCGGTCTGGTCGATGACGACCACGCCGTCCTG
>JAAYYA010000315.1 GCA_012515595.1 Actinomycetales bacterium
CAGTCTCGCGCGCGGTGGCGGGGTCGGTGTCCGGCACGAGGCGCTGCTCCGGCGCCACGAGCGAGCCGGGCCCGCCGATGTCGCGGGCGAACCGGGTGTGGGCCGGCGTGGTCAGGTAGGGGTGGGTGCCCAGCGACCGTTCGGCCGCGAGCCGCAGGGTGCGCGGGCCGAGCGCCGAGACCAGCCGCCGGTGGGCGGGCACGCCCTCGGCGTCCAGGGTGTCGAGGTAGGAGACGAGCGCGGCATACGGCTTCTGGTACTGGTTGCCCTGGTTCTCGCGGTGCCCGATGCCGATGCCCAGCACGAACCGGCCCGGGTGCCGAGCCTCGAGGCGGTGGAAGGACGCGGCAACCTCGGTGGCCGGGACCTTCCAGATGTTGACGATGCCGGTGGCGACCGTCACCCGCTCGGTGGCGTCGAGGAGCTGCTCCGCGAGGTTGAGGTCACCTGGCGGGCTGCCGCCGATCCAGATGGCGCCGTAGCCGAGCCGCTCGGCGCCCGCGGCCAGCTCGGGCGTGAGGAGCACCGCCGCACGCCAGAATCCGACGCGGCCGAGGTCAGGCGTGGCGGACGGGGGAGTCGTGACCATCGGGTGCTCCGATCGTGGAAGGCGGGCTCAGGGCACGATACTGCCGAAGACCGGCCCGCTCCGGAGCGTCGGCAGGTCCGGCTCGGTCAGCAGGTGGACACCACCGTTCTGGGTGTCCCACAGCAGGTAGTGCGGACGGTCGTCCGCCCAGACGTGCACGATCAGCGATCCACGATCCACCCACCGCACCGGGAAGACCTCGAAGCTCCGGTCGGCCTGCAGGACGTTGACGGTCTCCTGGGTGCCGTCGAGGGTCAGCACCAGGTCGACCGACTCGGGCGTCACGCCGTCCCAGCCCGGCTCGATCACCGCCACGTCCTCGGTCCTCACGAGGGTGGTGACGCGGTCCTCGGCCAGCACGGACTCCCCGCCGGGGCTGGCCGTGAAGTCCAGGGGCACCTCCTCGACCACCTCGCCCGCGGCGTCCCACTGCTGCAGGACGACCGGGCCGGGCGTCATGTCGTCGGGTGCCTGGACCACGATGTGCCACGGGGTGAGCTCCCGGGCCTCACTCCACGAGGTGTCGTGGGTGACCTGCCCGGATGACGCGTCGACGACCATCGCGCGGTCCTCGCGCAGGTCGACCGCGAGGCGGTCGTCGTCGAGCCAGAAGAAGTCGTTGGGGAAGTTGTCGGGCCACTCCCCGTCGGTGGGGAACTCGCGGACCTCGCCGGTCGACGCCGTGACGATGACGATGTTGCCGTCCGTGCCGTTCGTGCTGAAGGCCGCGCGGTAGGCGAGCCACTCTCCCGTGGGCGAGATCGAGGTGTCCACCAACGGCGGGATCAGCGCGAACTGCCCGTCCCGCGACATGCCGCCCACACCGGTGGCCGCGGTGCGCCACCGCTGGTCCGAACCGAGGACGAGCAGGGAGACCTCGTCGTCCTCGAGCACGATCGCGGCGGTGAACCGGTCGGTCGGGTCGTCCGCCAGGGGCAGTATG
>JAAYYA010000316.1 GCA_012515595.1 Actinomycetales bacterium
ATCCCGCAGATCGAGGTCACCTTCGACATCGACGCCAACGGCATCGTGCACGTGTCCGCCAAGGACCGCGGCACCGGCAAGGAGCAGTCGATGACGATCTCCGGCGGCTCCGCGCTGCCGAAGGAGGAGATCGAGCGCATGGTCAAGGACGCCGAGGCGCACGCCGAGGAGGACAAGAAGCGGCGCGAGGAGACCGAGACCCGCAACACCGCGGAGCAGCTGGTCTACTCCACCGAGAAGTTCCTGTCCGACTCCGGCGACAAGGTCCCGGCGGACCTGCGCGGCACCGTGGACTCGGCCCTGGCCGATCTCAAGGAGGCCCTGAAGCCGGAGTCCGAGGCGAGCATCGAGGACATCAAGGCCAAGATGGAGACCCTCTCCACCGAGAGCCAGAAGATGGGCTCGGCGATCTACGCCGCCTCGCAGGCCGAGGGAGGCGCCGACGCCGGTGCCGGTTTCCCCGGCGCTGAGGGTGGCTTCCCCGGCGGCGAGCCCGCCGGTGATGCGGGCGCCGCGGCCGACGACGTGATCGACGCCGAGGTCGTCGACGACGAGGAGACCAAGTGACCCAGCACACCGGTGCCGGTGGGCCTCAGGACCCCGAGTCCGAGGGCCGCACCGGCCCGGTGATCCGGGACAAGCGCCGGTTGGACCCCGAGACCGGTCAGGTCCGGCAGCCGGCTGCGGCCGAGCCAGCGGACCAGGCCGAGGTGCCGGCCGAGGGTGACGACGCCTTCGCCGGTGACGTCGGCGAGGCCCTGCCGGGTCAGGCGGGCGCTGCGACTGGCGCCGGGGACGGTGCCGAGGAGGGTGGCGTGGATGTCTCCGTCGAGGAGGCCCACCCCGACACCCAGCTCGCAGCCGACCGGCTCGAGGACCTGCGCCGCCTCCAGGCGGAGTACGTCAACTACAAGCGCCGCGTCGACCGGGACCGCGCGCTCGACCGTGAGGCGGGTGCCGCGACCGTGGTCGAGGCGCTGCTGCCGGTGCTCGACGACCTGCACATGGCCAAGGAGCACGGCGAGCTGACGGAGGGGCCGTTGCTGGCCATCGCCGAGAAGCTCGAGGCGACGCTCGGCCGGTTCGGTGTCGTGCGGCTCGGTGAGGTCGGGGAGACCTTCGACCCGACCGTGCACGAGGCACTGATGCACCTGCCGGAGGCCGACCTGCCCGAGGGTGCGACCGAGACGACGATCGTCCAGGTCATGCAGCCGGGCTTCAAGGTCGGTGACCGGGTGGTCCGCGCCGCGCGCGTGGCGGTGGCCGACCCGGCATGATCGGGACCGGGGCGGCGCCCCAGTGGCGCTGCCCCGGTGACCCGGCCGGTCGTCATACTGCCTGGAGCAGGTGGGACCGGCTGGGATGAACGAAACCGCTACGAGAAGGTGCGGAAGGCGTACGGAACCCCTACGAAAATGCGGGTGGGACCGACAAAACCGCTACGAAAATGCGGGTGGGACCGACAAAACCACTATGAAAATTGGGATGCTGACAGGGAGGTGAGGACACATGGCCAGCCAGGACTGGTTCGAGAAGGACTTCTACGCGATCCTCGGGGTGCCGTCGGACGCTGACGACAAGACGATCAAGAGCACCTACCGCAAGCTCGCGCGCGAGTGGCACCCGGACTCCAAGCCGGGCGACACCGCGGCGGAGAAGAAGTTCAAGGAGATCGGCGAGGCCTACGCGGTCCTGTCCGACTCCGAGCAGCGCAAGCAGTACGACGCGGTCCGCGCCATGTCCCGCGGCGGCGCCCGGTTCACCGCCGGCGGCCCCGGCGCGGGCGGCGGTGCCGGCTTCGAGGACCTCTTCGCCCAGATGTTCGGCGGGGGCGGCGGCGGTGGGGGCACGCGCTTCACCACCTCCGGCGGCCAGGGGATCAACATCGAGGACCTGCTGGGCGGGTTCGGCGGTGGCGGCGGGCAGTATGCCGGGGGCTCACCTTTCGGGGCCACCCGCGGTCCGCGCAAGGGCCGGGATGTAGAAGCGCGCACCACCATCGACTTCACGCAGGCCGCCACGGGTGACACGGTCACCCTGCAGACCCCCGAGGGCGGGCGGATCACCACCCGGATCCCGGCGGGCGTCAAGGATGGCCAGAAGATCCGGCTGCGCGGCAAGGGCATGCCCGGCGACCCCGGTGCCCCGAACGGCGACCTCATGCTGGTCGTGTCCGTCCGGCCGCACCCGGTCTTCGACCGCGACGGCAATAACCTGACCGTCGACCTGCCGGTGACCTTCGCCGAGGCGGCCCTCGGCGCCACCGTCACCGTGCCCACCCTCGACGGCGGCACCGTGCGCGTCAAGGTCGCGCCGGGCACCCCGTCCGGCCGGGTGCTGCGCGTCAAGGGTCGCGGCATCCAGACCAAGAACGGGACCGGCGACCTGCTGGCCAAGGTCAACGTCGTCGTCCCGCAACGCCTGTCCGACAAGGCGCGCGAGGCCGTCGAGGCGCTCGCGGCCGAGGAGGACGGCGCGGACCCGCGCGCCGAGCTGTTGCAGCGCGCCAGGGAGTAACCATCCGCGCGGGTGACTGACCCGCGCACCGAGCCCCACGGCATACCGCGAAGGAGGAGGACCAGTGGCACGGCAGAACAGTCCCGACGAGGACACCCCCGTCTACGTCATCTCCATCGCGGCCGAGCTCGCGGGCATGCACGCGCAGACGCTGCGGCAGTACGACCGGCTCGGGCTGGTGACGCCGCAGCGGACCCGGGGCGGCGGGCGGCGCTACTCCGCGCGCGACGTCGACCGGCTCCGCGAGGTGCAGCGGCTCTCCCAGGACGAGGGCATCAGCCTGGCCGGGATCCAGCGGATCATGGTGCTGGAGCACCAGGTCGAGGCGCTGCGCGAGCGCGCCGCCGAGCTGCTGGAGGAGAACCGCGCGCTCCGTGAGGCGCTGGCGGTCCGCAGCCGGGTGTTCGCGGCCGGGCCGTCGGGCGAGGCCGTCGTGATGCGGCCCGGCACCCGGCCGCGCCAGGAGTCGACCAGCACCGCGGTCGCGGTGTGGCGCCCGCTGCCCTTCTGAGCGCGCGCTACCCGAAAGGTGCGTGACGGCATACTCACGCAGCCGCTCCACCACCGGCTGGCCTCCTGACGCGTTCGCCCTTGGCCCCGGGCCCGTCGCGCCTCGTTCTTCGAGCGCCTTGCTCATCCTCGGGCCGACTGCAGTCGGCCTTGAGAGCGCGAGGGCGCTCGAAGAAGGCGATGACCGGCGGAGGGTCGGTGCGCGCGAGGTGAGCCTGGTATCCGCGCCCCCACACACAAGACCGCCGGCCGGAGCAGGTGCTCCGGCCGGCGGCCTTGTGAAGGTGTGCTAAGCCCGAGGGCTCACAGCATCACGGGGTGTTTCAGCCCCAGTTGGCCGGGTCCTCCAGCCACGCCGTGACGGTGTTGTCCACGGCGTCCGGGCCACCGACGATGACGACCTGCTCCGGGGAGAGGGTCTGCAGCGCCTGCTCGATGACGGCCGGGATCTTGTCGTCGGCCGGGTCGTGGGTGCCCTTGACGACGATGACCGGAGCGCCCTGCGAGCCAGCCAGCGACGAGGACGCCAGGGCGTCCGGGTAGTCGTTGGCGGAGGCCACGTAGACCAGCGGGACGTCAGCGCCGAACTCGGCCGAGATCGCAGCAGCGGTCTCGAACTTGTTGGCGCCGCCGAGACGACCGGTCGCACCAAGCTCCGCGTAGACCTCGTCGCTGATGGTGGCGGTGCCACCGATGACGATGATCTCGGACGGGGCGAGCTCCTCCAGAGCCGCCGCGGTCACCGCGGGCACCGCGTCCGGCTTGGTCAGCAGGACGGGCGCGTTGTCCGTGCCGGCCAGCGCGGAGGCGGTCAGCGCGTCGGAGAACGCGTTGTCGTTGCCCGCCGCGACGTAGACCTTGTCGGTCCCGGTGAACAGCTTGGCCAGGTTGGCCGCGGTGTCGTAGCGGTCCGCGCCGGCGACACGGCTGACGTTGTAGTCCTCGGCCAGGCCGGCCTCGACCTCGGCGCCGATGATGGTCTCGCCACCCAGGATCACGATGTTCTCGGGGGCGATGTCCGCCAGGGCGGCGCGGGTCGCGCTGGGCACCAGGTCGGACTTGGCCAGCAGCACCGGGGCGGGGCTGCCGTCCGGGGTCGCCATGACACCGAGGAGCTTGCCCTGAGCAGCGGCCGGGGAGCCGGTCACCGCGTCGGGGTAGTTCTGGCCGGAGGCCAGGTAGACGGTGTCGACGTCGTCGCCGAACAGGTCGGCAACGACCTGAGCGGTCTCGTACCGGTTCTCACCCGCGGCGCGGGTCACCTCCGGGGCGTCCGCGGGGACCTCGAGGGACTCGAAGAGGACGACCAGGTCCAGCGCGCCCTCACCGAAGGTGGGGTTGTCGCTGTCCGGGCCACCGCACTCGGGGTCGGCCTGGTCGACCGCAGCGGCGTCCAGGGCGGCGATGGTCGCCGCCTGGTCACCGATGAGCTCGGGGTGCGCGCTCCACAGCAGCGCGACGGCGCCGGAGACGTGCGGGGAGGCCATCGAGGTGCCGTTCCAGGACTCGTAGCCACCACCCGGGACGGACGAGGTCACGGCCACGCCGGGAGCGGCGATGTCGACGCCGTTCTCGCCGTCCTGGCCCGGGCCACGGCTGGAGAAGTCACCGATGGTGCGGCCCTCGGCGTAGGCGCCGACGACGTAGTGCGCGCCGTTGTGCCACGCCGGGTTGGAGATGTTGTCGCACGGACCCAGGTCGCCCTCGTGGTCCTCGGGGCGGTTGGAGTTGCCGGCGCTGAAGACACCGAAGATGCCCGCGGCGTCGAAGCCCTCGAGGGCCGGGTCGAGCAGCGCGATCAGCGCGGCATCGGAGTCCTGGTAGCCGGTGAAGCCCCAGGAGCTGTTGACGATGTGCGGACGCATGGACGGGTCAGCGTCGCTGCCGTCCACGCGGGTCGGGGCGACGAACCACTCGAAGGTCTCGAAGACGTCGGCGTCGCTGACGCAGCAGCCGGTCGCGCCGATCAGCTGGGCGCCCGGGGCGACACCGATCTGGTTCTCGCCGTCCGCGCCGACCATGGTGCCGGACACGTGCGTGCCGTGGCCGTGCGGGTCGACGGGGCTGTCGCTGGTGCCGCGGCTGTCGAACCAGTTGTAGTCGTCGCTGCCGGTCGTGGTGCCGCGGTAGGCCGCGGTCAGGGCCGGGTGGCTGACGTCCATGCCGGTGTCGAACGTGCCGACGACGATGTCCTCGCCGGTCGTGCCGTAGTCCGCCCAGATCTGGGGGGCCTTGATGTCGTCCAGGCCCCACGTCGTGGCGTTGGGCTCGGTCACGACGGTCGGCTCCGCGTCGACCAGCTCGGGCGTGAGGGTCGGGCTGATCCGGCTCACGCCGAAGTCGACGGCCACGTCACCGACGAGGTCGGCGGTGGCGTCCTCGACGCGGATGGCGTTGTTGATCCAGAACGTCTCGTACGTCACGCCCGCGCGGTCCAGCTGGGCGACCAGGTCGGCCTGGCTCGCCTCGGCGTGCGCCGTCAGGGTGTTGTAGACGTAGTCGCCCCGGTCGTCCCAGGACATGTTGTAGGCGGCCGAGAGGTCCGCCTTGTCGCCGAGGGACAGCCAGACGTCGGCCTTGCCCTCGGACTGCAGCTCGGCCTCGACCTGGCTGCTGATGGTTGCTGCGTCACGGTCGACGTCCGGCGCGGCGTTGGCGGTGACGGCCGGCAGCATGCCGACCGTCAGGCCGAACCCCGCGACGGCGACGAGCGCCCCGCGTGTCGTCTTCTTCTTCACATTTCCCCATTCGATCGAGCGGGCACAGCAACGCCCCGGAAGGCGCGTCGTGCCAGCGCATCTGCTTGGACGCCCCCCACGGACGCCCGCGACCAACCTAAGGACCGAGGCCAGCGACGTCAAACTGGCGCCTTGTCGGCGCCTCGTGGGTCACGCCTGGTTCACCATACGTTCACCCACCGTTCACCTTGCGGTCCGCCCGGCGTGACCCTAAGCCCGGCCGAACTCCCGGACCAGCGGCACCACGTCCGCGATCGAGTCGCACACCCGCGTCGGCCGGAACGGGAACCGCTCCACCTGGTCGGCCTGGGTCGACCCGGTCAGCACCAGGATGGTGCGCAGACCCGCCTCCAGGCCGCTGATGATGTCGGTGTCCATCCGGTCCCCGATCATCACCGTGTGCTCGGAGTGGGCCTCGATCCGGCGCAGCGCACTGCGCATCATCAACGGGTTGGGCTTGCCGACGAAGTACGGCTCGACCCCGGTCGCCCGGGTGATCAGGGCTGCGACGGAGCCGGTCGCCGGCAGCGGGCCGTGCGCCGAGGGACCGGTCGGGTCCGGGTTGGTCGCGATGAACCGGGCCCCGTCCTCCACCAGGCGGATCGCCCGGGTGATGGCCTCGAAGGAGTAGGTCCGGGTCTCCCCGAGCACCACGTAGTCCGGGTGTCGGTCGGTCATCACGTAGCCGACGTTGTGCATCGCGTTGGTCAGCCCCGCCTCGCCGATCACGTAGGCCGAGCCGCCCTCCCGCTGCTCGGCCAGGAACTGCGCGGTCGCCAGCGCCGAGGTCCAGATCGCCTCCTCGGGCACCTCGATGCCGCCGGCGGCCAGCCGGGCGCGCAGGTCCCGGGGCGTGAAGATCGAGTTGTTGGTGAGCAGCTGGAAGCGGCTGCCGGTGTCGAGGAGCTCGGCGATGAACTCCGCGGCACCCGGCAGGGCCCGCTCCTCGTGGACGAGGACCCCGTCCATGTCGGTCAGCCAGGAGTCGACGGGCAGCAGCTCGGTCATGCCCCCATGCTGGCAGGTCTCCGCTCCGCGGCGCACCCGGGCGGTGAGATAGTGACCGCATGAACAGCGCCCCGGGCCGTATGACGGGGCGCGCGTGATCTGGGCCGTCGCCGCGACTGCGCTGGCCGGGTCGGCGACCGTGGTCGGCGGGGTGCTGGCCCTGCACCCGGGCATGCGCCAGCGGGGGCCGCTGGCGGCTGGGCTGGCGTTCGCGGCCGGGCTGATGATCGTGCTCTCCGTGGTGGAGATCCTCCCGCTGAGCCTGTCCACCCTGCGGGACTCCGGCGTCGCCGGACCGGTGTGGTGGACCACGGGGGCGTTCCTGGTGGGATGCGGAGCGGTGCTGCTCATCGACGCGCTGCTGCCGGAGCGGATCGTGCGTGGGGAGGCCGCAGACCTCGGTGACGACCTCACCGGCAGCCACGGCCTGCTGCGCAGCGGGCTCCTGATCGCGCTGGTGATCGGGGCGCACAACGCGCCCGAGGGCCTGATGACCTTCCTGGCGATGCTCGAGGCCCCCGAGCTCGGGGTGGGGCTCGCCGTGGCGATCGCGATCCACAACATCCCCGAGGGCATGGCCGTCGCCGCGCCCCTGTACGCCGCGACCGGCCGCCGCGGCCCCGCCCTGGCCTGGGCGGCCGTCGCCGGTGTCGCCGAACCGGCCGGTGCCCTCATCGGGTACTTCGCGCTCCGCGCCCTGCTGCCCCCGCAGCTACTCGTGCTCACCCTCGCCCTGGTGGCCGGCATGATGATCGCGCTGAGCGTGCGCGAGCTGATCCCGGCGGCCCGCCGCTACCGAACCCACCCGGCCCAGGTCCCGGCCGGCCTGGCCGCCGGCGCCTTCGTCGTCTGGCTCAGCCTGGCCCTCACCCGTTGATCGACCGAGCGCGTCGCGGTGCGTCCCACAGCCCCACCGAGCGCGCCGTATTGCGCGATCCCTGGCCCACCGAGCGCGGCGCGGACCACGCGTCCCGCGACACGCCCGACCCGCACCGGCTCAGCCGCGCCCGGGTACGAATGAGCCGGAACCGCCCGGCATGTCGGTCGGACGGATCGCCCGTCGGGTCAGTCCATGTCGAAGAACGAGCGGTGCCGGTAGAAGTGCAGGATGTAGGAGCAGCGCTGGCAGACCATCATCTGGATCCGATGACTGGTGAAGCCCCACCTGGTGTCCTGGCGCGCCTCGTGCCGGTCGAACTCGGTCCCGCCGCACAACGGGCAGGCTAGCTGCGGTCGCTCGGTCATGGGTTCCTCCCGCCCCGGGTGGCTCCTCACGGGGAGTATGTCGTCACGTGGCTGCTCCGGGCAGCCTCCCCGGACCTTCCACGACCATAGGGGACGCGGGGGGCCGGTCACCAGGCACACTGACCGGGTGAGTTCCGCCCTGCACCGCGACGCCCTGAGGACCCTGACCGAGTGGGTGCCGCCCGACGCCGCCCAGGCGGCGCTGCGGGACCGCTTCGGCGGCCACCTCTACGACTTCCCCGACGGCACCCAGCGCTCCTGCTATCCCGACCACGTGACCGCCAGCACCGTGGTGCTCTCCCGGGACCTGTCCCGCGTGCTGCTGACGCTGCACGCCCGCGCGGGACGGTGGTTCCAGTTCGGCGGGCACTGCGAGCCGGACGACGCGCGACTGGTGGACGCAGCGCTGCGCGAGGCCACCGAGGAGTCCGGGATCGAGGGCCTGCAGATCGACGACGTGCCCGTCCACCTCGACGAGCACGCCGTGCCGTTCTGCGGTGACCGCGGCGGCGTGCATCACCTGGACGTCCGCTTCGTCGCGGTCGCGCCCGATGGTGCCGAGCACGTGGTCAGCGACGAGTCGCTCGACCTGCGGTGGTGGTCGGTCCTCTCCCTCGGCAGGCCGAACGGCCCGCCCGGCCTGTCCGAGGAAGTGGTCGACGCCGTGCGCCTGGCGCGGGACCGGCTGGCCTGACAGCGGCCACGCGTCTTCGAGCGCCCTCGCGTTCCTCAGGCCGACTGCAGTCGGCCTTGAGATCACCAAGGCGCTCGAAGATGGCGGCCCGTGTCAGGCGGGGCGCCGGAGGCTGGCCGCGCCGGTCAGACGGGGGTGCTGGAGAGCACCGATGGTCCGATGTAGCGGTTGGTGCCGATCTTGAGCCACCCGCTCGAGGTGAGGGTGCCGGTGACCTGCGTGCCGCGCGGGACGGTGTCGACCACGCCGTAGCCGTTGCTCGGTCCGGAGCGGACGTTGGCGGCGTAGCGCGCGGAGACGTAGCGGGTGACCTCGCCCGGGGTCTCGCCGCCGTCGACGGGGCTGCTGGACAGGATGGCGGAGCTCATGTACCGCCCGTCGCCGATCTTGAGCCAGCCGCCGCTGAGGGTGCCGGTGACCTGGGCGCCGCGGGGCTTGGAGTCCACGACGGAGTAGCCCAGGCCGGGGCCGGAGCGCACGTTGGCGGTGGTGCTCGCCTTGACGTACCGGATGACCTGGCCGTCGACGGGGCTGGTCGAGAGGACGACGGAGCTGATGTACTGCCCGTCGCCGATCTTGAGCCAGCCGCCGCTGAGGGTCCCGGTGACCTGGGCGCCGCGGGGCTTGGAGTCCACGACGGAGTAGCCCAGGCCGGGGCCGGAGCGGACGTTGGCCGAGTTGCTCGCGGAGACGTAGCGGGTCACCTCGCCGGGTGCCTCACCGCCGTCGCCCGGCTGGGCGTTGGGGTCCGCCCCGCCGTTGTCGCGGGTCAGTCCGGCCACGACCGAGCACACCGGCCAGGCCCCCGGGCCCTGGGTGTACAGCACCCGGCGCGCGATGGCGATCTGCTCCTGCTTGGTCGCCTGGTGGGCATAGCCGGCGTACTCCTGACCGCCGAAGGACTTCCACGTGGGGTGCCAGAACTGCAGGCCGCCGTAGAACCCGTTGCCGGTGTTGATGTCCCAGTCGCCGCCGGACTCGCACTGGGCGACCGCGTCCCACACCTCCGGGGTGTATGCCGCGTGGGCCGGGGCGACGGCCAGGCCGGCGGCGGCGACGGCGAGCGTCGTGGCGCCGGCGAGCCGGGCGGTGAGGCGGTGGGGCGCCGGCGGGCGGGCGGCGTGCTTCGGCTGGTAGGTGGTCATAGGTCTCTCCTTCGCCCAGGCGACGAGGTGCGCTACGGCATACGGCCGTCTGGGCTCTCACGCCCGGGTCGGGGTGAGGTCGGGGCAGTGGTGTGCGCTGGCGCTGGAGCGCGCCGGGCAAAGTGCGCAACAGCGGACAGGGTAACCACAGGCCCCCATATCAGGCCAGTCCTCGGCTGACACACTGGGGGTCATGCGACCGCTGCCACGCTTCTGGACGACCGCGCGGGGGAGGGCGACCGACCAGGACGGGAGGCCGCTCGACCTGACGATCTGGGGGTGGTCGACCGCCTCGATCGCCGAGGCCGCCGCGGTCGCCGCCGACCGTCTCGCGCAGACCCGGGAGCGGCTCGCGGCGGGTCAGCGGCTGCAGTCGTGGGCGTACTACCCGCGGATGCCGCTGCGTGAGGAGACGCTGGCGGAGATCACCGCTCCCGACGGGACCCTGCTGGCGATCGTGAGCCGGAACCGGTACGGCGCGGAGGTGCTCAACACCGACCTCTTCCTGGTCGCCGATGTCGACCTGGAGGAGGAGCCCCGTTCGGCGGAGTCCGGCGGCGGTCTGCTCGGGCGGCTCTTCGGTCGCAAGGACCGGCCGCCTGGCCTGGGGCCCTCCGGTGCTGAGCAGGAGGCGTTGGAGCGCGTGGCGCGGTTCGCCGCGGCCAACCCGCACCTGGGCGTGCACACCTATCGGACGGCCGCGGGGCTGCGGGTCCTCGTGACCGGCGGCGACCTGCCTCCGGGGACGTCGGCGGCCGAGGCGGTGCTGCAGCAGCTCGACTCGGACCCGATCTACGTGAAGCTCTGCTCGACGCACCAGACCTACCGGGCGCGGTTGACGCCCAAGCCGTGGCGCTGCGGTCAGCGGGCGCTGTCCGAGCCGTGGCCGTATGCGGACGAGCGGCGGGCGGAGGCGGCGCGCCGGTGGCTTGAGCGCTACGAGGCCGTGGGGCCGGCGTGGGCCACCACGCGCTGGCTGTCATCCACGGGCCCGGAGCCGAGTGCCGCCGAGGCGCAGGTCATCGCGTGGCACGACCGGGTGACTCGCGCGCGGGAGGAGTTGCCGCTGGCGTGATGGGTGGGCCGGTCCGGCTGCGCGGCGGCGACTCTCAAAGTTGAGCGGAATAGACTCAAGTTTGGTGGGGTTGACCACTGTGACACCACCGGTGGAGGTGTCGGGCGGCACCGACAGAACCGCTACGAAAATGCGTGAGGCGCCAGCAAAACCGCTACGAAAATGCGTGGGGCGCCGGCAAAACCACTACGAAAATTGTCCAGGAAGGGGACGGCACGACGATGGATCTGCAGCTGACCACCAAGGCCCAGGAGGCCGTGTCCACGGCCGTCCGCGAGGCGGCCACCGCGGGGCACCCGCACGTCGAGCCCGCGCACCTGCTCAAGGCGCTCGCCCGGCAGACCGAGACCACGACCGGGCCGCTGCTGGACGCGATCGGCTCCTCGGCCGCGAGCGCCGTCCAGGCCGCGGACACCGTGCTGGCCACCCTGCCGTCGGCGTCGGGCGCCACGGTGGGCACGCCACAGGCCTCCCGGCAGCTGCACGGCATACTGACCGCTGCCCAGCAGGAGATGCAGGCGATGGGGGACACCTTCGTCTCCACCGACCACCTGCTCCTCGCGCTCGCCAGTGAGCCGCGCTTCGGGCTGGACGCCGCGGCGCTGCGGGAGCGGATCCCGGCGCTGCGCGGGGGCGCCAAGGTCGACAGCCAGGACCCTGAGGCGACCTACGACGCGCTGGAGAAGTTCGGCACCGACCTGACAGCGCTGGCCCGCGACGGCAAGCTCGACCCGGTCATCGGGCGCGACAGCGAGATCCGGCGCGTGGTCCAGGTGCTCTCCCGGCGTACCAAGAACAACCCGGTGCTCATCGGCGAGCCCGGCGTCGGCAAGACCGCCGTCGTCGAGGGCCTCGCCCAGCGGATCGTGGCCGGTGACGTCCCGGAGTCGCTGCGCGACAAGCGGCTCATCTCGCTGGACCTGGGGGCGATGGTCGCCGGCGCGAAGTACCGCGGTGAGTTCGAGGAGCGGCTCAAGGCCGTCCTCAACGAGATCAAGGCCAGCGACGGGCGCATCGTCACCTTCATCGACGAGCTGCACACGGTCGTGGGCGCCGGTGCCGCCGAGGGCGCGATGGACGCCGGCAACATGCTCAAGCCGCTGCTGGCCCGCGGCGAGCTGCGGCTGGTCGGGGCGACGACGCTGGACGAATACCGCGAGCGCATCGAGAAGGACCCGGCGCTGGAGCGCCGCTTCCAGCAGGTGTATGTCGGGGAGCCCAGTGTCGAGGACACCATCGCCATCCTGCGGGGGCTGAAGGAGCGCTATGAGGCGCACCACAAGGTCGCCATCGCCGACTCGGCGCTGGTTGCCGCGGCGACCCTGTCGGACCGGTACATCACCGGCCGCCAGCTGCCGGACAAGGCGATCGACCTGGTGGACGAGTCGGCGAGCCGGCTGCGCATGGAGATCGACTCCAGCCCTGTCGAGATCGACGAGCTGCAGCGTGCGGTCGACCGTCTCCTCATGGAGGAGCTGCACCTGGAGAAGGAGACCGACGAGGCCTCCCGGGAGCGGCTCCAGCGGCTGCGCGACGACCTCGCGGACAAGAAGGACGAGCTGGCCGCGCTCACCGCCCGGTGGGAGTCGGAGAAGTCCGGCCTGAACCGGGTCGGTGAGCTCAAGGCCCGGCTGGACGACCTGCGCACGCAGGCCGACCGGCTCCAGCGCGAGGGTGACTACGAGGCTGCGTCTCGCCTGCTGTACGGCGAGATCCCGGCGGCCGAGCACGAGCTCGGTGAGGCGCAGGAGGCTGAGGCCTCGGGCTCGACCGCCGGCGCCACGGGGGAGAACCCGATGGTCAAGGACGAGGTGGGCGCCGACGACATCGCCGACGTCATCTCGATGTGGACCGGGATCCCCGCCGGGCGCCTGCTCGAGGGCGAGACCGAGAAGCTGCTTCGCATGGAGGAGGTCATCGGCGAGCGTCTCATCGGACAGCACACGGCGGTCCGCGCGGTCTCCGACGCGGTGCGGCGGTCCCGGGCCGGCGTCGCCGACCCTGACCGACCGACTGGCTCCTTCCTGTTCCTGGGTCCCACCGGCGTCGGCAAGACCGAGCTGGCCAAGGCCCTGGCGGACTTCCTGTTCGACGACGAGCGCGCGATGGTGCGCATCGACATGTCGGAGTACTCCGAGCGCCACTCGGTGGCCCGCCTGGTCGGTGCCCCTCCGGGCTATGTCGGCTACGAGGAGGGCGGCCAGCTGACCGAGGCGGTCCGGCGTCGCCCGTACTCGGTGGTGCTGCTCGACGAGGTGGAGAAGGCCCACCCGGAGACCTTCGACATCCTGCTCCAGGTGCTCGACGACGGCCGTCTCACCGACGGCCAGGGCCGCACGGTCGACTTCCGCAACGTGCTGCTGGTGATGACCTCCAACCTGGGCAGCCAGTTCCTGGTGGACCCGACGACCGACCAGGACACCAAGCGCGAGCAGGTGATGGCCACTGTCCGCACCGCGTTCAAGCCCGAGTTCCTGAACCGGCTGGACGAGGTCGTGATCTTCGACCCGCTCAGCCGGGAGGAGCTGGCCACGATCGTCGGGCTGCAGGTCGCGCACCTGGCCGAACGCCTCTCCGAACGTCGGATCACCCTCGAGGTGACCGACGCCGCGAGCGAGTGGCTCGCCGAGCGGGGCTACGACCCGGCCTACGGTGCCCGGCCCCTGCGCCGGCTCGTGCAGACCGAGATCGGCGACCGCCTGGCGCGCGGGCTGCTGTCCGGCGAGGTCACCGACGGCAGCACCGTCACGGTCGACGTCGCCTCGGACGGCCAGGGGATCACCCTCTCCTGACGCCCCTCCGCGACCGGGCACCG
>JAAYYA010000317.1 GCA_012515595.1 Actinomycetales bacterium
ATCCCCCAACCAGCCGACGACGAAGCAGCCCGCGACGACCACCCAGGCGAGGGCACCGAGCCGGGGCAGCCAGCCGTAGAGCGCGGCCGCGAGCCCGCCGAGCACGCCGACGGCCGGGAGGTAGACCAGCGAGGCCCCCACGAGCTCCCCGAACCGTCCGGCGGAGCCGCTCACCAGGGTGTCCGCCACGGCCACCCCAACGCCGGCGGCCACCAGCACCAGCAGCGAGCCGAGCGCCGTCACCGCCAGCCAGCCGAGCAGCCAGGCGGTCCGGGAGGTGTGCGTCGACAGCGCCAGCTCGGTCCGCGCCGCGGACTCCTCCACCCGCAGCCGGTGCACCGACGACACGGCGAAGCACGCGACGATGAGGACCAGGATCAGCATGATCAGCCCGAAGTAGGCGTCGATGAGGTCGTCCCCGGTCGCGCCGCCGAGGGCGTCGGACAGGGTCGGGTTGTCCTCCAGCATGGTGCTGATCTCGTTGCCGAAGGACCCGAACGCCAGGCCGGCGAGGAAGAGCCCGACGGTCCACCAGAAGATCGACGACCGCTGCTGGACGAGGGCCAGACCGGGCACCGAGGAGAGCACCGTCGAGGCCCGCGGGGAGCCGGGCCGGGTCGCGACCAGCCCGGCCCCGACGTCCCGGCGCCGGGTCAGCAGGACCGCGACCACGGTCAGCACGGCCGCAGCCGCCAGGGGCAGCAGCAGCGGCCACCACCGCTGGTCGCCGTAGGCGTTGACGGCCTGGACCCAGCCGACCGGCGAGAGCCAGGAGACGCCGTTCTCACGGATGTCACCGAACGAGCGCAGCCCCCACGCCACCCCAAGCACGGCGATGCCCAGTCCGAGGGCGGCGCGCGCGTGCTCGGTCACCTGGGCGGCCACCGCCGTCACGGCGACGAAGACCAGGCCGAGGCAGGCCATCGCCGCCCCGAAGAGCACCGACCCACCCACGGGCAGCCCGAGCCCGACCAGGCTCACCGCGATGAGGGCGCCGACCAGGATGCTGGCCGCACCGACGACGATGAGCGCGGCGGCCAGCGGGGCGTGCCGGCCCAGCACGCCCGCGCGCAGCAGCTCGGTGCGCCCGGCCTCCTCCTCCGCCCGGGTGTGCCGGACGGTGAGGAAGATCGCCATCAGCGCGATACCCACGGCCGAGGTCAGGTTGATCTCGAAGAGAGTGATGCCCCCGACGGTGTCCAGCGCCTGGGGCGGGCCGCTCATCACGATGGCCGCCGGGCTGCCCGTCACGGTCGCGGCGTAGCCGGCCCGGAGCTCAGGGGTGTCGTAGAGGCCCTGCACGGCGGAGGCCGAGAAGGCGACGATGCCGACGATGCCCAGCAGCCAGAGCGGCAGGTGGACGCGGTCCAGCCGCAGGAAGAGGCGGACCAGGTGGCCGGTGCCGGTGAGCCCCGAGGCCCTCGCCGGGGACCCGCCGGCGACAGCGGGTCGCTCGGCGGTCGCGGTCGTCATTGGCCCCCACCCCCACGGTGGCGGCCGGGACCCGCGTCCCCGGCCCCCGCGGCCGAGCCGGCCAGGCGAGCAGGCTCGTCATCCTGGGCAGGCAAGCGGTCGCCATACTGCCTGAGGAAGAGCTCCTCCAGGGTCGGCGGGTGGGCCTGCAGGGACCGGATCCCCAGCGCGGAGAGGTGGCCGACCGCCTCGTCGAGGTGATCGGTGTCGACCGTGAAAGTGACTCGGCCGTCCACCCGCTCCAGGTCGCTCACGCCGGCGATGCCGGCCAGGCCGTCCGCGGGCCGTGCGGTCTCGGCGGTGACCGTGGTGCTGGTCAGGTGGCGCAGGTCGGCCAGCGTGCCGCTCTGCACCGTGCGGCCCGCGCGGATGATCGACACCCGGTCGCACAGCGCCTCGACCTCGGCCAGGATGTGGCTGCTCAGCAGCACCGTGCGGCCCTCGTCCTTGGCCCGGCGGATCCAGGTCTGGAAGACCTCCTCCATGAGGGGGTCCAGCCCGTTGGTCGGCTCGTCCAGGATGAGCAGCTCGGCGTCGGAGGCCAGTGCCGCGACGAGCGCGACCTTCTGCCGGTTGCCCTTGGAGTAGGTGCGGCTCTTCTTGGCCGGGTCGAGCTCGAAGTCGGTGAGCAGCTCGGTCCGCTTGGCCTGGTTGAGGCCACCGCGCAGCCTCCCGATCAGGTCGATGACCTCACCGCCGGTCAGCCCCGGCCACAGCGCCACGTCGCCCGGCACGTAGGCCAGTCGCCGGTGCAGGCTGGCCGCGTCGCGCCACGGGTCGCCCGCGAGCAGCACGGCCCGCCCGGAGTCCGGCCGCAGCAGCCCCAGCAGCACCCGGATGGTGGTGGACTTGCCCGAGCCGTTGGGCCCCAGGAACCCGTGGACCTCCCCCTGCTCGGCCACCAGGTCGAGTCCGTCCAACGCGTGGGTCGACCCGAAGGACTTGTGCAGCTGCTCCACGACGATCGGTGCGTTCATACGCTAGAATCTACAGGAACTTCACGATTTTGTGAATGTATTTAATGAGATGGAGGCGACCAGGTGGCCGAGCAGACCGTGCCGGAGGGCTTCACGACCGAGCAGCTCGCCTATGTCGAGGACCTCGCCGCCACCATCACCGCGTCGGGCGTGCAGCGCATGCCGTCCCGCATCTACGCCGCGATCCTGGTCAGCGAGGAGGGCAGTATGACGGCGGCCGAGCTGGCCGCGACCCTCCGGATCAGCCCCGCCGCGGTCTCCACGGCCGTGCGTTGGCTCACCCAGATCGGGATGGTCTCCCGGCGCAGCGTGCCGGGGTCGCGCCGCGAGCAGTATGTCGTGGACAGCGACTCCCTCATCCGACTCATCGCGCACGACACCCGCGCCCTGCAGTCCTGGGTGGTCGGCTTCGGCCGCGGCCTGGGCGTCGTCGAGCCCGACGGTGCCGCGGCCCGACGCCTGACCGAGCTGCAGGAGTTCTTCGGCTTCCTACTCGAGGAGATGGACGGGGTGATGGAGCGCTGGTACGCGCGCACGCGTCAGCAGGGCGCAGCCACGCCGACTGGTCAGCCCAGCCCCAGCCGCGCGGCCAGGAACCGGTAGGCCAGCGCCTGCATGTGGGCCAGTTGAGCGTTGGTGGCCGCTCCCCCGTGGCCGCCCTCGATGTTCTCGTAGTAGGTCACGTCCTTGCCGGCCGCGAGCATCCGGGCCGCCATCTTGCGCGCGTGGCCGGGGTGCACCCGGTCGTCCCGCGTCGACGTCGTGAACAGCACGGGCGGGTAGTCCCGGTCGGCGTCGAGCAGGTGGTAGGGGCTGAAGGTCGCGATGAACTCCCACTCCTCCGGCACGTCGGGGTCGCCGTACTCCGCCATCCACGACGCCCCGGCCAGCAGGTGGGAGTAGCGCTTCATGTCCAGCAGCGGCACCTGGATGACGACGGCGCCGAACAGCTC
>JAAYYA010000318.1 GCA_012515595.1 Actinomycetales bacterium
CGCGCGGCCACCCCACGTGCCGGCACCAACGCGCGCCCGTCTCCGAGCGCCTTGTGTCTCTGAGAGCTGGAAATAACCAGCCCGAAGATACGGAAAGCGCTCGAAGATGACCACGCGACGGGTCGGTCGGAGCCTCAGCCCGGCTCTGTGAGCCGGATCCGGGTGGTGCGGCCGCGTCGCAGGGTCTCCTGCAGCACCTTCAGGCGTGGGTCCGGCACGTCGTAGAACTCACGTCGCGGCAGCTCACCGAGGCCCGCGAGCAGCGGGTCGTCCAGGACCTGACGCACCAGGGCCTTGTCGCCGCCGACGACGAGACCGTCGACGCGCGGACCGCGCGGCTCCAGCAGCCGGTCGACGGACTGCTCCACGACCCGCGCCACGAGCGCATCGGCCTGGTTCCCCCGCCGGCGGGCGAAGCGCTGCTGGGACCACCCTCCGGCCGCGGTGCGCGACTGGACGTAGCGGGTCCCGCAGTAGTGGTCGGTGAGCGTGTCCCCCGAGGCCAGCCCCACGGCATACCCGCCCCTGCGGACCAGGACCAGACCGAGGCGAGACGGCAGGGAGACCTGACCGTCGGCCCAGGCCAGGACCTCCGCCACGGCACCGTCGGGCGCAGACAGCACGAGCGGCACCGCGTGCGGGTCGGCCCCGGGGGACCGCTCCGGCACGCCATGCCGCTCGGCGAAGCCGCTGATCCACCGGTCCAGGCGCGCGGGGTCGATCTCGACCACCCGCACCTGCTGACTGCCGGTGCTCAGCGGTGCCTCAGACGTTGAAGCCGAGGGCGCGCAGCTGCTCGCGGCCCTCCGGGGTGATCTTGTCCGGGCCCCACGGGGGCATCCACACCCAGTTGATGCGGTGGCTGGACACCAGGCCCTCCAGCACCATCCCGACCTGCTCCTCGATCACGTCGGTGAGCGGGCAGGCGGCACTGGTCAGGGTCATGTCGATGACCGCGTGGGACTGGGCGTCGACGGTGAGGCCGTAGATCAGGCCCAGGTCGACGACGTTGATGCCCAGCTCTGGGTCGACGACGTCGCGCAGGGCCTCCTCGACGTCCGCGACGTTGGGCGGGGTGGTGGTCGTGCTCATCGCTCCTCCTCGGTGGTGGTCTCAGGGTCTCACGGTCGGCTGGGAGCGGTCTCGGACACCACGGAGATGTCCTCGCCGCTCCGGGCCAGGGCGTCGGTGAAGGCGGTCCAGCCCAGCAGCGCGCACTTCACGCGCGAGGGATAGCGGGACACCCCGGCGAAGGCCACGCCGTCGCCGATCTGCTCCGGGTCGCCCTCGTCGGCGCCCTTGCTGGTCAGCATGCGGCGCATCGCCAGGAAGGTCTCCAGCGCCTGCTCGACGGGGTGGCCGATGGCCTCCTCGGCGAGCACCGAGGTGGACGCGATCGAGATCGAGCAGCCCTGGGCCTCGTAGGAGACGTCGGTGACCACGCCGTCCTCCACCGCGACCCGCAGCGTCACCTCGTCGCCGCAGGTCGGGTTGACGTGGTGCACCTCGGCGTCGAAGGGGTCGCGCAGCCCGGCGTGCTGGGGGCGCTTGGCGTGGTCGAGGATCAGCTCGCCGTACAGGTCCATCCGTCCCTCCTCAGGCGCTCAGTCCGAAGACGCCGGGCACCGTGTCCAGCGCCTCGACGAAGGCGTCGATGTCGGCGCGGGTGGTGTAGACCGAGAAGCTCGCGCGGGTGCTGGCCGGGATGCCGAGCCGGCGGTGCAGCGGCCACGCGCAGTGGTGGCCGGTGCGCACGGCGATGCCCCGGTCGTCGAGCACCTGGCCCACGTCGTGCGGGTGGATCCCCTCGACCGTGAAGGCGACGGCGCCGACGCGCCGGGTCGGGTCACGGGGACCGATCACCTTCACCCAGGGACGCTCCCCCAGCTGCTCCAGGCAGTATGCCGTGAGCTCGGTGTCGTGCTGGTGGACCCGCTCCATCCCGGTCTCGGTGAGGTACTCGACCGCCGTCGCCAGGCCGACGGCCTGGGCGGCCATCGGCACGCCGGCCTCGAAGCGCTGGGGCGGCGGGGCGTAGGTCGAGCGCTCCATGTGGACCAGCTCGATCATCGAGCCGCCGGTGATGAACGGCGGCATGGCCGCGAGCAGCTCGGGGCGACCCCAGAGCACGCCGATGCCCGAGGGGCCGAGGACCTTGTGGCCGGTGAAGGCTAGGAAATCGGGCCCGCAGTCCACTCCGTCCGGGCCGAAGGCCCGCACGTCGACGGGCAGGTGCGGCACCGACTGGCAGGCGTCGACCAGGGTCAACGCCCCCACGGCCCGGGCGGCCGCGACCAGCGGGGCCACGTCGTTGAGGGTGCCGAGCACGTTGGACACCTGGGTGAAGGCGAGCACCTTGGTGCGCTCCCCCACGACCGTCGCCGGGTCCTCCAGGTGGCCGTCGTCGGTCACGCCGATCCAGCGCAGGGTGGCGCCGGTGCGCCGCGCCAGCTCCTGCCACGGCACGAGGTTGGCGTGGTGCTCCATCTCGGTGACGACGATCTCGTCACCGGGCCCGAGCCGCAGCCGCGCGGCGACCTCGGGGTCGGCCCCGTCGATCGCGCCCGGCGCCCCGGCGTTGCTCATCGCGTAGGCGACGAGGTTGATCGCCTCGGTGCCGTTCTTGGTGAAGACCACCTCGTCGGGCCGGGCCCCGATGAACCGGGCCACCGTGGCGCGCGCCCCCTCGAAAGCCTCGGTGGCCTCCTCGGCGAGCTGGTGCGCGCCACGGTGCACGGCGGCGTTGCGGGTGGAGTAGAACTCCTGCTCGGCCTCCAGGACGCACCACGGCTTCTGCGAGGTCGCGCCGCTGTCCAGGTAGACGAGCGGGCGACCGTCACGCACGGTGCGCGAGAGCACGGGGAAGTCGGCCCGGATCCGGGCCAGCTCCTCCTCCGTGAACGCGGGCATCAGACCGCGGCAGCCTGCAGGTAGCGGTCGTAGCCCTCGTTCTCCAGGCGGTCCGCGAGCTCGGGGCCACCGGACTCGGCGACGCGGCCGTTGACGAAGACGTGCACGTGGTCGGGCTGGATGTAGCGCAGGATCCGGGTGTAGTGGGTGATCAGCATGACCCCCAGGCCGGTGTTGTCCTTGACCCGGTTGACGCCCTCGGCGACGACCTTGAGCGCGTCGACGTCCAGGCCGGAGTCGGTCTCGTCGAGCACCGCGATCTTGGGCTGGAGCAGCTCCATCTGGAGGATCTCGTGGCGCTTCTTCTCACCACCGGAGAAGCCCTCGTTGACGTTGCGCTCGGCGAAGGAGGTGTCCATCCGCAGGGCCTCCATGGCGCCCTTCATGTCCTTGACCCAGGTGCGCAGCTTGGGGGCCTCGCCGTCGACGGCGGTCTTGGCGGTGCGCAGGAAGTTGGACACGGTGACGCCGGGCACCTCGACGGGGTACTGCATGGCCAGGAACAGCCCGGCCTGGGCCCGCTGGTCCACCCCCATCGCCAGGACGTCCTCGCCGTCCAGCAGCACCTGGCCACCGGTGACGGTGTACTTCGGGTGCCCGGCGACGGCGTAGGCGAGCGTGGACTTGCCCGAGCCGTTGGGGCCCATGATCGCGTGGGTCTCCCCGGAGTTGACGGTCAGGTCGACCCCGCGGAGGATCTCCTTGGGGTTGTCGTCGGCGTCGACGCTGACGTGCAGGTCGCGGATCTCAAGTGTGGTCATGTGGTGCTCTGCTCCTTGTCGCGGAGTGTGGATGTTCAG
>JAAYYA010000319.1 GCA_012515595.1 Actinomycetales bacterium
CCGACGGCGCCAACTTCCGGGTGCACCACTTCGCCCAGCAGCTGGCCTCCCCCTTCCCGCTGCTGGCCGCCATCGGCGCCCGCACCAGCCGCATCGAGATCGGCACGGGCGTGATCGACATGCGCTACGAGAACCCGCTGTACATGGCCGAGGATGCCGGTGCCGCCGACCTGATCTCCGGCGGGCGACTGCAGCTCGGGATCAGCCGGGGGTCACCGGAGCAGGTCATCAACGGCTACGAGCACCTCGGGCACGTCCCCGCGGACGGGGAGACGGACGCGGACCTGGCCCGTCGGCATACGGCCCGCTTCCTCGAGGTCCTCGCGGGTGACGGCTTCGCCGAACCCAACCCCCGCCCGATGTTCCCCAACCCGCCCGGTCTGCTCCGGATCGAGCCGCACTCCCCGGGGCTGCGCCGACGCATCTGGTGGGGCGCCGGGTCGCGCGCGACGGCCGAGTGGACCGCGCGGCAGGGGATGAACCTGATGAGCTCCACCCTGCTGACCGAGGACACCGGGGTGCCCTTCCACCAGCTGCAGGCCGAGCAGATCCGGGTCTTCCGCGACGCCTGGGCCGCTGCGGGGCACGGCTGGGAGCCCCGG
The DNA here is from genome assembly GCA_012515595.1 of Actinomycetales bacterium. GTDB lineage: Bacteria > Actinomycetota > Actinomycetes > Actinomycetales > Dermatophilaceae > Ornithinicoccus. The sequence continues at coordinate 603 of JAAYYA010000319.1, forward strand.
GTGTCGGTGAGCCGCAGCATCTTCCCGCTGGTCAGCGACCTCGACCACCAGCTCTTCGGGCTCCAGACGCGCAGCCAGGACCAGGTCGGTCAGCTGGAGGGTGGCCGGGCCAGGTTCGGCAAGACGTATGCCGGGGAGCCGGACGTTCTCATCGCGCAGCTCGCGGAGGACGAGGCGATCGCGGCCGCCGACACGCTCCTGCTCACCGTGCCCAACCAGCTCGGCGTCGACTACAACGCCCACATCCTGGACAGCGTGGTGCGGCATGTGGCGCCGGGCCTCGGCTGGCGCTGAAGATCCAACCTTGGTTGTGCTCGCCGCCGACGGCATCACGATTGAGATCGTCGCGCATATGATGCGTGCCCGTCCCAAGTACCTTCGGAACAAGAGACAACGGTGATGAAGATGACCACGACGAAGCGAACTGACGACGACCTTGCTGCCCGGTTTGAGCACTTCGAGTTCGACTCCTCGACGCACACCGCGCGCGACCCGTTGCGTGCGCTGCACTGGGCGGCGCAGTTTCGTGCCTACCTCGACCAACAGCTCGCCGATGTTGTCGCCGAAGCGCGTGAGGCGGGGGCGACGTGGACGCAGATCGGTGACGCACTCGGCGTCAGCCACCAGGCCGCCATGAAGCGCTTCAAGCGGTCGGCGTGAGTGACGCTGGGGTAGCGCTGAGCAGGATGGGGGTCAGCGCTGGCCGCCGGCTCGCACCCAGGCCTCGACGTCGTCCGCCGACCGGGGGAGTGCTGCCGACAGGTTGCGGCAGCCGTCCTCGGTGATGACGACGTCGTCCTCGATGCGCACGCCGATGCCGCGGTACTCCTCCGGCACGAGCAGGTCGTCGGCCTTGAAGTAGAGGCCCGGCTCGACGGTGAGCACCATGCCCGGCTTCAGCTCGGCGTCCATGTAGTCCTCGCGCAGCGCCATCGCGCAGTCGTGCACATCGATGCCCAGGTGGTGGCTGGTGCCGTGCACCATCCAACGGCGGTGCAGCTGTCCGTGCTCGGGGTCCAGGGTGCTCTCGACCGTCACGCCCTCGGGCAGCAGCCCCCACTCGAAGAGCTTGGTGGCGATGACCCTGATCGCGGCGGCGTGGATGTCGCTGAACTTGTTGCCCGGCCGGGCCGCGGCGATCCCCGCCTCCTGCGCCTCCAGGACGGCCTCGTAGACCTTGCGCTGGATCTCGGTGAAGGTGCCGTTGACCGGGACCGTGCGGGTCACGTCGGCGGTGAACAGGGAGTCGACCTCCACACCGGCGTCCAGGAGCAGGAGCTCGCCGTCGCGGACCTCGCCGGTGTTGCGGATCCAGTGCAGGGTCGTGGCGTGGTCACCGGCGGCGCAGATCGAGTCGTAGCCGACGCCGTTGCCGGCGTGCCGGGCGTGCAGCCCGAACACGCCCTCGACCCAGCGCTCGCCGCGGCCCCGGCGGACCGCCTCGGGCAGCTCGGCCACGACCGCGTCGAAGGCCTCCGCGGTGGCGTCGCAGGCCAGCTGCATCTGGTCGACCTCCCACTCGTCCTTGACCAGGCGCAGCGTGGACAGGAAGCGGGAGAGCTCGAGGTCGGCCTCGGACGCGGCCTCCGCCGAGTGCTCCGCCGACTGGGACCGGGCGGTCTCCACGACCGCGGCCACCTCGGCGTCGGCCTCGCGGACGACCCGGACGGTCACGGCGCCGACGTCCTTGGCCACGGCGTCGGGCAGCTCGGACAGGTCGCGGGTCGCGACGCCCAGCTCGGCGGACATGCCCGCGAGGGTGGGGCGCCGGCCGACCCAGAACTCACCGACCCGGGAGTCGGCGAAGAACTCCTCGGTGTCCCGGCCGGCCAGAGGGCGGAAGTAGAGCACCGCCTCGTGCCCGCCCTCCTCCAGCGGGTCCAGCACCAGCACCGCGTCGGGCTCCCGGTCCGACCCCAGGCCGGTCAGGTGCGCGAAGGCCGTGTGGGGGCGGAAGACGTAGTCCGTGTCGTTGCTGCGGACCTTCAGCCCGCCGGCCGGAACCACGACCCGTTCCCCCGGGAAGGCCGCGGACACCGCCTCCCGGCGAGCCGCGGCATACTGCGCCGCCTCGGTCTGCGCGGGAAGGGACTCGTCGTGGTCCGCCCACCCCTTCGCGATGAACGCCCGGAACTCGGGGCTGTCGGGACGACTACGGTGCTCGGCCTTGTGCTGCTTCTCACTCACCGCTCAATCCTCGCACGGGCCGGTCCGCCGAGCGGCGCCGGAGTCCCTACGCTGGTCCCGTGACCAACGAGCCGAACAGCCCCGACGCGCACCTGGGCGGTGACGTCACGGGGCCGCAGGTGATCACCGGGCCGCAGGTCCGCGCGGTGCCACCGGTCGGCCAGGCCTGGCGGCGGCGCGCCCAGTGGGCGGTGCGCGGTGTCGGGCCGCCGACGACGGCCATCGCCGTGCCGGGCAGTGACGACGCCGTCTCCCAGCGGCACGCCCGGGCGGTCATCGACCTGGCCCTGCGGGTCGGCGAGGCGATGCTGTCGACCGGGGCGTCCGCCTCCGAGGTGGTGGCCACCGTGCTCCGGCTGACCGGGGCCTACGGCATCCGCACGGCCCACGTGGACATCACCTTCACCTCGATCGCCGTCTCGATCCACCGCGGTCTGGACGAGGACCCTCTCGCGGTGATGCGGGTGATCCGGGTCCGGACCCGCGACTACACCAGGCTGCAGAACCTGCAGCTGCTCGTCGACGAGATCGCCCACCCGGCGCCGGGGGAGGACGCGCCGGACCCCGAGGAGGCCCGGGTCCGGCTGGCCTCGATCCTGTCGGCGCCACACCCCTACCGGCGCTGGGTGGTCAGCGGCGGCAACGCCCTGCTCGCGATCGGGGTGGTCGTGCTGTTCGGGGCCGGTCCGATGATGTGGCTGATCGCCGGGGTGACCACGATCGTGGTCGACCAGACGCAGCGGTGGCTGGCGCGCAGCGGGATCGCGGACTTCTTCAACCAGGCGGTGAGCGCGGCGATCCCGACCGCGGTGGCGGTGCTCATCTTCTGGATGCGTGACCAGGGCTGGGAGCTCCCCGGGGTGAGCTCACCCTCACTGGTCGTCGTCGCCGGGATCATCCTGCTGCTGGCCGGGCTCACGGTGATGGGGGCCGCCCAGGACGCCATCGACGGCTACTACGTGACGGCCGGGGCGCGCGCGCTGGAGATGGTGGTGCTGACCACCGGGCTGGCGGTCGGTGTCGCGTGCGTGCTCGGGCTGGCCTGGCGGCTGGGGGTGCCGATGGAGATCTCGCCCTTCATCGCCACGGGCGGGATGCCCGTGCAGTCCACGATCGGTGCCGCGGCCATCGGCGCCGGCTTCGCGTGGGGCACCTACACCCGCTTCCGGGCGACCCTGCTGGCTGCGGCCGTGGCCGCCGGGTCCTGGGTCGTCTACGAGCTGATCTATCCGCTGGGCCTCGGGGCGGGCGGCTCGGTGGTGGTCCCGGCGGCCTGCGTGGGTGCGGTGGCCTACGCCGCGCACCGTCGGATGCGCGTGCCTGAGCTGGCGATCGTGATGGCCGGCATCGTGCCGCTGCTGCCGGGCCTGGCCGTCTACCGCTCGCTCTTCCTGCTGATGGACAACACGGTGCTGCTGCCCGCCGCCGCCGCGGAGCTGGTCACCGCCCTGTCGATCGGGCTCGGCCTGGCCGGCGGGGTGTGGATCGGGCAGTATGCCGCGCGCCGCCGGTTCGGTCTGGACCTGGCGGCGCAGCGGGCCCGTGCCCGGGCGAGGGGAGCGCCCCGCTAGTCCGTCCAGGTCCAGCTGGCCAGTAGGTCCTCCATGAGCGAGGTGTTGGCGTCCTGCTGGCTCTGGGCGTTGCTGAAGGTCGCGACGTAGAGCCGGTCGCCGTGCTCGACCCACCACTGGGTCTGGGCCACCTCGACCCCGCTGGTCGTCCGGGTCAGCAGGAAGCCCAGGGCCTCCTCGCCGGCGATCTCGATCGGGTCGAGCATCTCGAACTCGCCGTCGGACCCGGCGACCTGGGCGGCGGCCACCTCGATCGACTCCTCGAGGTCGCTGATGGGATCCTCGCTGGCCACGACGAGGTTGGTGTAGAAGTCGTCGGTCATCTCGTCGTCCCGGATGGCCACCTCGACCTGCTGCTCCACCTGCGAGCTCACGTCCAGCCAGCCCTCCGGCAGGGTGAGCTCGAAGGCGCCGTCCGCGGACGTGATCGGTCCGGGCGCCTCTGTCGTGGCCTCGGAGTCGTCGGGGATGGCCGTCTCCGTGGCCGTCTCGGTGTCGGGCGGGGCGCTGGTGGCGTCGGCGTCGGACGTGGTGGGCGAGGTGGTGGTCTCGTCCTCGACCTCCGGGTCGTCGCCGCTGCACCCGGCGAGCAGCAGCGCGCTCACGGTGGCGGTGGCAGCCAGGGCGCGGATCGGGGTCGTGCCTCGCATCGGGAATCCTCGGTGTCGTCGGACGGTCACCCGATCAAGTATGCCGTGGCGCGGCTCAGTAGGTTGCCTTTATGCGCATCGACCTCCACACCCACTCCACCTGTAGTGACGGGACAGAGCCCCCCGGGCAGGTGGTCCGGGCCGCCGCCGGGGCCGGCCTGGACGTGATGGCTCTCACCGACCACGACACGGCGGCGGGCTGGGCCGAGGCCGACAGCGCGGGCCGGGAGGCCGGGGTCGCCGTCGTCCCCGGCATCGAGGTGTCCTGCCGCAGCCGGGGGGCCAGCGTGCACGTGCTCGCCTACCTGGTCGACCCGGAGGTGGAGGACTTCCGGCACGAGCTGCAGCTCGCCCGGGACTCCCGGGCCGAACGGCTGCGCAGGATGGCGGACCTGCTCATCGACGACGGCCACCTCGACAGCTATGAGCAGGTGCTCGAGCACGTCCCGGCGGGCGCCACGCTGGGACGCCCGCACCTGGCCGACGCCCTGGTCGCCGCGGGCCGCTTCCCGGACCGGGACGCGGCCTTCGCCGACGTGCTGAGCAGCCGGTCGCGCTACTACGTGGGGCACTACGCCACCGAGCCGGTGCGGGCCGTCGAGGTGATCACCGGGGCGGGCGGCGTGGCCGTGCTGGCCCACCCCTTCGCCGCCGCCCGCGGCCGCGTCGTGGGGGATGACGTGATCGAGGCGATGACGGACGCCGGCCTCGCCGGTCTGGAGAAGGACCACCGGGACCACACTCCCCGGGACCGGGCCCGGGCCGCCGAGGTGGCGGCGCGACTGGGGCTGCTGACGACCGGGTCCAGCGACTACCACGGGAGCGGCAAGCCCAACCGCCTGGGCGAGAACACGACGGACCCGGCGGTCCTGGCGGAGATCCTCGAGCGCGGCACGGGCAGCCGTCTCCTGGGGGCCGACCTGCGCGGGTGAGCCCGTGCGTCGACCCGCGCCGGTGAGCACACGCGGCGACCTGCGCCGGTGACCCGCGCGGCCGGTCCCGGCCGGCTCAGTCGGTGGCGTGCTGAGCGGCCTGCTGGCCGCTGCCGCCACGGCGGCGCTGCCGGTTGCGGGGCTTGCGCTGCCGCGGCTCACCGCCGGACTGCCCGTCGGAACCGCGCTGGGACTGCCCGCGGCCCTCGCCGCCGGCCCGCCCGCCCTCGGAGCGGCCACCGCTCGAGCGGCCCCCACCAGAGCGTCCGCCCGAGCGACCGCCGCCGGAGCGGCCACCGGCCCGGCGACCGCGACCGCCGGTCTCGCCGAGGTCCTCGTAGCGCTCGGCCTCCAGCCCCTCACGGGTCCGGGCGGACTTGGGCAGCGTGCCCCGGGTCCCCTCCGGGATGTTCAGGTCGGAGAACAGGTGCGGGGAGGAGGAGTAGGTCTCGGTGGGGGCGGGGATGCCGAGGTCGAGCGACTTGTCGATCATCGCCCAGCGGTGCAGGTCGTCCCAGTCCACGAAGGTGATGGCCACGCCCGTCGCGCCGGCCCGGCCGGTGCGGCCGATGCGGTGCAGGTAGGTCTTCTCGTCCTCGGGGCACTGGTAGTTGATCACGTGGGTGACGGCCTCGACGTCGATGCCGCGGGCCGCCACGTCGGTGGCCACCAGGATGTCGACCTTGCCGTTCCGGAAGGCGCGCAGCGCCTGCTCCCGGGCACCCTGCCCCAGGTCACCGTGGATCGCGGCGGCGGCGAAGCCGCGCTCGACGAGGTCGTCGGAGACCTTGGCGGCCGTCCGCTTGGTGCGCGCGAAGATGATCGTCAGCCCCCGGCCCTCGGCCTGCAGGATGCGGGCCAGCATCTCGACCTTGTCCATCGCGTGGGCGCGGTAGACGAACTGCTCGACGGCGGCCACGGTGTGACCCTCGCCGTCCTCGCTCATCGCGCGGATGTGGGTCGGCTGGGTCATGTAGCGGCGGGCCAGCGAGACGACCGCGCCGGGCATGGTGGCCGAGAAGAGCATGGTCTGGCGGCCGGCGGGGGTCATCGCCAGCAGCTTCTCGACGTCGGGCAGGAAGCCCAGGTCCAGCATCTCGTCGGCCTCGTCGAGCACCACGGTGCGCGCGTGCCCCAGGTCCAGGTGGCCCTGCTGGGCCAGGTCGATGAGGCGTCCCGGGGTGCCGACGACGATCTCGACGCCCTTGCGCAGCGCCTCGATCTGCGGCTCGTAGGCGCGACCGCCGTAGACGGTCAGGACCCGGATGCCGCCGCGCTGGGCGGCGGCCTTGGTGAGGTCCCCGGCGACCTGGACCGCCAGCTCGCGGGTGGGGGCGACGGCGAGCGCCTGCGGCGCGCCGGGCTTGGCCAGGGCGTCGAAGCCGTCGTCCTGCGGTCCCACGACGTGCTGGATCATCGGGATGCCGAACCCGAGCGTCTTGCCGGTGCCCGTCTTGGCCTGGCCGATGATGTCGTGGCCGTCGAGGGCCACGGGCAGCGTCATCGCCTGGATCGGGAAGGGGTGGACGATGCCGCCCTCGGCGAGGGCCTGGACGATGTCGCCGTGGACGTTGAAATCGGCGAACGTGCGGGTTTCTTCCATGGGTGATGTGTCTTCCGGTCGGCGGGTCCGGGCGCCGAGGAGACGGAGATCGCCCCGGTCGGCCGGCGCGCGTCGCAAGTGGGCGCGCCGGGGATGGACCCTCGTGGTCGGGCCGATCGGAAGTCTTCTTGGGCGGCCGCTCACACGGCCAGGCGTCATGCCGACCGGGCACCGCTGGTCCCTGCAGTGTAAGCCCTCGCGGGGGCGATACGGTTCCTCCATGGAGCACGAGCCGTCCCCAGAGCCGCAGAACCCAGTGCAGACCCCAGAGCACACCACGGTGCACACCCCGACGAACGACCCGGGCCACGACGGCGGTGGAACGGCCGCCAGGCGTGCCTCGGACGTGTCGATCGCGGGCTCGGAGGCGGTCACCGAGCTGCTCGGGGTGATCGGCTATGCCGAGCTGGTCGCCTCCCTGCGGATGGCCGCCGACGCGCTCACCGCCCCCTCCCTGGACGTGCGGGTCTGGATGGGGCGCGCCTCCCGCACCGAGTTCGAGAACTTCGAGCGGATCGTGGCCCGGCTGCGGGAGTCGGGGCACGACCCCGAGACCGTGCTCACCCCGTTCGCGGGTCCGGTGGACGCCTTCCACGAGCGGACCAAGCCGCGCGACTGGCTCGAGGGGCTGGTCAAGGCCTACGTCGGTGATGGGATCGCCCGCGACTTCTACCGGGAGATCGGCCGACGCGTCGATCCGGCCTCCCGCGAGCTCATCGAGTCAGTGCTGAGCGTGGACGCCCAGGACGAGTTCGTGGTCGAGGCCGTCACCAAGGCCATCGAGGCGGACCCGACGGTGGCCGGTCGGCTGGCGCTCTGGGCCCGCCGCCTGGTCGGGGAGGCGATCGCGCAGGCGCAGTATGTCGCGCTGGAGCGTGAGGCGCTCATCGACGTGCTGGTCGGTGGTCCGGGTGACCTGGGGGACCTGGGGCGGCTGTTCACCCGGCTGATCGACCTGCACGGTGCCCGGATGGCCCGGCTCGGCCTGACGCCGTAGCCGGCCCACGGCATCTGGCAGCCCAGCACATATGGCGGCGCACGACATACGGCAGCACCCGCGGACGACAGAAGGCGTGACCCCGGTCGGGGTCACGCCTTCAGCGTGAGTCGATGGTGGTGGTCAGGAACGGATGCGCTTGTGGGTGTCGTCCTTGCCGGTCACCATGCCGTAGATGAGCACGAGGACGATGGCCACGATGATGCCCAGGAAGAACGCGAGCCAGTCGATGCCCCGGGTGTTCTCGTTGCCGCTGATCGCGGTGTAGATCCAGGAACCGGCCACGGATCCCACGGCGCCGATCAGGATGGTCATGGGGAGTGAGATGTTCTGCTTGCCGGGGAGGATCAGACGGGCGAGAGGGCCGATGATGCATCCGGCGATCAGCGCCCCGAGGATGGTCCAGATCATGGCGAACCTTTCTCGCCGTGCGGGCACGGCGCATGGGTCGAGGCAACCGGGAGGCCCCCGGTGCCGCGCGCCCAGTCCCCTGGGCAGTGCTCATGGTACTGGTGGGACAGGTGAGTTGGGGGGATTTCCGGCACCCCACTCATCCGTCCGGCCCGGTCAGTAGCTGCCGAAGCCGACCCGTCCGGACTCCTCGACCCCGATCTCGACGTAGCCCACGGCGTCCACGGGGACGACCACGAGGTGCCCCTTGGCGTCGGCCAGCTCGAGGGTCCCCCCGCCGCTGAGGGCCGCGGAGACGATCTGCTGGACCTCCTCGGGCTTCTGCGCGGACTCCAGGACGACCTCGCGGCTGACCTGCTTGACACCGATACGAACTTCCATGCTCCCTCAACTCTCCTGGGTGGGTCTGGTCTTGCGCGTCAACGTTAGTCGGCGGCCGTTTCTGCCCGGTTCAGCGGGAAGCGTCCCAGCCCGCGCCAGGCGACGGTGGAGACCAGGGTGACCGCCTCATCCAGTGGCGTCTGCCGTCCCTCGGACACCCACCGCTGGGCGCACGCCTGGGCCATCCCCACGAGACTGACGCCCAGCAGCTGGGCGCTGGCGAAGGGCATCCCGGTGTCCTGGGCGATCAGCTCGGCGACCGCGTCGGCGCACTGCCGGAACGGTCGGTCCAGCAGGTCACGCACCGCGGGCTCGCTGTTGAGGTCGGTCTCGAAGAGCAGCCGGTGCGCGCCGTTGGGGGCGTCGGCGAACTCGAAGTAGGCGCGGACGGTCGCCGCGATCCGCTCCGCGTTGTCGTCGCTGGAGGTCAACGCGGCCTCCAGCTGGTTGATGAGCAGGTCGCTCTGGGTCTCCAGCAGCCCCAGGTAGAGCTCGAGCTTGCCGTCGAAGTGCTGGTAGAGGACCGGCTTGCTGACGCCGGCCCGCTCGGCGATCTCGTCCATCGACGTCGCGTGGTAGCCGGACTCGACGAAGGCGTCCTGGGCGGTGGCCAGCAGCTGCTCCCGCCGGGCGGCGCGTGGGAGGCGGGCGCTGGGCGCGTGGTGGGTAGGCAGTGGTCCTCCTCGGGTCGCGCTCCGGGCGGGAGCGGTCGGTCCTATCCTGAGCCGATGCACCCGGACCCGGCGGAACCCGCGCCGCTGCCAGCGTTCGCGGGTCGGGTGATCGACCTAGTCGACACTATCCCCTCCGGCCGCGTCCTCAGCTATGGAGATGTCGCGGAGCTGCTGGAGTATGGCGGACCGCGCCAGGTCGGTCAGGTCATGTCCCGCTACGGGAGCGCCACCAGCTGGTGGCGGGTGGTGCGGGCCGACGGGCGGCTGCCCCAGGGTCACGAGGCGGAGGCCAGGGCGCGGCACCTGGCCGAGGGGACGCCCCTGACCAGCAGGGGAGTCGACATGCGGCGGGCCCGCTGGGACGGTGTCGGTGGCTCCTGATGTCATGGAGCCGATGACCACCCCTGTTGAGCTGCTCGACGACTCCCAGCGCGCCGCCGTGCGGGAGCGCACCCCCGTGCTCCAGGTGGTGGGCGCCCCGGGCACCGGCAAGACCCTCGTGGCGGTCGCCACGGTCGTGGACCGCGTCGAGCGCGACGGCGTCCCGGCCGACGCGGTGCTGGTGCTGGCGCCCACCCGCGTCGCCGCCGGGGCGCTGCGCGACACGATCACCGCGGCGGTGGGCGGGACGACGACCCAGCCGCTGGCGCGGACGCCGTCCGCCTTCGCCTTCAGCCTGCTGGCCGACGCCGCGGCCTCGGACGACGAGCCGCCCCCGCGGCTCCTCTCCGGGGCCGAGCAGGACGTCGTCCTCGGCGACCTGCTGGCCGGTCACCGGGAGTCCGGCGGCGGCCCTCGGTGGCCGGACGGGCTGCGCGAGGCGCTGCCCACGCGCGGCTTCCGGGACCAGCTCCGGGACTTGCTGATGCGCACCGTCGAGCACGGGCTGGGGCCGGGGGAGCTGGCCGACCTCGCCCGCGTGCACGACCGGCCCGAGTGGGCCGCGGCCGCGCAGGTGCTGCGGGAGTACGACGAGGTGACGGCCCTCCAGCGCCCCGGGGCGTACGACCCGGCGTGGATCTGCACGGCCGCCGCCGACCGGCTCGCGGGCGACCCCGAGCTGCTCCAGGTCGTCCGGCGCCGGATCAGGCTCATCGTGGTCGACGACGCCCAGGAGCTCACCGCGTCGGCCGCCCGGCTGATCGAGCAGGTCCACGCGCCGGGCATGGGGGTCGTGCTGATCGGTGACGGGGACGTGACGGGACAGGGGTTCCGAGGTGCCGACCCGGCGCGGTTCGGCCGTCTGGCCGAGCGCCTCGCGGCAGGCTCGGGCACGACGCCCGGCCGCGCCGTGCTCCGCACTAGCCATCGCCGGGGTGAGGCGTTGCTGGCGGCGACCGGCCGCGTGGTCGAGCGGATCGGCGCCACGACGGGGGTCGACCACCGGCGCCCGGCCCCGCGTGAGGGCGCGCGCGCTGAGCGGCCGGTCGAGGTGGTCACGGTCCGCACCGCCGCCCAGGAGGCGGCGCTCGTGGCCGGGCGCTTCCGGGAGGCCCACCTCGGCGCCGCGCGGGTGCCGTGGTCCAGGATGGCGGTCCTGGCCCGGAGCGGGTCCCGGTTGGAGCAGGTGCGTCGTGCACTGGTCAGCGCGGGTGTCCCCGTGCAGGAGCGCGCCGGCACGGGACCGCTGCACGAGCACCCGGTGGTGCGGTCCCTGCTGCTGGCCCTCGAGGTCTCGCTGCGACCTGACGACCAGGGGTGCAGCGCCGCGGAGGCGGTCGACCTGGTCACCTCGGCCCTGGGCGGCGCCGACCCCGTGGCCCTGAGGCGGCTGCGCAGGGTGCTCGCCGCGGCCGAGCGCGAGGAGGGCGGTGCGCGGCCCTCCGAGGAGGTGCTCGCCGGACTGCTCGACCAGCCGGCGGCCCTGCGTCTGATGGGCTTCGACGCCGCGCCCGCGGCGCACCTGGCGGAGGTCCTCGCGGCAGGCCGCGCCGCGGCGGCCAGGGGGGAGGCCGGGGGCTGGGCCCCGGGCGTCACCGCGGAGACGGTGCTCTGGGCACTCTGGTCGACCGCCGGGGTGGCCGACGCCTGGCGGGCCGCCGCGCTGGCCGGTGGTGCCGCCGGTGCGCGGGCCGACCGGGACCTGGACGCCGTGATGACCCTGTTCGGCGCCGCCGAGGCCTATGTCGACCGGCTGCCCGGACGTGGCCCCGACGGGTTCCTCTCCTACGTCCGGTCCCAGGAGGTCAGCCCCGACTCGCTCGTGGCCCGGGCCCGGCCCACGGAGGCGGTCGCGGTGCTGACCCCGCAGGCCGCGGCCGGTCGGGAGTGGGACCTCGTCGCGGTGGTCGGCGTCCAGGAAGGCGTGTGGCCCGACCTGCGGCTGCGGGACTCGCTGCTGGGGGCCGAGGCCCTCGTCTCGGTGCTCCGCGGGCGACCAGTCGAGGGCACGCCGGGCCTGCGCGCCGCCCAGGCGCAGGTGCGGGCCGACGAGGTGCGCCAGTTCTACGCCGCGCTCACCCGCGCCCGGGAGTCCCTCCTGGTGACGGCCGTGGCCAGCACCGACGAGCAACCGTCCAGCTTCCTCGGCCTGGTCGACCCCGTCGACGGCGAGCGCGTGCCCGTCGACGTGCCGCCCCCGCTGACGCTGCGCTCCCTGGTCGCCCGCCTGCGGGCCGACCTGGTCCGGGCGCACCGCGAGGGCGACCAGGCGGCGCGGGACCGCGCGGCCACGCACCTGATCGCGCTCGACGAGGCCGGGGTGCCCGGTGCGGACCCGGCGGGCTGGTGGTCCGGGCGGCCGCTCTCCGACGACCGCGACCTGCAGGAGGAAGGGCCGGTCCCGGTCTCACCCTCCCGGGTCCAGGTGTTCAGCGAGTGCCGCCTGCGCTGGTTGCTGGGCAGCCGCGGGGGCGAGGCCGGTGACTTCTCCGCGGCCGCCGTCGGCACCCTCGTGCACGACGTCATCTCCGCGAGCCCGGAGGCGCCGGTCGAGCAGCTCACCGAGGCCCTGCGGTCGCGGTGGCACGAGCTCGCCCTCGGGGACGGATGGGTGCAGCGCCGCGAGTGGACCCGGGCCGGGCGGATGCTGGAGCGCTACGTCGCCTACGTGGCGGAGGCCGCCGGCGCCGGGCGCGAGCTCGTCGGTGTCGAGCTCGACCTGACCGCCCGGCACGAGCGGGCTCGCATCACCGGTCGGGTCGACCGGCTCGAGCGCACCGCCGACGGCGACCTGTTCGTCGTCGACCTCAAGACCGGGAAGACGCGCCCCAGCAAGAAGGACATCGAGCACCATCCGCAGCTGGGCGTCTACCAGGTCGGCGTCGTCGAGGGAGGCGGCGCCGACCTGATCGACCAGGCCAGCGGTGCGGCGGACCCGACCCCGGCCACCGGGCCGCCCGACTCGACCCCCGCCACCGGGCCGTCCGACCCGACCCCCGCCACCGGTGACGGGTCCGGCCCGGCCGGCGACCCGGCATACGCACCGGACCGGCCGGCACCGGGGACGGCCGGCGCGGCCCTCGTCCAGCTCGGTGCGCCGGGGAGCAACCCCGGGGCCGGGCACCGGGTCGATCTCCAGGCGCCGTTGGGGGAGGACCCCGACCCCCGGTGGGCCCACGACCTGGTGGCGCGGACCGCCGAGGGGATGGCCGCGGACCGGTTCCCGGCCTCGCCCGGCGAGTGGTGCCGGGTGTGCCCGGTGAAGTTCAGCTGCCCGATCCAGCCGGAGGGGAGGATGCTCGCGTGATCGGGGCCCGGGAGATCGCCTCGGCGCTCGGTCAGCTGCCGCCGACCGACGAGCAGGTCGCCGTCATCGAGGCGCCGCTCGAGCCGACGCTGGTGGTGGCCGGCGCGGGGTCGGGCAAGACCGAGACGATGGCGGCACGGGTGGTCTGGCTCGTGGTCAACGGCGTCGTGCGGCCGGAGGAGGTCCTCGGGCTCACCTTCACCCGCAAGGCCGCCATCGAGCTGGGGGAGCGGCTAGGCCGGCGGTTGCGCGCCGCCACCGAGCGGGGGCTGTGGTCCCCCGAGGACGACGAGGTGCCCCTGCCGGAGGTGTCGACCTACCACGCGTATGCCGGGCGCCTGGTCTCCGAGCACGGGCTGCGGTGGGGGATCGAACCCGACTCCCGCCTGCTGTCCGAGGCCTCGGCCTGGCAGCTGGCGCACGAGGTGGTGCACACCACCGATGCCGACCTGAGCGGCTTCGACGGAGCCCCGTCCACGCTGGTCGACGCCGTCCTGTCCCTCTCCGGTGAGCTCGCCGAGCATCTCGTGGAGACCGGCCCCGCCGTGCAGCTGCTGGAGCGGCTGGCAGACCGCGTAGCCGCGCTGCCGGGCCGGGACCACAAGAGGGCGACAGCCGAGGGTCGCCACACCGCGGCGGCGCTGCGCGACCAGGCGCGGGTCTACCCGCTGGTCGACCGCTACCAGGAGGTGAAGCGGGCCAGGGGTGTCCTCGACTTCGCGGACCAGATGGCGATCGCGGCGCGACTGGCCGCCGGACTGCCGGCGGTCGGCACGCAGCAGCGCCAGCTCCACCGGGCGGTGCTGCTGGACGAGTTCCAGGACACCAGCGAGGCCCAGATGGTGCTGCTGTCCAGCCTGTTCTCGGGGCACGACCTGCCGCTGACCGCGGTCGGTGACCCCAGCCAGTCGATCTACGGGTGGCGCGGGGCGAGCGCCACCACGCTGAGCAGCTTCCCCGACGTCTTCCCGGCCGGGGGCCGGCCGGCCACCGTCCTGCCGCTGTCGACGTCGTGGCGCAACGCCGAGCGCATCCTGGCCGTCGCCAACGACGTGTCCGCCTCGCTGCGCCGCCAGAGCCGGGTCGACGTCGCCGAGCTGCGTGCCCGCCCGGGCGCCGACACCGGCACCGTGCGGGCGGCCCGGCTGCTCACCCACCGCGACGAGGCGGGTCACGTCGCCGACTGGGTCCGGGACCACTGGCTCGACCCCGACGGCCGCCCGACGGGCCGCACCGCCGCGGTGCTATGCCGCAACCGGGCCCAGTTCGACGAGGTCGTGCAGGCGCTCCGGGCGCGCGGGCTCCCCGTGGAGATCGTCGGCCTGGGCGGGTTGCTGAGCGCCCCCGAGGTCGCCGACCTCGTCGCGCTGCTCACCGTCGCGCAGGACCCGACCCGCGGTGACGCGCTGATGCGGCTGCTCACCGGTCCGGTGTGCCGGCTCGGCCCCGCCGACATCGACGGGCTGTGGGCGTGGGCGGGCGCCCTGGCCGACCTGGACGGGCAGGACCGCGGTGACGTGGCGCTCGCCGACGCCCTGGACCGGCTCCCGCCGACCACCTGGCGCGGCTCCCGGGGACGCCGGGTCAGCGAGACCGCCCGCTCCCGGGTCCAGGCCCTGGGCCAGGCGGTCGAGCGGGTGCGCACCCTGGCCGGTCTGCCGCTGCCTGAGCTGCTCACCGAGGCCGAGCGCGCGATCGGTCTCGACCTGGAGGTGACCTCCGACCCCGACCTGCCGCCGGCCTGGGGCCGGGCGCAGCTCGACGCGCTCGCCGAGGTGGCGGCGAACTTCGCCGTCAGCGCCGAACGACCGACGCTCGGTGGCTTCGTCGCCTGGCTCGAGGCGGCCCGGGAGCGGGAGCGCGGGCTGGAGATGGCCGAGGTCACGGTCTCGGAGTCAGCGGTCCAGGTCCTCACCGTCCACGCGGCCAAGGGCCTGGAGTGGGACGTCGTGGCGGTCCCCGGTCTCGCGGAGGGGACCTTCCCGTCCTACACGACCCAGACCTCCGTCACCGAGACCGGCTGGCGGGCCCGCACACCGAAGGACAAGGGGTGGATGACGGGGATCGGCAAGCTGCCCTACCCGTTGCGGGGAGATGTCGCGGGCCTGCCGGCGCTGCCGCTGGAGTCGGTCGCGGACACGCACGAGCTGAGGGACGCTCTCGGGTCCTTCGCGCTCGCCGGGGGCCGGCACCAGCTCCAGGAGGAGCGCCGGCTCGCCTACGTCGCGTTCACCCGGGCGCGCCACGACCTCCTCGTCACGGCACCCGTCTGGTCCACCGGCCAGACCCCGCGGGAGACCTCGCGCTTCCTGACCGAGCTGATCGACTCGGTCGGCGGCGAGGTCGCACTGGACCGCTGGGAGGCGATGCCCGACCCGGACGACCCGCAGCAGTGCCTCAACCCGCTGCGCGCCGAGGAGCAGCTCGCCCCCTGGCCCGTCGTGCCGGACGCCCGGCGGCGCCTCGTCTCGGAGGTCGTGCAGGCCGTCGTGGACGCCCGGCGTGCCGGTGAGCTCACCCCCGTCGGCCCCGACGACCCCGTCGGGCAGGAGGTGGACCGTCTGCTGCGGGAGCGGGACGAGCTCCGGGCAGCGCGATCCGGCGGACTGCCGACGGACCTGCCGCCTCACCTGTCCACCTCCGGTCTGGTCGCGCTGAGCGCGGACCGGGACACCTACCTGCGTGACCTGCGGCGTCCCGTGCCCCGACCCCCCGCCCACGCGGCGCGGGCGGGCACGTCCTTCCACGCCTGGGTCGAACGGCACTACGGCATGCCGTCCCTGGTGGACCTCGACGACCTGCTCACCGACACCGACCACGACGTCGTCGACCTGTCGCGCATGCGCGCCCACTTCCTGGCCAGCGAGTGGGCCGGTCGGCAGCCGGTCGAGATCGAGGTGTCCGTCGAGACGGTCATCGGCGGGCGCGCCGTGCGGGGCCGCATCGACGCGGTCTTCGCCGAGGGTGACGGGTTCGTCATCGTCGACTGGAAGACCGGCTCGCGCGGGAGCGGGGCCCAGGAGGAGGCCCGGGTGCTGCAGCTGGCGGTCTACCGCGTGGCCTACGCCCGGCTGCGCGGCGTGCCCCCCGAGGCTGTCTCGGCAGCCTTCTTCTATGCCGCCAGCGGCGAGACGGTGCGTCCCGAGCTGCCCTCGGAACGGGACCTGGAGGCCCTGGTCGCCCGGCTCGCCGCACCCACGTCAGCAGGGCTTCGGACCCCCGCCGGTCTCGCGCCGCGGACGGCCGGTCAGCGTTCCGAGTCCGGCGACTCCAGGTCGGTGGCCTCCGGCATGCCGTAGATCGTGTGCAGCCGCTCCTCGGCGGCCCGCTCCTGCGCCTCGGTCTCCTCGGCCGTCGGTGCCGTGGTCTCCGCGTCGTGGTCCTGCTCTACGCCGGTGTCCTCGTCGACCAGCTCGAGGTCCGCGGCCTGCGTGTCGTGGTCCTGCTCGACGCCGGTGTCCTCGTCAACGTGCTCGAGGTCTGTGTCCTCGTCGTCGTGCTCGTGCTCGACGCCGGTGTCCTCGTCGTCGTCCGTGTCCGGGCCGTTCTCGTGGTCGTCGTCCTGCTCGACGCCCTCGGGGTGTGCCGCCGGGTCGCCGTCACGCTCATCGCGCGACTCGTCCTCCGTGCCAGCGGCCTCGACCTCTGCGCCGCCGTCGACGGGGGTCGCCCCGTCGGCCCCCGACGCCGTGACGGAGGCTGCGGGGGCCGGCGTCACGGGGCGGAACATCGGTAGGGGAGCGGTGACGTCGGCGGCCGACACGGCGCTCTCCGGGCGGGTCACCGGCTCGAGGTCGGTGCCCTCGGCGGGCGCCTCGACCTCGAAGGCGGCGTCCTCG
>JAAYYA010000320.1 GCA_012515595.1 Actinomycetales bacterium
GGCTGCTGGGCAGGTTGGTGGTGCGCCCGGCCAGGCTGGTCAGCTCGGAGCGGATCCGCTCGGCGTCCTTGAGCAGGTCGGCCTTCTGGGCGTGCCGGGTGGCGCGCTCGTCGTCGAGCCCGTCCCGGCGGGCCGCCAGCTCGCCGGTGAGCTCCTCGACCCGGGCCAGCGTCGCGGTGAAGCCGGCGCCGTCCGTGACCGGGTCGAACTCAGCGGCGCGCACCGCGGTGTCGAAACGGCCCCAGCGCTCCCTCCGCGACGCGGCCTCGGCGCGGTGGGTGCCGATCGACCGCTCCAGCTCGGCGACCCGGTTGCCGCCGGCTCGAGCACGGGCTTCGATGAGGTCCTCCCTGGCGCGGCCGAGGCTTGCCTGCCGCTCGGTGAGCTCCGCGACCTGGCCGGTCAGCGTGTCCCGCTCCTGGGTGTTGGCCTCGATCTCGGCACCGAGCAGACCGATCCGCCGCTCGGCGATGAACAGCCGGACGGCCTCCCGGTGCGACTCGGCCTCGTCCCGGCGGGCGAGGGCGTCGTCATACTTCCGGCTGGTGGCGACCAGCGGCTCCAGCGCCTCGAGCTGCTCACGGGCCCGCTTCACCGCGTCGTGCGCCTTGGTGAGGTCCTCGAAGTGGCCGACGATGTCGGCCACCCGCTGGGCGGCGTCGACCGGCTCGAGCATGTGGTTGCGGACGAACTCGTTGAGGTTGCCGACCGACTTCATCGACACCGTCTGGTGGAACAGCTCCATCGCCTGCGCCGACCGGATGCCGAGCAGCCGTCGCACCCGCTCGGCATAGCGCGGGAAGTCGTCGTAGAGGTCGACCCCGCCGTTCCGCAGGCGCCGTCGCAGGTCGTTGAGCGAGCTGCCGAAGTCGACGAAGTCGGGCTCGATGCCCAGCTCGCGACCGGCGGTGACGTAGAAGCGGTAGGGCTGGCCGGAGCTGTCGCGCTGCTGGAAGACCTGGGCGAGGGTGATCGTCTCGTCGTGCCCCTCGTTGACGAAGACACCGAGGATCACCGAGTAGGACCGGTTGTCGCGCAGCCCGACGGCCTTCGACGCACCGGTGGCCTCGACCCGCTCGGACTTGTAGTGGCCCTCGACATAGCTGCGCAGCGTCCGCTCGCGCGCCTCGGCACCGGCGGCCTTGTTGTAGGAGATACGGTGCGCCGGCAGCAGCAGCGTGGTCATTGCGTCGACCAGGGTGGACTTGCCGCTGCCGATGTCGCCGGTGAGCAGCGCGGTGTCGCCGTCGGCGGTCATCCGCCAGACCCGCTTGTCGAAGGTGCCCCAGTTGAAGACCTCCAGGTGGTGCAGGCGGTAGCCGGCGCGGCCGGTCGGGGCCACCTCCACGGCCGAGAACAGCGCGTCAGTCATCGTCACCTCCGGGGTGAGCGCCGGCATACTCCTGCAGCTTGCCGGCGAAGTCGCCGAGGGTCTGGGCGTCGACATAGGCCTTGAGGATCCGCCGCACCTCCCAGTGCCCGGGCTGCTTGGGCAGCTGGCGCAGGAATCCGAGGTCGGCCACCTGGCGGATGGTGGTGTCCACCCGGTCGACGACGCGGGCCTCGTTGCTGGAGTCGGCCAGGAAGAGGCGCAGCAGCTCGATCAGCTGGTCGCGGGTCAGCACCAGCTTGCCCTCGCCGCCGGAGGCCTCGAACTCGACCAGGCGCTTGCGGAGCAGGACGAGCAGCAGGCTGACGTTGTAGGTGAGGCTGCGGCGCCGGACCAGCCGGGGCAGCGGCTCCTCGGTGTCGTCCTCGTCGGCGTTGCGCAGATAGGCGTAGCCCTCGACGTCGTCGACGACGACCTGCACGCCGATGGTGCTGAAGTGGTCACGCACCGGGGCGGCGTGGCGCTCGAGCAGGGTCCAGCCGTCCTGGTCGGCCTCGCGGTAGACGACGCCGCGCATCAGCCGGATGACCGAGGTGGCCACGGCCTGCTCCTGGGGTGTCCTCATCGGTGCCTCCTCACTGGTGACCCGCTCATCGTCGCCTCACCGTCACCCTGGGCAGGCGAGCGCGGCGCGGGACGGTGCCGTCGGCATACTCGATCACGCTCTCCTGGGTCTCGTCCATGGTGACCTCGAGGTCGTCGTCGGTGAGCGCGAGATAGCCGACGATCTCGGCGGCGCCCTGCTCGACGGGATAGAAGGTCACGATGTCCTCCAGCAGGACCGTGCTGGACGGCGGCACGATGGAGCGGATCTGGTCGGCCAAGCGGGCCTGGTCGACGAAGGTCTGGCCGAAGAGCACGGAGATGTCCACGTCCGCCTCGGCCTCGGGGTCGAGCAGGCTGTCGACCTCGGCGGCCGGGCGCGCGTCATAGAGCGGTCGCTCCAGGGGCAGGGCGATCTCGATCCCGGGCACGTCGACGTCCAGCCCGACCGGCGGCGGGGACTCGCGGCAGGCCAGGGCGGCGGCCTCGACGGAGCGGACCAGGTCGAGGACGCGGCGGTTCTCCAGCCACAGCTGGTCGTCCAGGAAGCGGCGCAGCTGCTCGGAGATCTGGCGGACGGTGCGCTGGGTGCGCTCGGCGGCGTCGGACCAGTCGTGGTGGATCGTGCGCAGCCGCCGGTCGGGGTCGATGTCGGCCAGCGCCTGCACCTGGGTGAGCAGCTCCGACAGCTCGTCCTGCCGGGTCTCGGAGAGGAGGAGGTCGTAGAAGGCCTGGAAGCTGCGGCCCTGGTCGGAGGCGGTGATGTCGGCACGGTTGCCGACCAGGTCGGCGAGCAGCTCGCCCTTGCCGCCCTCCCAGGAGGCGATCTTCTCGCGGGCGCCGCGGTCCAGGGAGCGGAAGTTCTCCTCGACCTCGCGGAAGTCGGAGAGCAGCTCGCGGGCGGTGCCGGCGAACTGCTGGTAGCGCTCGCGCAGCGCCGTCGGGTCGAGCACCGCAACCTCGCCGGCCTCGGCCCGCTCGATCTCGGCGTCGAGCTCCGCCCGGCGGCGGTGCAGCTCGGCCAGCCGCGCCTCGGGGTCGCTCTCGGCGCCGTGCACGATCTGGCGCAGCAGGTCGAAAACCGTCTCGAGCCGGGAAGCGGTGCCCACGAAGGAGCGGGCGCGCAGACCGGTCACCCAGGCGTAGGCCTTCTCCAGGTCGCTGGTCGCCTCGTAGTGCACCTCGTCGGAGCCGCTGGGATAGAACCTGCGCAGCCACCCGCTCTCGGTCGCCGCCCAGTCGTGCAGGTAGTCCGCGGCCGCCCGCGGGTAGCGCGGGTTGTCCGGGTCGCCGAGGTTGAGCGCGTGCAGCTGGTCGTCCAGCGCCGCGGCCAGCTCGGTCGAGCTCACGGCGCCGTGGTTGTCCTCGACGAAGAAACGGCCCAGGAAGGACAGCACGAGCGCCGCGTTGCCGGCACGCAGCAGCCGCCACGCGGGGTGTCCCTCCCGCAGCACCTCGATCTCGTCGTGCTCCACGCTGCCCGTCCGTCGTGCTCGGTTGTCGCTGTCGCGGACAGCCTACGAAGGAGCACCGACAGAACCGACATCCAGCCTCGGCTCGCCGCCGGCGTCCGCCCGAGCTTGTGTCAGGCACTGGCAGGGTCTGGGCCCTTCAGGTGCCTGACTCACGGACCGAGGAGCGCCAGCGGCACGACCGCGACACCGTCGGGACGGCGATAGGCGTAGGCACCGGTCGTGAGCACAACGCGGTCGGCCAGTCGATCGCCTAATTGGCCATGCAGCCAGTTCAGGTGGCGCACGTCCTTGTCGTGGATCGACTCGCCGAGCTTGACCTCAAGGGCGACGACCCGACGATCATCCCCTTCGACGATCAGGTCGATCTCCCGGTTGGTGTCGTGCGTGCGCAGGTGACCGATCCGGGCGAAGGCAGCGTCGGCGTAGACGCGCACGCTCTGTGTTGCCAGCGACTCGAAGAGCGCCCCGAGCCAGGTTCCTGCGGGGGCGCCCACCCGACTTCCGTGCCCGCTCAGCAGGTCAGCTTTGCCCACACCCGCCAACCGTGCCGCCAACGCGGGATCGACCAGGTGGTGCTTGGGTGAGCGGGTCAGTCGTTTCAGGGGGTTGAACGTGGGCATCCAGGCTGGCACCGGGTCCAGCACGAAGATGCGAGTCAGGTGCTCGCGATAGCCCTCGACGGTGGCCCGTGCCGGCTTGTCGACCTCCCCGGCGGTGGCAGCGTCGAGGATGGTGGAGTAGGCCGCGTCGGTCGCGGTCGCCGCACCATAGGCCGCGAGCCAGGAACGCAGGGTTTCCGGCCTGCGGACTGTCACGCCGTTCTCCGGCAGTTCCTTCTCGACGATCCGGCTGAGATAGCTGTCGAGCTGGAACTGCCGAGCACGTGGTGGGAGGTCCTTGATGCCCGGGAAGCCGGAGCCGAGAATCTCGTCGGTGTATGCGGACAGGTCAACGGTGGAGTGGCCCCCAATCGTGGGGTGCTGACCGGAGAGCAGCTCGGCCAAAGACACGGTCGGCTCCGCAATGCCCCGCTCGGCCAGTGAGAGTGGCCGCATCGTCAGGCTCACGATTCGTCCGGCACCAGAGTGGATTCGCACACCTGGTGGGACACCGGCTGACCCGGTCAGCAGAAACTGCCCACCGCTGCCATCTGCATCGACAGCCCTACGGACCCTGTCCCAGAGAGCCGGTTCCAGCTGCCACTCGTCGAGCAGGACTGGTCGCGGGACCTGGGTGATGTAGTCCAGGTCCGCCCCGAGGACTTCTCGCTGCCCAGGGCGGTCCAGAGACATCGTCGTGACGGCCCGCTGGCTAGCAGTCGCGGTCTTGCCCACACCCTTGGCGCCCTCCAGCGCGATGGCTGCCAGGTCGGGGAACAACTCGTCGAGAAGGCCATCGACGATGCGGCGCTGGTAAGGCGACATAGGGCTAATCTAGCAGATTTCCACTGTTCTGTTGCACAAATGTCCACGTCTCTGTTAGGCGGATTTCGGACCGGGGAACTCGGCATGTCGCCTCATGCAAGACCCGCACGCCCTATCAGTCATGCCCGCGCTGCATCCGCGGATCCTCCGTCGGGTCGGCATACATGAGCGGGCACCCCTGCTCGGCCGCCTCGGGCCGCAGCTCGTAGTGCCAGGGCTCGTTGGCGTAGATCTGGCACAGCCCGTAGCCGCTGCCGTGCTCGGACAGCCACAGGGTGGCGTCCAGGTCCCCGACATCGATGGCCTCCCCGGAGACGTGCGAGGACGTGTCGGCGGTGGCGACCCACCGAGCGGCCTCGGCCTCCGAGCCGTAGTCCTCGACGGCGTCGCGCAGCAACTGATCCTGGTATGCCGTGGCACGCCATCCGCTGTTGACCTGGAACCTGATGCCGTCGGCTGCGGCATCGGTGGCGGCTCGGCGCACTGCCTCGAGCAGGTCCGGGTCGAGGTTGGCCACGGCGGGGAACTCGTCGTCAAAGACGGACACCCCGTCGGGGACGACCCCCTGGGCCGTGGAGACGCCGTCGGTGGCGTGGTGCCCCACGAAGGCTGCCACTGCAGCCACGACTGCTGCGATGAGGGTGAGGATGCCGCCGCTCGTGCGTGGCGTGGTGCGACTCATGTCCTGCAGTCAACGCGGCGCGGTGTTGCCAGGGCGTATGCCGATTTCGATACGCCGACGATATGCGGCGCTTCGTAGCATGGGGGCATGCGTGTGCTGCTCGTCGAGGACGAGCCCCTGATGGCCGAGGCCATCCGCGATGGGCTGCGCCTCGAGGCGATCGCGGCCGACATCGCCGGTGACGGTGACACCGCGCTGGAGCTGCTGGAGGTCAACAGCTACGACATCGCCGTCCTGGACCGCGACATTCCCGGCCCGTCCGGTGACGAGGTCGCCGCGAGCATCGTGGCCGGCGGAAGCGGCATGCCGATCCTGATGCTCACCGCCGCCGATCGGCTCGATGACCTCGAGTCCGGCTTCGGGATCGGTGCCGATGACTACCTCACGAAGCCGTTCGACCTGCGCGAGCTGGTGCTCCGGATCAGGGCGTTGGACCGCCGGCGCTCGCACAGCCGACCGCCCGTGCGGGAGATTGCGGGTCTGCGCCTGGACCCGTTCCGCCGTGAGGTCTTCCGGGACGGCCGTTATGTCGCGCTGACCCGCAAGCAGTTCGCGGTGCTCGAGGTGCTGGTCTCGGCCGAGGGCGGGGTGATCAGCGCCGAGGAGCTGCTGGAGCGGGCCTGGGACGAGAACGCCGACCCGTTCACCAACGCTGTCCGCATCACGGTCTCGGCCCTGCGCAAACGGCTCGGCGAGCCGTGGGTCATCGCCACGGTCCCCGGGGTGGGCTACCGCATCGACCCGGGACCGAGCACCCACGACGCGGCGACGCCAGGTGGCTAGGTCACCGGGGCTGAGCGTTCGCCTCAAGCTCACCCTCAGCTATGCCGGGCTGGTGATCCTGGTCGGCGGCCTGCTGCTCGCGGTCGTCTGGGTGTTCCTGCTGCGCTACGTGCCAGAGGTCGCCGCCCGGACCCCCGGTCCGTTCTCCCCCGGGCGCGAGGACCTCGTGCGAGCCTTCGCGCCGAGAGCGGCCTGGGCGATGGTCATCCTCGTCGCGGTCGGCCTGCTCGGCGGGTGGCTGCTGGCCGGACGGATGCTCGCCCCGTTGAGTCGTCTCACCGATGCCACCCGCCTGGCCGCGAAGGGGTCGTTGTCCCACCGGGTCAACCTGCCGGGTCGCCAGGACGAGTTCCGCGAGCTCGCCGACAGCTTCGACACGATGCTCGCCCGACTCGAGTCCCACGTGGCCGAGCAGCGGCGGTTCGCGGCCAACGCCTCCCACGAGCTGCGCACGCCGCTGGCGATCTCGCAGACCCTGCTCGACGTGGCCCATCACGACCCGGACCGGGACACCGAGGAGCTCATCGAGCGGCTGCGGGCCGTGAACACCCGTGCCATCGACCTGACCGAGGCCCTGCTGGTGCTCAGCCGTGCCGATCAGCGCTCGTTCACCCGGGAGCCCGTCGACCTGTCCCTCATCGCCGAGGAGGCCGTCGAGTCGCTCCTGCCTCTCGCGGAGAGCCGTGGCATCACCCTGGAGACCTCCGCGGACAGCGCTCCCGCGCACGGCTCCCCCGCCCTCCTGCTGCAGCTGACCACCAACCTCCTGCACAACGCGATCGTGCACAACCTGCCGGAGCACGGGACCGTCCAGGTGAGCACCACCAGCGGGGAGGGGCACGGCATACTCACGGTCGAGAACAGCGGCGAGCGGCTGTCCCCGCA
>JAAYYA010000321.1 GCA_012515595.1 Actinomycetales bacterium
TGAACGTCGGAGGCGTGCAGCTTCCCGCGACGCTGGCGGACCTGGGTCTGATCGACGAGTACGTCTTCCTCGTGCACCCGGTCCTCGCCGGGCACGGCCCCAGGCTGCTCGAGGGTCTTCGCGAGCGGGTCCAGCTCGAGCTCGTCGACCGGCGTGAGTTCCGCTCGGGGGTGGTCCTCCAGCAGTACCGGCCCACCCGAGCCACGGGCTGACGTCGACGGGAGGCCTACGCCTCGTCCTCGTGCAGCGGGTTGAGGATCCGGTCCAGGAACTGGCGGGTCCGCTCGTGCCGGGGGTTGGTGAACATCTCGCGGGGACCGGAGCGCTCCACGATCACGCCGCCGTCCATGAACAGCACCTCGTCGGCCGCCGCCTGGGCGAAGCTCAGCTCGTGGGTGACCACGACCATAGTCCAGCCCTCGTCGGCCAGCTCCTTGATGACGGTGAGCACGTCGCCCACCAGCTCCGGGTCGAGTGCCGAGGTCGGCTCGTCGAAGAGCAGCAGGCTGGGCGCGAGCGCCAGGGCGCGGACGATGCCGACCCGCTGCTGCTGGCCGCCGGAGAGCTGGTGCGGATAGACGTCGCGCTTCTCCAGCAGCCCCACGCGGTCCAGCAGCGCCTCGGCCTCGGCGACCGCCTGGTCCCTGCGCACCTTCTGCACCTGGACGGGGCCCTCGATGACGTTCTCCAGCACGGTCTTGTGGGGGAACAGGTTGTGCTGCTGGAAGACCATGGCCGAGCGGTCGCGCAGCGCGAACCGGTCGCGCTTGCGCAGGGGCGTCGAGAAGTCGATGTCCGGACCGCCGGCGAACTCGATCCGGCCGCCGTCCGGGACCTCCAGCCCGTTGAGCGAGCGGAGCACGGTGGTCTTGCCCGAGCCGCTGGGACCGATCAGCACGACCACCTCGCCCTTGCGCACGGTCAGGTCGATCGAGCGCAGCACCTGCAGGTCGCCGAAGCTCTTGCTCAGGCCGCTGGCCTGCAGCAGGACCTCACCCGCGGCACCGGAGGCGCCGCCCACCGGACCACCGGCGGAGGGGACGGGACTGCTCGGGTCAGTGCGCGACATACTTGTCCAATCTCGTCTCCAGGGCGCTCTGGCCCATCGAGAGCACCAGGCAGAACACCCAGTAGACCAGCGCGGCCTGGATGTAGAGCAGCATGAACTCCTGGGTGAACGCCGCGATCTTCTGCGCCTCCCGGAACAGCTCGGTCACCAGGATCATCGACGCCAGCGAGGTGTCCTTGACCAGCGAGATGAACGTGTTCGACAACGGCGGCACCGACACCCTGGCCGCCTGCGGGAGGATCAGGCGGCGGAGCGACTGGCCGTGCGACATACCGATCGTGTAGCCGGCCTCCCACTGGCCCTTGGGCACCGAGAGGATCGCCGCTCGGATGACCTCGGCCGCGTAGCCGCCCACGTTGAGCGAGAAGGCCACGATCGCGCTGGGCCACGGGTCGATCAGCACCCCGAGCGAGGGCAGGCCGTAGAAGATGACGAAGAGCTGGACCAGCAGGGGCGTGCCGCGGATCGCCGAGATGTAGGCCTTGGCGATCCACGACACGAACCGGTTGGACGACAGCCGCATCAGTGCCACGACGAGAGCCAGCACCAGTCCGATGGCGAAGGAGGACAGCGCCAGCGGGATCGTGCCGGTCAGCCCGCCGCGGACGATGGGCCACAGCGAGTCGAGGAAGAGTTGCCAGCTCTCGTTCACGGGTCAGCGGGTCAGTTGGAGACGTCGGCGCCGAAGTACTTCTCGCCCAGCTCCGCGAGCGTGCCGTCGGCCTCGAGCTCGGCCAGCGCCTCGTCGAAGGCGGCGACCAGCTCGGTCTTGTCCTTGCCGAACGCGAAGGCGTTAAGCGAGGCCTCGTCCAGCTCCGCGGCGATCTTGACCGGGCTGTCGGGGTTGACCGTCGTGTAGTCCAGGAAGGTCAGCTTGTCGTTGACGGTCGCGTCGACCCGGCCCTGCTCCAGCAGCGCCACGGACTGTGCCCAGCCCTCGACGGCCTCGACATTCGCGCCGGCGCCCGTGGCGATCGTGCCCCAGTTGCTGGTCAGCGACTGCGCGGTGGTCTTGCCCTCGAGGTCGGCCAGGCCGGTGATGTCGGTGGTGTCGTTCGCGACGACGATCACGCCGGGGGAGACGGTGTAGGGCTCGCTGAACAGGTACTGCTCCTCGCGCTCGGGGTTGATCGAGACCTGGTTGGCGATGACGTCGAAGCGCCCGGCCTCGAGCCCGGCGAAGATCGCGTCCCACTGGGTCTCCTGGTACTCGATATCCAGGTCCAGCTTCTCCGCGACGGCCTCGACCACCTCGATGTCGTAGCCGACCAGCTCGCCGCTGCCGCCCTCGTGGTAGCTGAAGGGGCGGTAGGTGCCCTCGGTGCCGACCACCAGGACGCCGTCCTTCGCCAGGCCGTATGCCGAGTCGCCGGCGGCGGTCTGTCCGTCACCGGCGTCGGTGCCTCCCTCGCCGCTGCTGCCGCAGGCGGCGAGGATGAGGGCCGAGGCGGCAA
>JAAYYA010000044.1 GCA_012515595.1 Actinomycetales bacterium
GTGGTGACCACCCACTTCATGGACGAGGCCGAGCAGCTCTGCGACCGGCTCATCGTCATCGACCACGGCCGGATCATGGCGGAGGGCAGCCCCCGGTCGCTGATCCGCGAGCACTCGACCCGGGAGGTGGTGGAGGTGCGCTTCGGGGCGCAGCGCAACGCCGCGGTGGTTGACCAGCTCGAGGACGTCGCCACCCGCCTGGAGGTCCTGCCCGACCGGATCCTGGTCTACACCGACGACGGCGAGGGGGCGCTGGAGGAGATCACCGCCCGCGGGCTCAACCCGATCACCTCGCTGGTGCGTCGCTCGTCGCTCGAGGACGTCTTCCTGCGCCTGACGGGACGGACCCTCGTTGACTGACTCCTCGTTGACCGACCCCGTGGTGGCCGACTCCGTGCAGGACCTGCAGCGGCTGGCCGCCTCGGGCCGGGTGCCGGCGCCCGAGGTGATGGCCGCCCGTGCCCGCCGCTGGGGCTGGTGGTACTACGTGGAGTACTGGCTGCGCACCGCCAAGGCGTGGTTCCAGTCCATCCTCATCTACATGGTCGGGGAGCCCCTGCTCTATCTGATCGCGCTCGGCGTCGGGCTGGGCACCCTGGTGGACAACGGGGTCGGGACCGTCGACGGCGTCCCCTACCTCGTCTTCGTGGCGCCCGCCCTGCTGATCTCCACCGTCGTCATGTCGACCGGCGGCGAGCTCACCTACCCGGTGATGGCCGGCTTCAAGTGGGACCGCCTCTACTACGGCCCGCACGCCACCCCGGTCACCCCGGCGCAGATCGCCACCGGGCACTTCCTCGGGGTGATGATCCGGTTCACGGTGCAGGCGGCGATCTTCTGGGCGATCATGGTCGCCTTCGACGCCGTGCCGCGCGGTGTGCTCGTCTCCGCCCTGGTCATCCCGATCGGCGTGCTGTCGGCCGCCGCCTTCGGTGCGCTGCTGCAGGCCTACGCCTCGACGCTGCAGGACGAGGGCTACCAGTTCGCCTTCGTCCAGCGGTTCGTCATCATGCCGATGTTCCTCTTCGCCGGGACCTTCTTCCCGCTGACGGCGATGCCCGTCTACCTGCACTGGATCGGCTGGATCTCCCCGGTGTGGCACGGCACGCAGCTGGCCCGGCAGGTGACCTACGGCGCGGTCGAGCCGATCTGGCTCACGGTCGTCCACGTCATCTTCCTCGTGGCGCTCACCGTGGCCGGGGTGCTGCTGGCCCGGCGCAGCTACACCCGGCGGATGGGGTCCTGATGAGCGCCCCCAGCCAGGACCGGCTGCCCGCGACCGAGCAGCCCAACCTCCGCCTACAGAGCGGGGACCGGCCCCTCGCAGCCCTCTACGGCCGCAACGCCCGCTCGGTCATCGAGCGCGGCTTCAAGGTGATCGCGCGCCAGAACTGGGCGGTCCTAGTCTCCGGGTTCTTCGAGCCCGTGCTCTACCTGCTGGCGATGGGCCTCGGCCTCGGCACGCTCGTCGGTGAGGTGTCCGGCCCCGGCGGAACCCAGATCGCCTACACCGCCTACATCGCGCCCGCCCTGCTGGCGACCTCGGCCATGAACGGCGCGATCTACGACTCCACCTGGAACGTCTTCTTCAAGCTGCGGTTCGCCCGCGTCTACCAGGCGATGCTGCAGACGTCGCTGGGGCCGATGGACGTGGCGATCGGCGAGATCTTCATGGCGCTCTTCCGCGGCTTCCTCTACGCCTGCGGCTTCATGGTCGTCATGCTCGTGATGGGCCTGGTCACCTCGCCCTGGGCCATCCTGATGATCCCGGTCGCCCTGCTCATCGCGGTCGGCTTCGCCAGCGTCGGGATGGCGGTCACCTCCTACCTGAAGTCCTTCCAGCAGATGGACGTCATCAACTTCGTCATGCTCCCGATGTTCCTGTTCTCGGCCACGCTCTACCCGATCGAGGTCTTCCCCGAGGCCATCCAGTGGTTCATCAAGGCGATGCCGCTGTGGCACGGGGTCGAGCTGATGCGGCACCTGGCGGTCGGCTTCCTGTCCGCGGCCACCGTCGGGCACGCCCTCTACTTCGTGGCGATGACCGTCTTCGGCGTGTGGTTCACCACGATCCGGTTGCGGGCACTCTTCCTCCGCTGATCGCCGGGATGCCGAACCGCAGGGTATGCCGTGTGCGCGCCCTTCTCCTCCGGCCGTCGCCTGAGCGGATGACGGAGCCAGGCAGCGGTGAGACGGTAGGGCGATGGACAACTTCTCGCACACGGACGTCCTCGACGCCGGTCTGACCGACTGGCGTGACCTGGCGCAGGGACTGCACGCGCGCTTCGGCACCGGCGACTTCGCGGCCGGGCTGCGGTTCGTCAACGCGGTCGGCGCCGCGGCCGAGGAGGCCGGGCACCACCCCGACGTGACGCTCACCTATCCGCACGTGGACATCATGCTGATCAGCCACGACGTCGGCGGCCTCACCCAGCGGGACGTCGATCTGGCCCGGCGCATCAGCGCCATCGCCGCCGAGCAGGGCATCTCGGCACACCCGGAGGCGCTGGTGCAGGTGGAGCTGGCCCTCGACACGGCCGACATCCCCGGCGTCGGTCCGTTCTGGGCAGCCCTCCTGCGCGGTGACACCGAGGCCTTGCAGGGCGGGGACGTCGTCGGCGACGCCCGGGTGCCGCTGCTCTGGTTCCAGGACACCGAGGCCCACGAGACCCCGCGCCAACGCTTCCACCTCGACGTGTGGGTGCCGGCAGAGCTGGCGCAGGAGCGGATCACTGCTGCCCTGGCCGCGGGCGGGACCCTCGTCGACGACGAGGCTGCTCCGGCCTTCACCGTGCTGGCCGACGCCGAGGGCAACCGGGCCTGCGTCTGCACGACGGAGCGCTAGCGCCACGCCGCGCGCCCGGTGGCGTCTGTGGTCGCAACCCGACGCGCCCGGTGCCCGGTGAGGCCGCAACGCGGCGCGCCCGGTGGGGTGTGAGAGCGCAACGCGGCGCGCTCGGTCGGGTGTGGGGGCATCACGTCGGGTGGCACGGCATACTGACGATGCACCGATGACGACCCGGGAGGAGCCGGAAATGGAGTCCTACGCCAAGGGTGAGGAGCGGCCGCTGCTGGAGGAGACCATCGGGGTCAACTTCGAGCGAACCGTGGCGGCATATGCCGACCGGGAGGCCCTGGTCGAGGTCGCGTCCGGGCGCAGGTGGACCTGGGCCGAGCTGGATGCCGACGTCAACGCCCTCGCCCGCGGGCTCATGGGAGCCGGCATCGAGGCGGGGGACCGGGTGGGCATCTGGGCCCCGAACTGCGCGGAGTGGACGCTGACGCAGTACGCCACGGCCAAGATCGGGGCGATCCTGGTCAACATCAACCCCTCGTACCGGGTCCACGAGCTGACCTACGCGGTCAACCAGAGCGGGCTGCGGCTCATGCTGTCCGCCAGCAGCTTCAAGACCAGCGACTACCGGGGGATGCTCGAGGAGACCCGGGACGAGTGCCCCGCCCTGGAGCGGGTCGTCTACATCGACACCGATGACTGGGCGGCCCTGGTCGCCGAGGGGGAGGAGTTGCCGCAGGACGCGGTCGCGTCGCGGATGGCCACGCTCGCGGCGACCGACGCGATCAACATCCAGTACACCTCCGGCACGACGGGGCGGCCCAAGGGGGCCACGCTCAGCCACCGCAACATCCTGAACAACGGCTTCGCGGTGACCGAGCTGATCAACTTCACGGAGGAGGACCGGCTGTGCATCCCGGTGCCCTTCTACCACTGCTTCGGCATGGTGATGGCGAACATCGGCTGCACCACCCACGGGGCGACCATGATCATCCCCGGGCCGGGTTTCGAGGCTGAGACCGCCATGCGCACCGTGACGCAGGAGCGCTGCACCGGCCTCTACGGGGTGCCGACGATGTTCATCGCCATGCAGAACCACCCGACCTTCGCCGAGCATGACCTGTCCACGCTGCGCACCGGGATCATGGCCGGCTCGCCGTGCCCGGTCGAGGTGATGAAGAAGTGCGTCGACCTGATGAACATGTCCGAGGTCTCGATCGCCTACGGCATGACCGAGACCTCGCCGGTGAGCACGCAGACCCGCTCGGACGACGACCTCGAGCGGCGCACCGAGACCATCGGGCGGGTCCACCCGAACCTGGAGATCAAGATCGTCGACCCGGTCTCCGGCGAGATCGTGCCCAGGGGGGAGACCGGCGAGCTGTGCACCCGGGGCTACTCGGTGATGCTCGGCTACTGGCAGGAGCCGGAGAAGACCGCCGAGGTGCTGGACCCGGAGGGCTGGATGCACACCGGCGACCTGGCGGTCATGCGCGAGGACGGCTACTGCACCATCGTCGGGCGGAGCAAGGACATGGTGATCCGCGGCGGGGAGAACGTCTACCCCCGCGAGATCGAGGAGTTCCTCTACACCCACCCTGACGTGCAGGACGTCCAGGTGGTGGGCGTGCCGGACCAGAAGTACGGCGAGGAGCTCTGCGCCTGGATCCAGATGAAGCAGGGCGCGACACCGCTGAACGCCGAGTTGGTCCGTGAGTTCGCGACCGGCAAACTCGCGCACTACAAGATCCCGCGCTACGTCATGATCGTCGAGGACTTCCCGATCACCGTCACCGGCAAGGTCCGCAAGGTCGAGATGCGGGAGGTCTCCAGCCGCCAGCTCGGGCTGACCGAGTAGGCCACGGGCGGCGGCCGTTCTGGGATCACGCGGTCGGGCCCCAGGTCACGGCCGCGGGACGACCTCGTCGTCGGAAGCCGGCAGGTGGTCGGCGACGTCCACCGCGGCCCGCAGGTTCGGCAGGAAGAAGAGGCTGGCCGCGGCGGCGAAGCACATGAAGGCCGCGGTGACCCACGCGATGAGATAGCTGCCGGAGACATCCCGCGCCACACCTGCCACGAGGGCTCCGGCGCCGGCCCCGACCATGTGCGAGGCGAAGACCCAGCCGAAGACCACCGAGGAGCGGGCTACCCCGAAGTACTCGCGGCACAAGGCCACCGTCGGCGGCACGGTCGCGACCCAGTCCAGCCCGTAGAAGATGATGAACACCCACATCGGCGCGGCCACCTCCGGGCCGAGCAGCCCGTGGACGAAGAGCAGGGAGAGTCCGCGGAAGGTGTAGTAGATGACCAGCAGGATCCAGGGACGCACCCGGTCGGTGAGCCAGCCGGACAGGATCACCCCGATCACGTCGAAGACACCGATCAGCGCCAGCAGTCCCGATGCGGTCGTGGCGGGCATGCCGTGGTCGTGGGCGGCCGGGATGAAGTGGGTCTGGATCAGGCCGTTGGTCGTCCAGCCGCACACCCAGAAGGTGAAGAGCAGGATCCAGAAGGCGCGGTGGCGCAGCGACTCCCGCAGAACGGCGACGGTCTCGTGCGCCAGACCGCGCCTGGGTCCGGTCGGCGCCGCCGGGGGCGGCTCGTCGGTGCGCTGCCCGTACGGCAGCCAGCCCACGTCCGTGGGGCGGGAGGCGAACGGCCACAGCAGGAGCGGGATGATCAGCAGGGCGAAGCCCGCCACGACGAGGGCGGCCACCCGCCAGCCGTAGCGGTCGATCAGGATGACCACCAGGGGCAGGAAGGCGAGCTGGCCGCAGGCGTTGGCAGCCGAGAAGATGCCCATCACCAGTCCGCGGTTCGTGGTGAACCACCGGTTGGCCACCACCGCCCCGAAGACCAGCGCCATGGCACCGGTGCCGGTGCCGACCAGCAGACCCCACAGCAGGAAGAGCTGCCAGACAGAGGTCATGAACACCGCGAGTCCCGCGCCGGCCGCGACCAGCGCGAGGGCGCCGATCGCGACGACGCGCACCGGGAGCCGGTCCATCAGGACGGCAGCGAAGGGAGCCACCAGTCCGTAGACGATGAGGTTGATCGTCACCGCGGTCGACAGGTCGGTGCGGCTCCACCCGAACTCGGTCTCCAGCGGCTCGAACAGCGCCCCGGTGCTCGACCGGAACGCCGCGGCGGCCACGAGGGCGAGCAGCGTCACCCCGGCGACGGCCCAGGCGCGGTGGAAGGGCCAGCGCCTGGGCGCAGCGGGGGCGGGGGCGGTGGTGCTCACGTGCGGTCGTCTCCTGGCTCAGGGCGTCGTCGGCCACGCTCCTGGTCGGGGGAGCGGGCGGGCGGCGTTGCCCGCAGAGGGGTGCGACCGGCCGGGTAGAGGGCCTCAGATCGGCGAGCCTATGGTACGTCGGCCCGGGCGGCCCTGGTCATCGAGGGCGGTCGCGGCCCAGGCCAACCGCTGCTCGTCAGGGGTTTCCCCGGCGGCCGTGCGTGCGGGGCGGGTCGTAGCCGCCCTCGGGCGGGACCATCTCCCCCCGTATGCCGAGGAGCCGGATCGGGCGGTCGTCCTCCAGTCTGCGCAGCAGCAGGAGCGCGGTGTCGGCGATCACCGCAGGGTCGAGGGTGGGCTTGGGTAGCTT
The DNA here is from genome assembly GCA_012515595.1 of Actinomycetales bacterium. Taxonomy (GTDB): domain Bacteria; phylum Actinomycetota; class Actinomycetes; order Actinomycetales; family Dermatophilaceae; genus Ornithinicoccus. Next base: position 6,400 of record JAAYYA010000044.1, read on the forward strand.
GCGCACCCGGGTCACCGTGAAGAAGGGGGCGAAGCGCACCTTGAGGTGCACCCGGGCGCAGGCACGGCCCTCCGCCCGCAGGTCCTCCACCACCTGGTTGGCCAACTCACGCAGGGCCGCCTCGACCTGCGCCGCCTCGGTGAGGTCCTGCTGGAAGGTCGTCTCGTGGCCGTGCGCCCGCGCCACCCAGGGCGTGTCGTCGACGCGGTTGCTGCCGGCGCCGGCCCCCAGCCGACGCAGATGGGGCCCGGTCGCCGGGCCGAAGGCGGTCGCCAGGTCGTCCTCGTCGGCGGCGGCGAGCTGCTGCACGGTGTCGATGCCCAGCTCGGCGAGCCGCGCCGAGATCCGGCTCCCGACGCCCCAGAGCGCCCGGGTCGGACGCTCGCCCATCACCGGCAACCAGGTGTCGCGGGTCAGCCGGTAGATGCCCTGCGGTTTCCCGAACTCCGTCGCGGTTTTGGCCCGGACCTTCGTGTCCCCGATGCCGACGGAGCAGTGCAGCTGCGTCGCCGCGAGGACCCTCGCCTGGATGTCGCGGGCGGCCGCCTCCGGGTCCTCGGTCTCGAGACCGACGAATGCCTCGTCCCAGCCGAGCACCTCCACCACGGCACCGGGGAACTCCCGCAGGGTCTGCATCACCTGCTCCGAGGCGGCTTCGTAGACGGGGAAGTCCACCGGCAGGAAGACTGCGTCCGGGCAGCGCTTCAGGGCGGTCCGCAGCGGCATGCCGGCGCGGATCCCGAACTCCCGGGCCTCGTAGGTGGCGGTGGACACCACCGCACGCTCCGTGGGGTCGCCGCGCCCGCCGACGACCACCGGGAGGCCGACGAGCTCCGGCCGCCTCAGGAGCTCGACCGCCGCCAGGAACTGGTCCATGTCGACATGCAGCACCCACGTGGTCATGGGTCACATCCTGCTGCGCCCGGACGCTGGGCGCAGGTGAATTGGCCGGAGGGCGCGCTCAGAGGACCTTGGACAGGAACGTCTGGGTCCGCTTGTGCTGCGGGTTGGTGAGCACCTCGACCGGGTCACCCTCCTCGACGATGACGCCGCCGTCCATGAAGACCAGCTTGTCGCCGACCTCCCGGGCAAAGCCCATCTCGTGGGTCACGACCATCATCGTCATGCCCTCGTGGGCGAGCTTCTTCATGACATCGAGGACGTCGCCGACGAGCTCGGGGTCCAGGGCTGAGGTCGGCTCGTCGAACAACATCATGTCGGGGTTCATCGAGAGTGCCCGGGCGATCGCCACCCGCTGCTGCTGCCCACCGGACAGGTGGGCAGGGTAGGCCGCCTCCTTGTCGGCCAGGCCGACCTTCAGGAGGTTCTCGCGGGCGATCTGCTCGGCCTCCTTGCGGCCGCGTCCCTTGGCCCGCTGCTGGGCGATCGTGAGGTTGCGCAGCACCGTCATGTGGGGGAAGAGGTTGAACTGCTGGAAGACCATGCCGATCCGGGTCCGGACCTGGTCCAGCTCGGTGTCGGGGTCGGTGATGTCGATGCCCTCGACGAGGATCTGCCCGGAGGTCGGCTCCTCGAGGCGGTTGACGCACCGCAGCAGCGTGGACTTGCCCGAGCCCGACGGGCCGATGACGCAGACCACCTGACCCTTGTCGACGTGGAAGTCGATGCCGGTGAGCACCTCGTTGTCGCCGTAGCTCTTGTGCAGGTCGCGCACCTGGATGGCGGGGGCGCTCTCGTCCAGATCCAGACTCGGGTGCATCTCGCTCATCATCGGCTCCTCTTCTGCTTGCTCTCCATCCAGGCCACCAGCCTGGTCAGCGGGAGGGTGATGGCCAGGTAGAGCAGCGCCGCGAAGGTGAGCGAGGTGGCGGTGCCCGCGGAGGGACCGCTGCTCATGAAGTCTCGGGCGAGCGTGGTCAGCTCCTTCTGGCTGGCGGCCAGACCGATGACGAACAGCAGGGAGGTGTCCTTCAGGAGGATGACCAGCTCGTTGGTCAGCGGGGGGATCACGATGCGCAGCGCCTGCGGCATGACGATCGAGGCCATCGTCCAGGGGGCGTTCATCCCGAGCGATCGCGCCGCCTCGGTCTGCCCCTTGGGCACGGCCTCGATGCCGGCGCGCAGGGTCTCGGCCATGTAGGCGCCGGCCACCAGCATGAGAGCCACCAGACCGGCGCCGACGGTGCCGCCCGGTGGCCGCCAGCCGAAGGCGATCGGCACGCCGAAGCCCATGAACAGGATGACGACCAGGGCCGGCAGGCCGCGGAAGAGCTCGATGTAGGCGGTGGCCAGCCAGCGGAACGGGGCGATGGGGGCCAGCTTCATCAGCACCAGGATCACCGCCAGCACGAAGCCGCCGATGAACGAGATGATGGTGTAGAGGATGGTGTTCTTGGCCCCGGTGAAGACCATGTCCTGCCAGTTGCCGGTGAAGCCCTCGGTCAGGAAGAAGTTGTCCTTGATCGCCTCCCAGTTGGCGAGCAGGACGAAGATGACCACCAGGGCCAGGAACACCGCATACAACGACAGTGTCATCAGGCGGGTGCGTGCGCTCCGGGTCATGGGGGTCACCTTCGTCCTCGTGCGCCGGCGCCTCAGCGGCCGGTGCTCTCCGCCTCGTCGCCGGCGGCGTCCTCGGAGAAGTACTGGTTGTAGAACTCGTCGTACTGGCCGCTGTCGCGCATCTCGGTCAGCTGCTCGTTGACAGCGTCGACCAGGGCGGTGTTGCCCTTCTTGATGGCCAGACCGTAGGTCTCGTCGGTGTCGTACTCCTCGACGATGGTGAACTTCCCGTCGGCGGTGTGCGGGACGTTGGCGGGCAGATCCTGGAGCACGGCGTCCACCTGGCTGGCGAGGATCGCCTGGTACATCTCGGCGTCGCTGGGGAAGCTGACCAGCTCGGCGCCCTCGGCGTTCTCGGTCGCGTAGCTCTCACCGGTGGTGCCCTGCTGGACCGCCACCCGCTTGCCGGACAGGTCACCGATGCCCGCGA
>JAAYYA010000322.1 GCA_012515595.1 Actinomycetales bacterium
GACATCCTGGCCGACGTCGAGGACATCTACTTCGCGACGCTGACCTCGGCCGACGTCGTGCGGCACCGGCTGGTCAGCTCGATCGTCGAGGCCTACGGCAAGCACGACGAGTCGCGGCGGCGCGACCGTCCCTCCTCCCGGGACCGGAGCACGCCCCATGACCGGCTCGGCGGACGAGCACGGGACGGCGCGGACGAGGGGACCACACGGCATACGCAGGCTGGTGACCAGTGAGCATCGAGGTCCTCAACGAGTCCGGGGAGGTGCCCTCGCCGGTTCCCGAGCAGGAGCTGCACGACCTGGCCCGGCACGTGCTCGACCAGATGCGGGTGCACCCGCGCACCGAGCTGGCGATCACGCTCGTGGACGAGGAGGCGATGGCCGCGCTGCACGTGCAGTGGATGGACCTGCCCGGGCCGACGGACGTGATGAGCTTCCCGATGGACGAGCTGCGGCCCGGGTCGGACTCCGAGACGCCCGAGGGGGTGCTCGGCGACGTCGTGCTGTGCCCGTCGGTCGCGCGCAAGCAGGCCACCACCGCGGGTCACAGCGTCGAGGACGAGATGCTGCTGCTGACCACCCACGGCATCCTGCACCTGCTCGGCTTCGACCACGCCGAGCCCGCCGAGGAGCGGGAGATGTTCGACCTGCAGCGGACGCTGCTGCTGACCTACCTGGCCCAGCGGGGCCGCACCACCACCGCGGCGCCGGACGCGCGGACCGAACACTGAGCCCGAGGACACTGTGACCACCCTGATCATCGTCGCCATCGCGGCGACCCTCGTGGCCTTCCTCCTGTCGGCCAGCGAGACCGCGCTGCTCCGGGTCTCCCGGCACCGCGCCGAGCAGCTGCAGGAGGAGGGGCAGCGCGGCTCCGACGCGCTGGCGCGGATCGTCAAGGGCCCGGCGCCCTACCTGGCCGTCGCCGCCTTCACCAAGGCGCTCGCCGAGGCGGTGGCCGCCGTCGTGGTCACCGTCGCCGTGGACACCCAGACCGACAGCCACTGGCGCACCGCGCTCATCGCCGTCGGCATCATGACCGTCATCACCTTCGTCGTGGTCGGGGTGTCCCCGAGGACCCTCGGCCGGCAGCACGCGGAGAAGGTGGCGCTCATGGCCGCCCCGTTCATCCGGGTGCTGCGCATCATCCTCGGCCCGCTGGCCCAGCTGCTCGTGATGTTCGGCAACGCGGTGACGCCCGGACGGGGGTATGCCGAGGGGCCGTTCGCGAGCGAGGCCGAGCTGCGCGACCTGCTGGACCTGGCGGGGGAGAGCGCGGTCATCGAGGCCGACGAGCGCGAGATGATCCACTCCATCTTCGAGCTGGGCGACACCGTCGCCCGCGAGGTGATGGTGCCGCGGCCGGACATGGTCTCCGTGCGGCAGGACAAGGTGCTCCGCCAGGCGATGTCGCTCTTCCTGCGCTCGGGCTTCAGCCGCGTGCCGGTGATCGGGGAGGGCACCGACGACGTCCTGGGCATCCTCTACTTCAAGGACGTGGCACGCGCCGTCAACGCCAACGCGGACAACAGCCAGGTGCCGGTCACCGAGCTGATGCGCCCGGTGCAGCGGATCCCGGAGTCCAAGTCGGTCGACGGGCTGCTGCGCGAGATGCAGCGCGACCGCAACCACATCGCGATCGTGATCGACGAGTACGGCGGCACCGCCGGGCTGATCACCATCGAGGACATCGTGGAGGAGATCGTCGGCGAGATCACCGACGAGTACGACCGCGACGTCGTCGAGATCGAGACGCTCGAGGACGGCACGGTCCGGGTGCCGGCCACCATGCCGGTGGACGACCTGGCCGAGATGTTCGGCACCGAGATCGAGACCGAGGACGTCGACTCCGTCGGGGGCCTGCTGGCCGCCACCCTCGGGATGGTCCCGATCGTCGGGTCCTCGGCCGAGGTGGCCGGGCTACGGCTGACCGCCGAGCGGATGGCCGGTCGGCGTCGCCGGGTCGCCACGGTGCTGGTCAACCCGGTGGAGGACGAGCAGGACGAGGGCGAGGAGACCTCCTCGCCGCACACCGCGCAGGAGCCGGAGGAGGCCCAGTGAGCGACGCCCAGCCCGGCAACGACCGGCCCGGCCCGGACCAGGCCAGCCCGGACCAGCCCGGTCGTGACCAGCCCGGTCATGACCAGGCCCTCCGCGGCGGCGGGGTGACCCAGCCGGCTGGCCCCACGGCATACCGCGCGGGGTTTGCCTGCATCGTCGGCCGCCCCAACGCCGGCAAGTCGACCCTGACCAACGCCCTGGTGGGGTCCAAGGTCGCGATCACCTCCAGCAAGCCGCAGACCACCCGGCACGCGATCCGGGGCATCCGGACCACCGACGACTACCAGCTGATCCTGGTGGACACCCCCGGCTTGCACCGGCCCCGGACCCTGCTCGGCCAGCGGCTCAACGACCTGGTCCGGGAGACCCTGCTGGACGTCGACGTGATCGGCTTCTGCCTGCCCGCCGACCAGCGGCCGGGGCCAGGCGACGCCTTCATCGCCAGCGACCTGGCGGACCTGCAGCGTGCCCGCCGGGTGCCGGTCGTCGCGCTGGCCACCAAGTCGGACGCGGTGGACCGGCAGCGGCTCGCGGAGCACCTCATCGCGATCGACCAGCTCGGCACGTGGGACGCGATCGTGCCGTGCTCGGCCGTGAAGGGCGATCAGGTCGAGGAGGTCGCCGAGGTGCTGGCGTCCTACCTGCCGGCCTCGCCCAAGCTCTACCCCGATGACGTGCTGACCGACGAGCCGACGGTCGTGATGATCGCCGAGCTGGTGCGGGAGGCGGCGCTGGAGGGCGTGCGCGACGAGCTCCCGCACTCCCTCGCCGTCGTGGTCGAGGAGATCCTGCCCCGCGAGGAGCGGCCGGTGGACCGGCCGCTGACCGACGTGCGCGTCAACATCTTCGTCGAGCGGCCCAGCCAGAAGGCGATCATCATCGGCAAGGGCGGCTCGCGGCTGCGGCAGGTGGGTGCGCAGGCCCGGGCCGGGATCGAGCAGATCATCGGCCACAAGGTCTTCCTGGACCTGCACGTCAAGGTCGCCAAGGACTGGCAGCGGGACCCCAAGCAGCTGCAGCGCCTCGGCTTCTGAGCGACGGCCGTCCTTCGCTATCGTCACCCCATGAGCGTGGGGATGCCTGCCAGGGGCGTGACCGGCAGATCACTGACCGTGGTGGCACTGGGTGCAGTGCTGCTGACCACCGGGTGCAGCCGTGAGGTCTCGGCGGGAGACCTCGAGGGCAGCATCGCCGAGCAGGCCGAGCTCCAGGGCTTCGAGCTGGAGTCCGTCGACTGCCCCGGCGGACTGCCTCCCGAGGTCGGGGCCACGGTGGTCTGCGAGGTGGTCATCACCGGGGCGGCCCAGTCCATCGACCGGTTCAAGATCGAGGCCACCGAGGTGGACGGTGACCAGGTCAGGTATTCGCTCACGCCGCTGGTCGAGGGCATGTCGGAGTAGCTCGCCGCTCCGCCCCGGGCCGCGGTCCCGCCGTGCCCTGTACCCGGACCGTCCACGCGAGTACCGTGTCTCCTGCAGCAGCCCGGGGCGCGCGGAGGCGACCCGGCGAGGCGGGAGAGGATCCGTGCGTACCTACCCGTACGCCTTCCACGTGGCCCTCGACGGCAACGGCCTGAACGGACTTGAGGGACGGGCCGGCGTGTGCCTGCTGCGCTACGACCCGGCCACCGGGGACCACGCCTACAAGATCCAGTACTTCGGCGGTGCCTCCGGGGGGCACGCGCCGAACGTGGACCCCCGGCGCCAGCTCGGCTTCCTCGGCACCACCGGCCAGCACCTCCTCTTCTACGACCCGGCCACGCTCGACGAGGTCGACCGCGTGTCCACCCTGCGTTTCGAGGTGCCCGACACCTCCATCAAGGGCAGCACCCACCTGGTCTGGCTCGACGGGACCGACTTCATCACCTGCCTGGGGGAGAACCTCTTCAGGTTCGACACCAACCGGCTGACCAAGCCGGAGAAGCTCGGGCCCCACGGGCTGAAGGTCCCGCACGCGATGAAGCGCACCGCGTCCGGCCGCTACGTGGTGTTCGGGGGCATGGACCATCCGACCCTCGGGGAGGCCCGCGAGATCGGCATCTTCGACACCGTCACCGGGACGTCGCGACGCATTGAGGTGCCGGCCACGTGCTGGCACCTGGTCTGCCACCCGGTCCTGGACCTCTTCTACGCGGTCTCCTTCCGGGTCCACCCCGCCGACGGCCGCGACTGGCAGCACTGGGGCATGGCCTGGCTGCGCCAGTACGCCTTCGAGATCGACGCCGAGGAGGGGCGGGTGCTGCGGCACTGGGTCGCCGACCGGGACGTCCCGGCGCACATCAACTCGGACGTGACGATCTCGGCCGGCGAACTCATCTTCTGCACCGGCGGCTCGCACACCGTCGTGCTGGTGGACCTGGACACCATGACCCGCCACCGGATCATCGACGAGCACCCCGGGGCGCTGGAGAACCTCGCTCGCCCCCGGGAGTCCGCCGCGACCGCCGTCGAGAGCCTGCTCCGCGGCAACTTCTTCACCAACTCCCACCTCTACGGCGAGTCCCTGCGGGTCAGCCGCGGGTCGCTCCTGGACGGCATCTACGCCTGCCAGCTCTCCGCCGACGAGACGCTGCTGTTCACCGCCAACCGCGGCCAGAACCACATCACCGTCTACGACTACCCGTCCCTGACTCTCCGGCACCGGATCTCCATGCCGGAGCTGCAGGAGTATGACGCCGGGCTGGCTCCGTGGGGAGACCCCCGACTGGGGTTCCATCACTCCTACCTGGTGAGTCCCGACCCACCGACCCCGACCGGAGGACCCTGATGGCCGACTACGAGATCGACAGCAACGTCTTCTTCGCCAACCCTGTCAGCGCGACGGTCACCAGCCACCTGGCCGGCCTGGACGGCATGAACCTCACGCTGGACGGCGGGACGACCACCACGCTGGCCGGTGAGACCACCATCAACTCGAACGTCGACCTCAAGCCGGTCACCTCGACGGCCACGGTCACCCTGGCACCGGTCACCACGGACTCGACGGTCAAGACCACCTCGGCCATCGACCTCGAGCCGGTCGCGGTCGACTCGTGCGTGCGCGTCGAGCTCGGCCCGCTGCCGCCGACCGACGTGTGCACGCCCTACGAGCAGCACTGGAGTTTCACGCTGTTCGGGGTCGAGCTGTTCGCGATCGGACTGACCGGCACCTCCCGCACGCAGGTCCGCCCGACGCGCCACGGGCCC
>JAAYYA010000323.1 GCA_012515595.1 Actinomycetales bacterium
AGGTAGACGTGCGAGACACCGAGCTCGGCGACGTAGGGCACCACCTGGCGGGCGTCGTCGAAGGTGAAGCCGGCGTGCAGCTGCAGCCGGTAGGTCGCGGTGACGTCGGTAGGGCGCACACCCCGAGTCTGTCAGCCCCGGCCGCGCGGGGGCGGCCGGCGCGGGCGGCCAGCGCGTCAGTCCCGACCGTGCAGCGGGTCGAGCGCCTCGAGGTTGGCCGCGGTCTTCTCGGCGACCTCGGCCACGAGGCGCACCGTCCCCTCGCTCGCGTCGCCCCCGGTGACGGCCACCAGGTAGTCGCCCTGCCGCACGACCGCGGCCGGCCGGTCCGCCCCCTGCGGCAGGAACAGCAGGTGGTCCGGGTCGCCCTCGTGTCCGGCCCAGCCCAGGGGCTCGCCCGGCGCTCGGTCCCAGGAGCAGAGCGTGTAGCCGTCGGCGACCAGCCCGTCGCGGGCGGCCACGCTGTCCTCCCAGCCCGTCACCTGGATGGTGAGCGCCTCGACGCCCCCCGAGGAGTAGGCGTGGGTCCGACCGGCGACCGGCTGGACGCCGCCCGTGCGGGCCGGGTCACAGCTCATCAGCCCCTCCACGGGCACGATCCACGGGTAGTCGGCCGCGTAGTCCGGCGCGCCCAGGGCGTCCAGCCCCTCGATCCCGGTGGGCCGGGCGTCGGGGATCTCCCAGGCGTTCGGCAGGTCCTCCTCGGGACCGTCCCACCACGCCGCCTGCGGCGGGACGCCCTCCTGCCACGGCGGATCCCCGGGTTCCGGGGTGGCGGGCACCGGCGCCGACGGGCTGGCCGGCCCGGGCGCAGACGGGGCGGGCACCGGCGCCAACCGGGTGTCCACCGCCGGGATCCCGCTGGGCAGCAGGCTCGGCAGCACCAGGAAGACCCCGCCCAGCGCCGCGGGGGCCAGGACCAGCACGCCGGCGCCGGTGACGATCACCCGGCGCCGCCGGATCCGGTCGGCCCGCCGGTGCACCTCCCGCACGAGGGCGGGGTAGTCGAACTCGGCGGCGGCGACCGCCCGGCGGACGTCCCGGGCGAGGTCGTCCTCGGCCCGTTCGTCGAACAGCGTGGGCATCGTCGCCGCCTCAGCCCTGGTCCGGCCCGTGCACGGGGTCCAGCGCCTCCAGGTTGTCGGCGGTCTTCCCGGCGATCTCCCGGGCCAGCTCGATGTCCTCCGCGGCCCCGGTGTCCTGCACGGTGACCGCCACCAGGTAGTCGCCCTGACGCACGACGGCCGCCACCTGGTCCGAGCCCTCGGGCGCGAACACCAGGTGGTCGTCGTCGCCCTCGTGCCCCGGCCACGGCTGCGGCTCTCCGGGTCGTGGCGACCAGGTGCACAGGAGGTAGTCGTCGTCCAGCAGCCCGTCGCGGGCGGCACCGCTGTCCTCCCACCCGGTGACCTGGAGGTTGATGACCGGGTCGTCGGGGTCGTCGGTGAAGTAGTCGAAGGAGAGTCCCGCCTCGGGCTCCGCACCGCCCGTGCGGCCGGGGTCGCAGACCATGAGGTTCATGACCGGGACCGTCCGCGGATAGGCAGCGGCCAGCTGCGGCATGCCGAGGTCGTCCAGCGCGGCGACCCCGGTGGGCCGGGGGTCCGGGATCTCCCAGGCGTTCGGCAGGTCCTCGTTGACCTCGAAGCCACCCTCCGGCAGCGGCGGGGCGCCGTCCTGCCAGGGTGGGGTGGGGTCCGCGGTGACCGCGTCGTCGTCGGCCGGCGCGGTGGTCGGCGCCTCGTCCGGCCGCGTGGCCGGGGCGATCGTGGTCGAGTCACCACCGGGGAGTATGTCGGGCAGCACCAGGGCCGCGCCGGCGGCTGCCGCGGGGCCGAGCACGGCCACCGCCACGCCGGTGGCGACCGCCCGCCGACGCCGGATCCGCCCCGCGCGCTGGTGCACCCCCGCCACGAGGGCGTCGTAGTCGAACTGTTCGCGGTCCACGGCACCGTGCAGCACCGACCGCAGGCTCTCCGTGCCCCTGCCACCGTCCTGTGATGCCATCACCGGACCTCCTGCCATTCCCGGGCCGGCAGCAGCCGGCGGAGCGTCTTCATCGCGTTGTGGGCCGCGCTGCGCACGGCCTGTTCGGAGCAGTCGAGGGCGGCCGCGATCTGCGCGTCCGGGAGGTCCTCGTAGTAGCGGAGCGCCATCACCGCCCGCTGCCGGTCCGGCAGCTGCCGGAGCAGCTCCAGCACGGCGTCGCGCTCGGTGACCCGGTGCGCGACCCCGGCGCCCTCGGGTCGTGCCGTGTCCGCGGTGACCAGCTCGTGCGAGACGACCTCCGTGGTCCACTTGCGCCGCTTCTTGGAGATCAGCGTGTTGACCATGGTGCGCCGCACGTAGGCGTCGATGTTCTCCGCCCCGGAGATCCGTGACCACTTGGTGACCACGGTCGCCAGGGTGTCCTGGACGAGGTCCTCGGCGTCCTCCCGGGCACCGGTCATCGCGTAGGCCAGACCCACGAGCCGGGGCATGGCGCCCTCGACGTAGGCCTCGACCTCGTGCCGCTCGGCCGACCGGCCGAAGAGCCTCATCCACCTCTCCTGTCCCTCACAACCGCAATGACGCTCGCACCGCGGGGAAATGTTGCTCGGTTCCTCCACTATCCTCGACGGTGCCGTCCCCAGGCACGGCCGCGAGGCCGGAAAGTCCACAGCCGTGGCACGAGAGGTAGACGATGAACAGCGCGGATCTCCGCACCCTGGCCCGCGAGCGCATCCTGGTCCTGGACGGCGCCTGGGGCTCCATGCTCCAGCAGGTCGACCTCTCCGAGGACGACTTCCGGTTCGAGGGCGCGGACCCGGCCCGCAGCTACCGCGGCAACTTCGACCTGCTGCAGGTGACCCGCCCCGATGTCGTGCGGGACGTGCACCGGCAGTACTTCGCGGCCGGCGCCGACATCACCACCACCAACACGTTCACCGCGACCTCGATCGCGCAGGCGGATTACGGGACGCAGGCGCTGGTGCCCGAGCTCAACCGGGCCGGGGCCGCGCTGGCCCGGGAGGTCGCCGACGAGCTCACCGCCCAGGACGGCCGCCCCCGGTGGGTCGCCGGGTCGCTCGGCCCGACCAACCGCACCGCCTCCCTGTCCCCTGATGTGGAGCGCCCGGAGTTCCGGGCCGTCACCTACGAGGAGCTGCACGACGCGTATGCCGAGCAGACCCGGGGTCTGCTGGCCGGCGGGGCCGATCTGATCCTCATCGAGACGGTCTTCGACACGCTCAACGCCAAGGCGGCGCTGCGCGCCGTCGACACCGTGGGGGCGGAGCTGGGCCGCCGGGTGCCGGTCATGATGTCCGGCACCATCACCGACGCCTCGGGCCGCACCCTGTCCGGACAGACCCCGGAGGCCTTCGTGGTCTCCACCGCCATCGAGACCGACCACGTCGACCTGCTGTCCGTCGGGCTGAACTGCGCGCTCGGCCCGGAGGCCCTGCGCCCGCACCTGCGCGAGGTCAGTGCCAGCACGCCGCGCCTGGTGTCGGTGCACCCGAACGCGGGCCTGCCCAACGCCTTCGGCGGCTACGACGAGACCCCCGAGCAGATGGCGCGGGTGCTGGGCGACTTCGCCCGGGCGGGCATGGTCAACATCGTCGGCGGCTGCTGCGGCACCACCCCGGCGCACATCGAGGCCATCGCCGGTGCGGTGCGCGGGGTGAGCCCGCGCACCCGGCCCGACCTCACGGCATACCTGCGTCTGTCCGG
>JAAYYA010000324.1 GCA_012515595.1 Actinomycetales bacterium
CCTCCAAGGGCCGCGACAGGAGCTCGGCGAGGCCGTCGGCGAGCACGCTGGTGCTCACCGCGCGGTGCACGAACAAGGTCATGGCGAAGACCCTATGAGGAGCGACTGACATCGCGCTGTTCGGGCGCGGTCCACTGACGCCATCTGTGGATAAGTCACGCGCCGTGGAGTGCCGACCGCTTCATACTCCGGCATGCCTGTTTCGCCCGTCATCCAGTCGCCATCCAGAGCCTCCGGGCGTAAGATATCGTCAGATATCACCCGGGAGGTGACGATGCCGGACCTTCTCATTCGCAACTTCCCCGCTGCGGAGCTGCAGCTGCTGGACGAGCAGGCCAAGCGGTTGGGGCTCTCCCGCACGGAGTTCCTCCGACGCCAGCTCGTCCGCGAGGCTCGGCGCACACAATCCGCGGTCACGGCGGCGGACCTCGCGGGCCTGGCTGATCTGGTCGCGGACCTGGACGACCCGAGCGTCATGCGAGACGCCTGGCCATGACGTCCTGGCTTATCGACAAGTCGGCGCTGGTGCGCCTCGCGGCCAGCCCAGATGCTGAGGACTGGGCCGACCTGATCACGCGCGGGCTGGTGGCGATCTCGACCGTCACCCTGCTCGAGGTGGGCTACTCGGCGCGCTCGGCGGCGGACCACGCTCGGGCTCTTGGGCGACCACCGGTCGCCTCGATGCCGGTGGAATACCTCACCCCGGCCATTGAGAGCCGAGCGGCGGAGGTGCAGGGACTGCTGGCCCAGCGGGGTGAGCACCGGGCGCCGTCGATCCCGGACTTGCTCGTGGCGGCCACGGCAGAGCTGTCCGGCCGGACGGTCCTGCATCTGGACAAGGACTTCTCGCTCATCGCAGCGGTGACGGGGCAGCAGCTACAGCGAATCGACGTGCCCTGACCAGGGCAGCCTCTTGAACGCACAGTTCCGCCAAGTTACTTTGGATATTGATGAGTGACGCAGTGCCAAAGTCATCGTCTACGCGATGTTGGCGTGCGAGTAGTTCCTGAGGTGATGAAGATGCCACGCACGGTCGAAGAGATCCTCGCCCATGCCGACGAGTTGGCCGCCATGTTCGAGTCCTACGAACCAGAACCCGGCGACGAGGTGGACGTCACGGCGGTTTCCCGGTTGAGAGCCGCGGTCGTCGAGCGGTCCGAGGCTGAGCGCCACCTGCTCGAGGCGGTCCGAGCCGCGCGCACGTCCGGTCTCTCCTGGTCTGCGATCGGTTCCGTCGTCGGAACGAGTGGAGAAGCAGCTCGCCAGCGTTACGCCAGCAAGGTGGACTGACGCCAGGGCGCCGCTGTAGTCAGAGGTCCCGGACCAACAGCTCGTCCCGCTCCACCTCGTGATGGACAGCGCCGTCGCCGTCGACCCAGTCATACTCGCTCGTGTCCACGACCCCGGTCCGCCGATAGCCCAGCCGCTCATAGAGCCGGGCCGCACCGTCGTTGTCCAGCCCCACCCCGACCGCCACCTGCCGCCGACCGCGCTCACGGCACAGCTCCTCCGCGGCTGCGATGATCGCCGTGCCCACGCCCCGGCCGCGGTGCTCCTCCCGCACCTGCAGGTGATTGATCTCGACCGCGTCCGGGAAGGCCTCCCGCGCCGCGGACCCGACGGGCCCGCCCCACTGGACCATCGCCGACCCGGCCGGCTCCTCACCGGACCAGGCAGCGAGGAAGGTCGCTCCGTCATACTGCTGGGCGCGCAGGTGCCCGGCGTGGACCCCGCCGGGCACGGGCCACCTCTCCTCGAGCACCGGGAGGTCGGCCTCGGTCACGGGCCGGACGATCACCTCAGCGGACCCGGACGACGGGACCGCCCGTGACGGAGACGAGCTGGTCGAAGGTGAGCTCGACGACCGTGTCGGGCGTCCCGCCGGCGGCCCAGATCGTGTCGTGGACGCGCAGGTCCTCGTCGACGAGAGCACGCAGCCGGGTCGGGTGCCCGGTCGGCGCCACCCCGCCGATCGCCTGCCCGGTCGCGGCGCGCACGTCCGGCGCCTTGGCCATGGTGACCTCCTGTGCGCCGACCGCCTCGGCGACCACGGCGGGGTCGATCCGGGCGGCGCCGCTGGACATCACCAGCAGCGGCTCGCCGTCGGCCAGGAGCACGAGGCTGTTGGCGATCGCCGCCACCTCGCAGCCCAGCTGCTCGGCGGCGAGGGCGGCGGTGCGGGCGTGCACGTCCAGGACGACGATCGGGGAGTCGATGCCCGCCGCGAGCAGCGCGGCGCGGACCTCTTCGTTGCGGGGGTGCATGCCGAGAGTATGCCGTCACGCACCTCCGCGGGTGCCTGTGGGTAACTTCTGCGAGCCGGGGCCGGTCCGTGACAGCCTCTTGTCATGGACGTGATTCCTCAGAAGGTCCTCCGGAACCAGACTGGAGAAGTGCTGCGGCGTGTCGAGGCGGGGGAGAGCCTGGTCGTGACCGTCGCCGGCCGCTCGGTGGCGGAGCTGTCCCCGGTCGGCCGACGTCGCTGGGTGAGCGGGGCGTCCCTGGGGAAGGTCTGGCAGGGTACGGTCCCGCAGTGGCTCGCGGATGACCTGGCCACGCTGGGCTCGGACGTGGGGGAGCCCGAGTGAGCGCCGACGCGGCATCCCAGAATGGGATGCTTAGCGCTACGCTGGGAGTCATGAGCACCCAGATCGCGGTCCGACTCCCGGACGAGATGGTGGCCTTCCTGGACCGCAGCGTGGCCGAGGGGCGCGTGCCCAGCCGGGCGGCGCTCGTGATCGCTGCGCTGGAGCGGGAGATGCGTCGTCAGGCGGCGTTGCGCGATGCTGAGGTGTTGGCGGATGTGGGTGCGGCTGACGACCTCGATGAGTTGGTGAAGTGGTCCGCGCGTCATCTGTCTGTCGAGGACTGACCCCGTGAGAGAGCTCTGCCTGGCACGCCTGGACAAGACTCGTCCGGTGGTCGTCCTCACGCGAGCATCCGCCCGTCCGGCCATGACCAAGGTGACTGTGGCTCCGGTTACGTCCACCGTGAAGGGACTGTTCAGCGAGGTCCCGGTGGGTCCGCACAACGGGTTGGACCACGACTGTGCCATCTCCGTCGACAACACCCTGACGATCCCGGTGACGGCACTAGGTCGCACGATCGGCTATCTCGATGACGACCAGGAACGGGCGCTTGCGGAGGCGATCGTGCGGGCGTTCGATCTCGATGTGCCGTTGATGAGCTGACCTGGGGAGTCATCGAGCCGCTGTGGGCTCGCGGGTCTGAGGGGTGACGTGCGTGACCCGCCGCACGAAGTCGCGCAGCAGCAGGTTGATCCGCACCGGGTCGCGCGCCATCGGCAGGTGGCCGGAGCCCTCGAGTTCCACGAACTCCCCGCCGGTGAGCTCCGCGACGATGCGGCCCCGTTCGGGCACCTGGCACCGGTCGTCACTGCCGGTGATGACCAGCACCGGGCAGCGCACGGCCTCGCAGACCTCCCGCGCGGCAGCCTCCGTGCCATAGCGCGTCGGCGGCGCGTCCTCGTCGGCGAGGTCAACCTCTCCGGTCGGGCCGGCCCACCCGACGCAGTCCTCGATCTGCTTGGTGGAGTGCGGCTCGGGGAACAGTTGCTCGAAGAAGAACTGGGCGAACCCGGGCCAGTCCTGTGTCCACGACTGCCGGCTAACCCGAGCCCAGCCGTCTTCCGCCACGGCTGCTGCCAGCCCGTCAGGGTCGAGGACCGCCTCGAAGTCGTGCCGCACCCACCACGGGTGCGGCGGCGTCAGGCGCAGCCCCGGGTTGATCGCCACCACGCCCTGCACCCGCTCGGGCCGTTCCGCCGCCATGATGAGGGCCAGACCAGCGCCGCTGCAGACGCCGCACAGCACCGCGGTCTCGGAGCCGACCTCGTCCAGGACCGCCCACGCGTCGGCCAGGACGTTCTCGAACTGGTAGGCCGCCGGATCCGTCACTCGATCCGACCCGCCGTTGCCGCGCGGGTCGGCCGTGATGACGCGGAAGTGCCGTGCGAGGAATGGCACCTGGGCCTTCCATGCGGCGGCGTGCGTGATGACGTCCGGCATGAGCAGGAAGACGGTCGGGACGGCGGTGGGCACGTGCCGCTCGCGTCTCCGAGCGCCTTCCGCCTGCCCGCCCCCGCGTCTGCGAGCGCCTTCCGCTTCTTCGGGCCGGAAATAACCATCTCGAAGAACGCCAAGGCGCTCGGAGACGTCGGGTGGCCCGGCCGGTACGTGGCGCATGGGACTTGTGGGGCCGGTGAGGGTCGTGGGAGCGGCCGGCGCGGGGAGG
>JAAYYA010000325.1 GCA_012515595.1 Actinomycetales bacterium
AGGTCGAGGTGCCGTGCGCGCTGCCGCTGATCTTCTCCGGCCTCCGCTCCTCGATGCTGCAGATCATCGCCACCGCCACCATCGCTGCGGTCGTCGGGCTGGGCGGGCTGGGCCGGTTCCTCATCGATGGGCAGGCCAACCGCAAGTATGACGAGATGGCCGGCGGGGCGATCCTCGTCGCCGTCCTCGCCCTGCTGGTTGATCTCGTGTTCGCCGCCCTGCAGCGGTATGCCGTGTCGCCGGGTCTGGCGTCCGAGGCGCGGCGCTGAGGGTGTGCCTGGCAGCATGGGTGAACTGTCTCGTCTCCTGCTCGGGCGGCGCTCGACCAAGGTCTTCCGCGACGAGCCGTTGTCGCTCGACCTGGTCCGGTCGGCGCTGTGGTCCGTCGCGGGGCAGACGCGTGACGGCCGCCGGGTGGTGCCGTCGGCGCGGAGCACCTAGCCAATCGATGCCACCCTGGACGCCGCCGACTGGCTACCCGGTTGCCCGGCGATGGTCCTGCTCAGCGCGGACCTCGACGCCGCCCGGGAGCGCTTCCCGGACCAGCCGCCGGAGCACGGCGAGCGGTTCGTGTGGCTCGAGGCCGGCCACGCCGCGCAGAACCTCTACCTCTGGGCCGCAGAGCGCGGGCTCGGCACGGTCCCGCTGGCCGGGATCGACGACGACGCGGCGGCGACCACCTGCGCGGGCCTGCTGCCCAGGGGTCACCGGCTCCTCGGCATACTGCCGCTCGGGCACCTGCGGCGCGACTAGCTGGCGGTGTCGAACGGGAAGACCAGCATCGAGCCCGTGGCGGTCGCGACGGTCCGGCCCTCGCCGTCGGTGACCTTGCCCTCGGCGAAGGCCACCCGGCGGCCGGGCTTGACCACCTGACCGGTGCACGTGAGCGGGCCGCTGCCCGCGCTCACCGGCCGCAGGAAGCTGACCTTGATCTCCAGGGAGGTATAGCCGGTCCCGGCGGGCAGGGTCGTGTGCACGGCACAGCCGAGCGCCGAGTCGAGCAGGGTGCAGACGAAGCCGCCGTGCACCGTCCCGATCGGGTTGTAGTGGGACTCGTCCGGGATGCCCTCGAAGGTGACGGTGCCGCGGTCCACCTCGGTGAGGGTCATGTTCAGGTGGCTGGCGATCGGCGCGCCGGGGATCTCTCCGGCGGCGATCTTCCGCATGAAGTCCAGGCCGTCCAGCGCCGGGAGCTGGGCCAGGCCTATCCGGGGGTCGTCCCACCGGACGACGGTCTCTCGTTCTTGCGACACGACGGTCTCCTGGTCTCTCGACTGGCTGCTCATCTGCACGGTCCGATCTGTTCGTGATGCCTGGCCATGACCGTATGCTGCCCGGTCACGGCGAGCGCGTACACGTCGCCCCGGGGAACCGGCATGGTTAAGGTATTTGGTGGCCGTGTGATCTGGACCAACGGAAGGCTCCATCGATGAACCGTCGCCGCACCACCCTGCTCGTCACCGTGCTCGCGGGAGCCCTGGCCCTGTCCGCCTGCGGCGGGGGAGACCCGCTGGACGAGGACGGGGAGCAGACCACCAGGACCGGGGGCGGGGAGGACGCGCTGATCATCGGGTCGGCCAACTTCCCGGAGAACGTGTTGCTCGCCGAGATCTACGCGGCCGCGCTGAGCGACGCGGGCATCGCGGTGGAGACGAACTTGAACATCGGCAACCGCGAGGCCTACATGCTCGGCATGGAGGACGGGTCGATCCACCTCATCCCGGAGTACACCGGCAACCTCACCCTCTTTCTCAACGAGGCGGCCCAGGAGACCGAGAGCGACGCCGTCTTCGCCGAGCTGCAGGAGTCGCTGCCCGACAACCTCACGGTGCTGAACAAGGCCGAGGCGGAGGACAAGGACTCGGTGGCCGTGACCCGCGAGACCGCCGACGAGTTCGGGCTGGTCGCCATCGGGGACCTCGCGCCCCACGCGCCCAACATGGTGCTCGGCGGACCGGCCGAGTGGCGCGACCGCTTCACGGGTGTGCCCGGGCTGCAGGAGGTCTACGGACTGGAGTTCTCCTCGTTCCGGCCGCTGGACGCCGGCTCCACGCTGACCGTGCAGGCCCTGCTCAACGGCCAGATCGACGCCGCCAACATCTTCACGACGGACCCGG
>JAAYYA010000326.1 GCA_012515595.1 Actinomycetales bacterium
ACCGTCGTGGGTCTCGCCCATCTTGTGCTTGACGCCGGTGTAGAACAGGATCCGCTCGGTGGTCGTCGTCTTGCCGGCATCGATGTGCGCCATGATGCCGATGTTTCGGACCATCGTCAGGTCCGTCAGAACGTCGAGTGCCACAGTCTCTCTTCTCTAGCTCGTTGCGTATGTCGTGTGGTCGCCTGGTCGAACCAGGGTCACCAGCGGTAGTGCGCGAAGGCCTTGTTGGCCTCGGCCATCTTGTGCGTGTCCTCACGGCGCTTCACCGCGGCGCCCAGACCGTTGCTGGCGTCCAGGATCTCGTTCATGAGGCGCTCGGTCATCGTCTTCTCGCGACGCTGCCGGGCGTAGCCGACCAGCCAGCGCAGGGCCAGCGTGGTGGAACGACCGGGCTTGACCTCGATCGGCACCTGGTAGGTGGCGCCACCGACGCGGCGGCTCTTGACCTCCAGCGCGGGGCGGACGTTGTCCAGCGCACGCTTCAGCGTGGCCACGGGGTCGGTGCCGGTCTTGGCGCGGACACCCTCCATCGCCCCGTAGACGATGGTCTCGGCGACGGACTTCTTGCCGTCCACGAGGATCTTGTTGACCAGCTGGGTGACCAGGGTCGACCCGTAGACCGGGTCGGAGATCAGCGGACGCTTGGGAGCGGGGCCCTTACGAGGCATTACTTCTTCTCCTTCTTCGCGCCGTACCGGGAACGAGCCTGGTTGCGGCCCTTGACACCCTGGGTGTCGAGCGAGCCGCGGACGATCTTGTAGCGAACACCGGGCAGGTCCTTCACGCGACCGCCACGGACGAGCACGATGGAGTGCTCCTGCAGGTTGTGACCGACACCCGGGATGTAGGCCGTGACCTCGACGCCGCTGGTCAGCTTCACGCGAGCGACCTTGCGCAGGGCGGAGTTCGGCTTCTTGGGGGTGGTGGTGTAGACGCGGGTGCAGACGCCGCGGCGCTGCGGGTTGCCCTTGAGGGCGGGACTGTTGGTCTTCTTGACCTTGTCCTGCCGCCCCTTGCGGACGAGCTGGTTGATTGTGGGCACTGATTCTCCGTCAGTCGATGTGTTCTGCGGTCTCCGTCATCGCTGACGGGTCACGCTCCTTGGTGTGCCGGCCCTCCGCCCCCGAGCTCGGGTGTGTCGGACCGGTGCTCTCCCCTGCACTTCCCTCCCGAGGCCACGGCACCGCCATACGAGATGGTGATAGGTGGACTCAAGCGGGCTGCCCGGCGAGAGGTGGCTGCCACCGGGACCTAGCCCGACGACACGCGCGCAGGCGAGACCTGCGCACACAAGCCTCAAGACTACCGGCCGCGTGTGGTATGCACCAAATCAGCGACGGCCCGACCCGCGGTGACCTACGGCATACCCCCACCGACCTACGGCCTACCCCCATCGTCTGGCAGCAGCAGGCTCCAGAGCTCGTCGTCCCACCACTGGCTCCCGTCCGGCGCGAGGACGGCCGCCCGGTCGACACCGTCCCGGGTGAAGCCGAGCCTGGCGAGCAGCCGCGAGGAGGGTGCCGCGGGCGCGAAGACGCGGGCGGTGACGCGGCGCGCCCTCGCGGCGCCGACGGCCTCCAGGACCGCCCGGACGCTCTCGGTCGCCAGTCCCTGGCCACGGGCCGCCGGGTGGAAGGCGTAGCCGATCGCGGCGTCGACGGCGCTGGTGGTCGCCGGCGCCAGGGCCGACGCGGGCCGGAACCGGACGCGCACGTCCCCCACCACCTGCCCGGCCAGCTCCGACGGGCCCGCCCCTTCGGAGAGCTCCGTCACGACGCTCACCGCAGCGGGGTCGTCCCGCCAGCGCCGCAGCAGGTCGACCACTCCCTCGCGGTCCAGGGGCGGTTCACCGAGGAACCGGGTGACCTCGGGGTCGCTCCGGTAGGCGTGGAGGGCAGCAGCGTCGTCGGCCCGCGCCTCCCGCAGGATGCACCGCCCGGCGGTCAGCGGCAGAGCCGCGCGCACCGCGGCGACGGCCTCTCGGACCTCCTCGGGAACGTCCGCGGACCGTTCTTCGCTGCTCACGGCTGGAGAGTCTGCCACGCCGGCAGGGCGTCGCGAGAAGAATCGGTGCACGTGCGCCCACCCGACCAACGACCGAGGGGCGGGTATGCGGGACGGTGCGTCCCGGCATACCCGCCCCTTGGCGGTGGTTCAGCGGCTCAGTAGCGGTCGTCTCCCACCGACAGGTCGTCCAGGCGGACGGCCTCGCCGGAGCCCGGCCCGAAGGTCGGGTACTCGAACTGGTCGTAGTCCGGGACGGCGTAGGCAGCTGCCTTGGCCTCCTCCGTGGGCTCCACGGTGAGGTTGCGGTAGCGCGGCAGACCGGTGCCGGCCGGGATCAGCTTGCCGAGGATGACGTTCTCCTTCAGGCCCAGCAGCGGGTCGGACTTGGCCTGCATGGCCGCCTCCGTGAGGACCCGGGTGGTCTCCTGGAAGGACGCCGCGGACAGCCACGAGTCGGTGGCCAGCGAGGCCTTCGTGATGCCCATCAGCTCCGGACGACCCGAGGCCGGCTTGCCGGACTCGGAGACGACGCGACGGTTCTCGGTCTCGAAGCGGCCGCGCTCGACCAGCTCACCCGGGAGCAGGTTGGCGTCGCCCGCCTCGATGATCGTGATCCGGCGCAGCATCTGCCGCACGATGACCTCGATGTGCTTGTCGTGGATCGACACACCCTGCTGGCGGTAGACCGCCTGGACCTCGTCGACCAGGTGCTGCTGAGCAGCACGCGGGCCGAGGATGCGCAGGACCTGCTTGGGGTCGATCGCACCCTGGACCAGCTGCTTGCCGACCTCGACGTGCTCGCCGTCGGCGACCAGCAGGCGCTGCCGCTTGCTGACCGGGTAGGCGTGCTCGTCCGAGCCGTCGTCCGGGACCAGCAGGATGCGGCGGGACTTGTCGGTGTCCTCGACCTGGACGCGACCGGTCGCCTCGGCGATCGGGGCGACCGCCTTCGGCGTGCGGGCCTCGAACAGCTCCACGACACGCGGCAGACCCTGCGTGATGTCGTCACCGGCCACACCACCGGTGTGGAAGGTGCGCATCGTCAGCTGGGTGCCGGGCTCACCGATGGACTGGGCCGCGATGATGCCGACGGCCTCACCGATGTCGACCAGCTTGCCGGTGGCCAGCGAGCGGCCGTAGCACTTGGCGCAGGTGCCGACCAGCGACTCACAGGTGAGCACCGAGCGGACCTTGACCTCCTTGACACCGGCCGCGACGAGCGCGTCGATGACCACGTCACCCAGGTCGATGCCGGCCTCGGCGAGCACCTGCCCGTCGTGCTCGACGTCCTGGGCGAGCGTGCGGGCGTAGACCGCGGTCTCCACGTCGTCGTGCTCGCGCAGGTCGCCGCTGGGGGTCTCCACGGCGATCGGCATCAGGAAGCCGCGGTCGGTGCCGCAGTCCTCCTCGCGGATGATGACGTCCTGGCTGACGTCCACCAGACGACGGGTCAGGTAACCCGAGTCGGCGGTCCGCAGCGCGGTGTCGGCCAGACCCTTGCGGGCACCGTGCGTGGAGATGAAGAACTCCAGCACCGACAGGCCCTCACGGAAGTTGGACTTGATCGGACGCGGGATGATCTCACCCTTGGGGTTGGCCATCAGGCCACGCATGCCGGCGATCTGACGCAGCTGGAACCAGTTACCACGCGCGCCCGAGGTCACCATCCGGTAGATGGTGTTGTCCTTGGGCATCGTGGTCTCGAGCTCCTTGGCCACCTCGTTGGTCGCCTGGGTCCAGATCTCGATGAGCTCCTGACGGCGCTCGTCGTCGGTGATCAGACCACGCTCGTACTGCGTCTGGACCTTGGCCGCCTTGGTGTCGTAGACGTCCAGGATCTCGCCCTTGCGCGCCGGGGTCATCACGTCGGAGATGGCCACGGTCGTGCCCGAGCGGGTCGCCCAGTAGAAGCCGGTGTCCTTCAGCGAGTCCAGGGACGCCGCGACCTGCACCTTGGTGTAGCGCTCGGCCAGGTCGTTGACGATCGCGGACAGCCGCTTCTTGTCGACCACGTCGTTGACGAACGGGTAGTTCGGCGGGAGTGCGTCGTTGAAGACCGCACGCCCCAGCGTGGTGTCCACGACGAACTCCGAGGCGATGCCGTCGTCGTCGACCTCGACACCCTCGGGCAGCTCGTGACCCAGCGGCGCGGCGGTGTTGCGCACCCGCAGCCGGATCAGCGTGCCGATCTCGATCTCGCCGGCGTCGAAGGCCATCTGGGCCTCGGCCACCGAGGTGAACGCCCGCACCGGGGCACCCTCCTCGGTCAGCTCCGGCTCGGTGAACGAGGGAGAGGTGAGGTGGAACAGACCGATGATCATGTCCTGCGTCGGCATGGTCACCGGGCGACCGTCGGCCGGCTTCAGGATGTTGTTGCTCGAGAGCATCAGGATCCGGGCCTCGGCCTGCGCCTCCGCGGACAGCGGCAGGTGCACGGCCATCTGGTCACCGTCGAAGTCCGCGTTGAAGGCGGTGCAGACGAGCGGGTGGATCTGGATGGCCTTGCCCTCGACCAGCTGCGGCTCGAAGGCCTGGATGCCGAGGCGGTGCAGCGTGGGTGCGCGGTTCAGCAGCACGGGGTGGTCGGTGATGACCTCCTCGAGCACGTCCCACACCACGGAGCGGCCGCGCTCGACCATCCGCTTGGCGGACTTGATGTTCTGCGCGTGGTCCAGGTCCACCAGGCGCTTCATCACGAACGGCTTGAACAGCTCCAGCGCCATCTGCTTGGGCAGG
>JAAYYA010000327.1 GCA_012515595.1 Actinomycetales bacterium
CGGCCCTCCTCGCGGCCTACGGGCGCGACGCGTCGACGATGGAGGCCCTGGTGCAGGTGCTCCTCGGCGAGACGACGGCGCCCGGCGCGCTCCCGACGCCGGTGGGGGAGTTCCCCATCGGCGCAGGCTGTTCCTGACCCGACCGAGCGCGTGGCGTTGCGTTCCCACAGGCCACCGAGCGCACGGGACGTCGCCCCCACGGGCCACAGAGCGCGTGGTGTTGTGTTGCTCGGGGTGTGACCGAGCAGCGTGGTGTGCGGCGAGATCGCGCCGGCCTTCTCTCTGCGACCGGCACTATTGGTCACGCGGAAGACGTCGCATACGACGTCTTCCGTGCGACCAATTCTGCTGAGCACAGTGCGGCTCGCGCCCGGTGGCCGCGCGATCGGTCTCGAGGGGCACCCCAAGCCGCTGGCAGGCGTGACACTGGTGGCCGGACGCGCACCACCGCAGGGCTGGTGTACCTGGAGGCCCCGATGTCACGTCCACGGGACCCACGAGGAGGGCGGGAGCGACGCCCCGTGTGCTCGGTGGCCTGTGGGGGCGACGTCCCGTGCGCTCGGTGGCCTGTGGGGGCGACGTCCCGTGTGCTCGGTGGCCTGTGGGGGCGACGTCCCGTGCGCTCGGTGGCCTGTGGGGGCGACGTCCCGTGCGCTCGGTCAGGGGGAGGGCTCGACCTCGAGCAGGGTCGGTCGGCCGGCCAGGGGCGTGAGGACCACGACGACCTCCCGGCTGCCGCCTAGGTGCAGGTCGCGCCGCAACCGGTCCGGGTCGATCGGCACCGCGCGCTTCTTGATCGTCAGCGCACCGATGTCCTGCTCCCGGGCCCACCGCCGTAGGGGCTTGGTGGCCAACGGGTGCACCGACCTGATGCGGTAGGCGCGAACCCACGGCACCTCGACCGCCGCCCCGGCGGTGACGTAGCCCGCTCCCGGGGCCGTCTCGGTGCCGTCGACCAGCCGGGCGAGCACCCCGGTCAGTCCCGCCTGCAGCACCGCCCGGTCGGGCTCGTAGAGCCACTCGCCGAGATCGTCGGCGCCCCCGGCCACCGGGGCCGGGCCACCGCCGTCGTCGAGCACCTCCAGCCACGTGCCGCCGTCGGCCGGCCCGGTGTGGACCTGTGCGGTGCGGCCGGGGTGACGGACCAGGTCGCCCCACCACACGGTGCACTCCAACGCCTCGCCGGCGAAGCCCGCCCACTGGGCCTCCGCACCGGCCGGTACCTCCCCGTGGGGGAACGACGGTGCGAGCTTGGCGCCAACATCCTGCACGGTCTCCGCGACCTCCCGCACCTGGTCCCAGGTCGGGGACAGCTGGTCCAGCGCGGTGGTGCGCGACGTGCGCCCCCGGGAGTCGGTGCGCCCCGGGCGGCGACGCGCCGGGTCCAACCAGGCGCCCACGCGGCCGTCGGCGGACCGCAGGTCCAGGTCCTCCAGGCGGGCGCACCGCACGCCGGCCCCGGGGACGTCCCGGAGGTTGAAGCCGGCGAGCGTCGCCGTCGCGGGGTCGGCGTCGACGGCCTCGACCCGCACACCGGCCGCGGCCAGGGCGAGCGCGTCGCCGCCCAGGCCGCAGCCCAGGTCCCACACCAGGTCCAGGCCGGCCTGCGCGAAGCGCGCGGCGTGCCGTGCGGCCAGCTGCCAGCGGGTGGCCTGCTCGACCCCGTCGCGGGTCAGCAGCATCTGCGTCACGCGGTCGCCGAACTTGACCCGCCCCCGCTCTCGCAGGGCGGACTGGGTGAGCACAGCGGCCACCAGGGACGGTTCGTGGCCGGCCCCGCGCAACCGGGTGCCGAGGGCCAGAGCCGACCCCTCGTCATACGGGGGCAGTGACTGGAGCAGCTCCCAGGCGCCCCCGCCGGCCAGGGTGGCAGCGGTCTCCGGGTCCATCCCCCCATCCTTCCCGATGGCCCGGGTGGGCGGTGCCGGGCGCGCTCCGCGGCCCCGCGGGGGGCGAGCCCGGAGTATCCGGTGGGACGAGCACAGGGCCAACGGCTAGGTTCGGACGCATGAGTCGATGGAGCGACCTGCAGCGCAACACCCGCCGGCTGCTCGTGGGCGCGGGGGTGGCCAGCGTGGCGACGCCGGTCAGCCTCGCGGTGGTGCTCACCGGCGTCGACTTCATGCGCAAGGCCCGCACGCCTGACGAGCACTACGTGCCGCCCGCCGAGCCACTGCCCGCGGCCGTCGACGGCAACGAGCTGACGACCTACACCTACGGCGAGTACCTGTTCGAGGCCATGATCGAGGCGATCGACAGCGCGACCGACTTCGTCTACCTGGTGACCTACATCTGGAAGGACGACGAGATCGGGCAGCGCTTCAAGGATGCCGTGATCCGGGCCGCGGAACGGGGCGTCACGGTGTGCGTGGTCTTCGACGGCTTCGCCAACCTCGTGGTGTCGCGGGAGTTCAAGAGGTTCCCGCCGTCGGTGCACCTGCTGAAGTTCCCCACGGTGCGCTCGGGCCTGGTGGTCAACGTCCGGCGCACGGGGCGCGACCACCGCAAGGTGCTCGTGGTGGACGGGGAGGTCGGCTTCGTGGGCGGCTACAACATCGGCTCGCTCTATGCCGACAAGTGGCGGGACACGCACATGAGGGTCCGCGGGGTGGCGGTGTGGGAGCTGCAGAACACCTTCGTCGACTTCTGGAACCGGCACCGCAAGCGCAAGCACCCCGAGCTCCCGGACAGCGGTGCGCCGGTGTGGAACTCCCGGATCATGGCGGCACGCAACGAGCCGAGCCGGCTGGTGTTCCCGGTGCGCGGGCTCTACCTGGAGGCGATCGACCGGGCGGTGCACCGCATCTGGATCACCCAGGGCTACTTCATCCCGGACCGCGAGATCAAGGCCGGGCTGCTGGCGGCGGCCAAGCGCGGCGTGGACATCCGGGTGCTGATGCCCGAGGCGTCCAACCACGTCGTCGCCGACTGGGTGGCCCGCTCGCACTACTCGACCCTGCTGCGCGGGGGCGTGCGGATCTTCCTCTACCAGGACGTGATGGTGCACGCGAAGACCGCGACCGTGGACGGGACGTGGACGACCGTCGGGACCGCGAACATCGACCGGCTGTCGATGATCGGCAACTACGAGGTGAACCTGGAGATCCACGACCAGGGGCAGGCCGCCCGGATGGAGGAGATCTTCGCCCGGGACCTGGACAACGCCCGCGAGCTGACCCTGGAGGAGTGGGAGTCGCGCGGGCTCGCCTCCCGGGCCGCCGAGTGGATCCTGGAGCCGTTGCACCCGCTGCTCTGAGCGAACATCCGGGCAACTTCTGGCACTCGGCTTGACCGAGTGCTAATCCATGCATAGATTCTTCATTAGCACTCTGCACCTGCAAGTGCCAATGCCCGGAACGAGCCGACCCCCGCGACGGCGGCACCGACCGGACTCAGACACAGACAGTCGAACTCGCGAAGGGAAGGTCCTACCGTGACGGTTTCCATCAAGCCGCTCGAAGACCGGATCGTTATCAAGGCCCTCGAGGCCG
>JAAYYA010000328.1 GCA_012515595.1 Actinomycetales bacterium
GGTCGACACCCTGCCATCCACCAACCCGGACACGACCTTCGCAGGCCGGCACACGGCATACCTCCAGGCAGTTGTCACCGACGTCGCCGGCGAGCTCGCGGCCGACCCGCGCTTCCGCGGAGTGGCCATGCACGACCTGCGGGGATGGCAGGACCTGCCGCGCACCGGCTCCTGACGGGGAGGGTCCCGGCACGCGATCGGGGTGGACTACTGTCCCGATATGGCGCGCCAGTATCAGTTCCGCACCGTCGACGGGGTCGAGACCGTCCAGATCGCCGTGCGCGGACGGCAGGTGCTGGCGCGGCCCATGCTCAACTTCGGCCCGGCCTACACCCGCGAGCAGCGTCGCGCCCTCGGGCTCCAGGGGCTGCTGCCGCCCGCGGTGAACTCGATGAACGAGCAGCTCAAGCGGGTCTACCGGCAGTTCGCGAACAAGCCTGACGCGCTGAGCAAGTACGTCTATCTCAACCAGCTCCAGGACCTCAACGAGATCCTCTACTACCGGCTGGTGGCCGAGCACCTCGACGAGATGCTGCCGATCATCTACACCCCCACCGTCGGTGAGGCAATCGAGGAGTTCAGCTCGACTTTCGACCGGGCGCGGGGGATCTACCTGGCGATCGACAACCCCGAGGACATCGACGAGGCGCTCGCCGCGCACGGGCAGGGGCCCGACGACGTCGATCTGCTCGTGGTCACCGACTCCGAAGGCATCCTCGGCATCGGCGACCAGGGCGTGGGCGGCATCCGGATCGCCGTCGGGAAGCTCGCGGTCTACACCACCGCCGCGGGGATCCACCCGCTGCGCGGGGTCCCGATCGTCCTCGACGTGGGCACCGACAACCCGGCGCTGCTCAACGACCCGGCCTACCTGGGCGCTCGCCACGCGCGGGTCCGCGGCGAGCGGTATGACGAGTTCATCGCCACCTTCGTCGCGGCGGTCCAGCGGCACTTCCCGAAGGCGCTGCTGCACTGGGAGGACTTCGGCGCCAACAACGCCCACCGCATCCTGGACACCTACCGTGACGAGCACGTCTCGTTCAACGACGACATCCAGGGCACGGCTGCGGTCGTGGCCGCCGCCGCGATCGCGGCGGTGCGCGCCAAGGGCGAGCAGATGAGCGACCAGCGCGTCGTCATCCACGGCGCGGGCACCGCGGGGATCGGCATCGCCGACCTCATGCGCGACGTCATGGTGCAGGAGGGGCTGCCCGAGGAGGAGGCCGCGCGGCACTTCTGGGGGCTGGGCAGCCGCGGGCTGCTGCACACCACGGGGCCGATGCGTCCCTTCCAGGAGCGCTATGCCCGGCCCTCGGAGGAGCTCTCCTCGTGGGTCGTCGCCGAGACCGGGCACTACGACCTGGCCGACGTCGTCCGCAACGTGAAGCCGACCATCCTCATCGGCACCTCGGCGCAGGCCGGCTCGTTCACCGAGGCCATCGTGCGCGACATGGCCGCCGGCTGCGAGCGGCCGATCATCATGCCGCTGTCGAACCCGACGACCAAGGCCGAGGCGGTGCCGACCGACCTGCTCGCGTGGACCGACGGCAAGGCGCTCATCGCCACCGGCTCCCCATTCGGCTCGGTCGAGCACCGCGGCACGACCTTCGAGATCGCGCAGGCCAACAACGCCCTGGTCTTCCCCGGGATCGGCCTCGGCGTGGTGGCCAGCCGGGCCACGAAGGTGTCGGACCGGATGATCGCCGCGGCCTCCCGCGCGGTCGCCGAGATGACGACGGCCAAGCGTCTCGGCGCCCCGATCCTCCCGTCGATGCAGCAGCTGCGCGCCGTTTCCGCGGCGGTCGCGGTGCGGGTCGTGGAGGCCGCCGAGCAGGAGGGGCTGGCCACCGTGAAGCTCGCCACCCCGATCCAGGACATCCAGGACCTCATGTGGCAGCCGGTCTACCCGAGGGTCGAGGTGGTCACCGAGATCACCGAGCCCTCGGCCCGCCCGACCGACCCGTAGGCCACCCCGACTCCCGACCGAGCGCGCGGGGCGTCGCTCCTGAGCGTGACCGAGCGCATCGTATGGCGATCAGTTGCCTTCTCTTCGACGCCCCACGCGCCCGGTGGCCGCCCTGAGCGCAACGCCGTGCGCCCGGTGGGGCGATTTTTCGCAACACGACGCGCTCGGTCGGGGTGGGTGGGAACCGGCGGGGAATGCGCTGCGTCACAGTGCCGACACCGTCGTCAGCCCTACTCGACCCGGAGGCGCAAAATGCCTCGTTCCACCCTCCCCGCACTGCTCACCGTCTCGCTGCTGGCCGGGCTCGCCGGCTGCGCCCAACCCCCCAGCGCTGATCCCCCGCGCTCCGGCTCACCGGGCACAGGGCCCAGCGCCACCACCGAACTGGACGACGAGGCGGCCAGGGAGGCGATCGCCGCGCTCCCCGCCTCGCTCATCGAACGCTTCACCGGGTGCGAGGACCTGCTCACCTACTACAAGGCCAACGCCCTGGAACTCGTCGGCCCGTGGGGGCTGGGCAACGGCTACGGCTACGGCTGGGCCACGGCGGACGACGCCGAGGAGGCAGCCTCGGACAGCGCGGGGGTCGCCGGCAGCGGGGGCGGCGGCGAGGCCCCGTCCCACTCCACGACGAACGTCCAGGAGGAGGGGGTCGACGAGGCCGACATGGTCAAGACCGACGGCCGCATCATCGTCACGACGATGAACGGCAAGGTCCGCGTCATCGACGTCGCGTCCGCCGAGGTGGTCAGCACGATCCGGATGCCCTCACGGACCGCGGACTCCTCCTACCCCCACGAGCTCCTCCTCAACGGCTCGACCCTCGTGGTCCTGTCCTACGAGGAGACCTACCACGCCGTGACGGACAACTCCGACAACACCTACCCGGCGTTCGGGGCCTCCCGGACGCTGGTGACCACCGTGGACCTGAGCGACCCCGCGGCTCCGCGCACGCTCGGGTCGATCCGGGTGGAGGGTTCCTACGTGTCGGCCCGGATGATCGGCGAGACGGTCCGGCTCGTCATGCAGAGCGAGCCGGCGGGCCTGAAGCAGACCTACCCCACCGACGGGACCATGGCGGCCGAGGACGAGGCCGAGGAGCGCAACCGGCAGCTGATCCTGGACTCGACCATCGACGACTGGGTGCCGCACGTCCAGCAGCTCGACCCCGACGGCAGGGCCCTGTCCACCGACCAGCTACTGGACTGCGACGACATCTCCCGGCCACGCGACCCCGCCGGCCTGTCCACCCTGTCGGTGCTGACCTTCGACGTCAGCGCCGACTCGCCCAGCCCCACCTCCACGACCGGACTGGTCGCGAGCGGCAGCACGGTCTACGCCTCGACGGACCGTCTGGTCGTCGCCACCAACCAGTGGGACAACTGGCGCTGGTCGGGCAACGACGGGTCGTGGTGGACCGGCGAGCAGGAGATGCGCACCGACCTGCACTCCTTCGACATCAGCGACCCGGACGGCACGACCTACCAGGCCTCCGGCACCGTCGACGGCTTCCTGCTGAGCCAGTGGGCCCTCGACGAGGAGAACGGGGTGCTGCGGGTCGCCACGACGACCGACCCGCCAGGGGTCTCCGAGGAGTCGCAGTCGTCCCTGATCATGATGCGCGAGGACGGCGACGAGCTGGTCGAGACCGGACGGGTCGACGGGCTGGGCGTGACCGAACAGGTCCGCGCCGTGCGCTACCTGAGCCCCGACGTGGCCGCGGTCGTGACCTTCCGGCAGACCGACCCGCTCTACCTGATCGACACCAGCGACCCCACGGCACCACGAGTGAGCGGTGA
>JAAYYA010000008.1 GCA_012515595.1 Actinomycetales bacterium
AGGAGGTCGCGGCCCGGCACCCGCAGATCACCGACGTGCGCGGCCTCGGGCTGATGATCGCCAACGAGTTCCGCGACGAGAACGGAGCCCCCGACGGCGCGACCTCCGCCGCGGTCCAGCAGGAGGCGGCCAAGCGTGGCCTGATCCTGCTCAACAACGGCGCCTGGGGCCAGTGCGTGCGCTTCATCCCGGCCCTGGTCGTCGGCGAGCAGGACGTCGCCGAGGCCGCCGGGATCTGGGGCGAGGCCGTCGAGGCCGTGCTGTCCGGGAGCTGACCCGCGCCCCCGGGCTAGAAGCCAGGGGCGTCAGCGGGGCCTACTGGGCGGCGAGCGCGTCCCAGATCCGTCGCGCCGCGGGCGCGGCGATGTCCCCGCCGATCCCGCCCTGCTCGACCACGACCACCACGGCATACTGCGGATCGGGCAGTGGCCCGTAGGAGGCGTACCAGGCCGTCGACCGCTCCCCGAAGGACTCGGCGGAGCCGGTCTTGCCGGCCACCGGGTAGGCCTCCAGGTCGAAGGTCGCGAAGGCCGGGGCGCCCGTGCCGTTCGTGTTGACCCCGGCGAGGCCCGAACGCACGACCTCCAGGACCTCGGGATCCAGCCCGAGCTCCCCGGAAGCCACCGGCGCGAGGTCCTCCACCAGGTCACCGGCCGGCGTGCGCACCGCGTCCACCACCTGCGGCTCCCACAGCGTGCCGCCGTTGGCGACGGCGGCGTAGACCACGGCCAGCTGCAGCGGCGTGACGGCGACGTCGCCCTGCCCGATCGAGAAGTTGACCGCGTCCCCGGGCCGGTACTGCCAGCCGTCGGCACAGTTCTCCCGCGCCAGCTTCTCGAGGAACTCGCGCCGCTCCGGGTCGGCCTCCTCGGGATAGCCGGTCTCGGCGCGGCGGCAGCTCTCCTCGCGGGTCGCCTCCCAGTAGGCTCGCTTCCACTCCCGCCCGGGGACCACGCCGGCCGCCTCCCCCGGCAGGTCCACACCGGTGCGCTGCCCCAGCCCGAACTGCTCGGAGGTGATGACCCACGGGTCGGTGAGGTCGGACTCCTGCGCCAGACCACCCTGCTCGCGCCACTCGTCGTAGGCCCAGCCGTAGAAGACGGTGTCGCAGGAGACCTCGAGGATCCGCTGCAGGCTCAGCGAGCCGTGCGGCCGCGACTCGTAGTTGGTGAAGCGCCGGCCCCCGATGTCCACCGCCCCGGGGCAGGCGTACTCCCGGTCCGGGTCGACACCGGTGGCCAGTGCCGCCGGCAGCGAGATCACCTTGAAGGTCGAGGCCGGCGGGAAGGTCTCGGACAGGACCCGGTTGATCAGCGGCTGCCCGGAGGCGTCACTGGTCAGCTCGTCATACTGCGCCTGGGTCACCCCGGTGGTCCAGATCGAGGGATCGTATGTCGGGTGGCTGGCGGCGGCGACCACGCCGCCGGTGCGGACGTCGAGCACCACCGCGGCGGCCGACTCCGCCGGCCACCCCTGGGCGCGGGAGATGCGCACCGTCCCGGCCAGCGTCCGCTCGACCTCGGCCTGTAGGTCCGCGTCGAGGTGGGTCACCAGGTCGTGACCGCTCACCGGGTCGGAGTGCTCCAGCTGACCGGTGACGACCCCGCGCGGGTCGATGGTGACGGTGGTCCGGCCGGAGGTGCCGCGCAGCTGGGTGTCGTAGGTCGCCTCGAGCCCGGCCCGCCCGAGCAGGTCCTCCGCGGTGAGGTCCTCTCGGGCGGTCACCTCCTCCTGGGTGGGCCGCCCGAGGTAACCCAGGAGGTGGGCGGCGTTCACCGCGGTCTCGGGGTAGGTGCGCACCGGACGCGTGTCGATGGCGACCCCGGGGAAGCGCTCCGGTCGTTCCAGGACGGACAGGGCCGCCACGGGGTCGACGTCGAAGGCGATCGGGATCGGTTGGTAGGGCGAGCCGGAGAAGCAGGACGGGACCGGCGGGGCGCCCTCGGTCCCGCAGAGCCGGGTCCGGCCCCAGAGTGACTCGAACGGCAGGGAGAGCTCGGCGGCCACCTGCTCGATCAGCGCCCGGCCCTCGTCGTCGGACTCGAGCAGCACGCGGGGGTCGACGGTGACCACCGTGGTCGGTGCGTTGGCCACCAGCAGGGTGCCGTCGGACGCGAGGATCCGGCCGCGCAGCGCCGGCTCGGTCACCACCCGGGTGCTCACGTCGGCCGCCTGCACCGCCAGCTGCTCGTGGTTGACCACCTGCAGGTCGAGCAGCCGTCCGGCCAGCACGCTGCCCAGCAGCAGCGCCACGGCCAGCAGCCCCCACAGCGGGCGCACGGACCGGTGCCGCCGGGCCGCGGGTGGGCTGGTCTGCGGGCGGGGCACCCGGACCTGGGCGCGCCCGGTGCGCCGGCTCATGCCCACCACCAGCTGACCCGGCTCATGCCCAGCCCCGGCTCAGCAGGAAGCGCTCCACACCGATGAGGACCGGGAGCAGCAGGAGCGCGAAGAGCGCGGTGGCCGCGACCGACCAGAGCAGGTCGACCGGGTGCGCGACGCCGACGCCCGCGGCCGCGGTGAGGCCGCGCACCAGCTGGATCACGACCGCCCCGCCGACGGTCGCGACCCACGGCACCAGCGGTGAGGTCGGTGCCCACCCGCGCGCCGCACCCACGAGTGCCCCGGCGAGCGCATAGCTCAGCGCCCCGGCACCCAGTGGTTCACCACCGGGCGGGACCAGGTCGACCAGCCAGCCGCCGGCCAGTCCGACGAGCCCGCCGGTCACCGGGCCGTGCAGGAGGGCGGCCGCCGCCACGACGAGCAGGACGAGGTCCGGACGACCCGGCATACCGCTGGGGAACAGGGTCGGGAGGAGCACGGCCACGAGCAGGAGCACCGTGCGGGAGGCGACCGCGGGCACCGTGGCGATCACCGGATCTCCTCCCCCAGCAGCACGACCGCGACGAGGTCGAGGGTGTCGCCGTCCACGAACGGCTCGACGACCGCGGTCCGGCCGAGCTGGCCCCGGTCGGGGTCGACGGAGGTGACGGTGCCGAGCGGGATCCCCGCGACATACGGGACGGAGTCGGGGCTGCCCAGGGTGCTGACCAGGTCTCCCACCGAGATGACGCTGTCGCCCACCGCGGTCAGCGTGAGCTGGCCCGACGCGCGCGGGGGGAGCCCGGGCACGGGTCGGCCGTCGACGGAGCCGAGGGCGCCCTCGTCGCCGAAGCGCACCCCGACGACCACGTCGGAGCCGCCGAGCAGGACCACGTCGGCGCTGGTGGGCGCGGTGCGGACGACCCGCCCGACCAGGCCGTCCGAGCTGATCACGGTCTGGTCCGCCCGGACCCCGTCGTCCTCCCCGGCGTCGATGGTCACGGTGCGACCGCCGACGGGGGTGCTGCCGGAGGAGAAGCCGACCACGCGGGCCGGCAGCAGCTCGTGCCCGCCCCAGCCCGCCGCGGCGCGCTCCAGCTCGGTGAGCTGGGCGGAGGTCCTCACCTCGGCCTCCAGCTCCTTGACCCGGGCGTCCAGGGCGTCCCGCTCCCGGGTGACCTCGGTGAGGCGGTCGTCGGTCCACCCGGTCATGGCGGACTGGACCGGGGCGAACACCGTGGCTCCTGCCCGGCGCACCGGCGCGGTCACGGCCGGGCGGGCCAGGTCGAGCAGGAGCACGCACACGGTGAGCGCGACGAGGAGACCCAGGAGCACTCGGGTCGCACGCGCACCGCTGAGCCGCGGCACCAGGCGACGACGACGGGCGTGCACGGGCTCAGCTCCGGCGCGGGGTGACCAGGACCCGCTCGAGGGCAGTGAAGTCGTCGACGCAGGCCCCCGCCCCGCGGATGACCGCGCGGGCCGGCTCGTCGGCGACGAGGACCTTGACGCCGAGCTCGCGGTGCAGCCGCTCGTCGATGCCGCGGAGCAGGGCACCTCCCCCGCAGAGCACGACACCGTGGTCGAGCACGTCGCCGGACAGCTCCGGCGGGCAGATGTCGAGCACCGCTTTGACGACGTCGACGATCTGCAGCACGGCCGGCTCGATCATCCGACGGACCTCGGTCGAGGTCAGCGTCACGGTCCGGGGCAGGCCGGTGGTGACGTCGCGACCGCGGACCCTCTTCTCGAGCTCCTCGGCCAGCGGGTACGCCGAGCCGATGCCGATCTTGATGTCCTGCGCCGAGCGCTCCCCCAGGAGCAGGTTGTGGACGTCGCGGACACCGGCGACGATCGCCTCGTCCACCTCGTCGCCCCCGACCCGCAGGCTGCGGGCGTTGACGATGCCGCCGAGGCTGATCACGGCGACCTCGGTCGTGCCCGCGCCGATGTCGACGATCATGCTGGCCGTCGCGTCGTGCACGGGCAGTCCGGCACCGATCGCGGCGGCCATCGACTCCTCCAGCACGAAGACACGGCGGGCCCCGGAGTGCAGGGCGGCGTCCTCCAGCGCCCGACGCTCCACCGGCGTGACGTTGCTCGGCACGCAGACGACCATCCGCGGCCGCACCAGGCGCGAGATCCGCAGCTGCTGCAGGAAGTGGCCCAGCATCGACTCGGTGAGGTCGCCGTCGGTCACCACGCCGTCGACGACCGGCCGCACCGTGACCACCTTGGCCGGCGTGCGGCCCAGCATCTCCACCGCGTCCTGCCCGGCGGCAACCAGGCTGCCGGAGACCGAGTCCACCGCGACCAGCGACGCCTCGTCCAGCACGATCCCCCGTCCCTGCTGGTGGATCAGCGTGCTGCTGGAGCCGAGGTCGAGGGCCAGATCACGCCCCAGCAAACCCCGACCGATGCTCACGCGGCCGATCCTACGCAGGGGGTGGCGAGATTCCGGGGCGACCGGGCGCACGGTGTTGCGAGAATCCAGGCGACCGAGCGCACCGTGTTGCGCTCCCAGGCCCCACCGAGCGCATGGCGCGTCGTTCGCAACGGTGACCGAGCGCGTCGGGCGGCGGCTTCCTCCAGAGTCAGAAGTATGTCGTCACGAAGGTGACGTGCCCAGCTCGCCTGTGGCTCGTCATACAGAGGTTGTGGGACGCAGCACGGCGCGCCCGGTGGCCTGTGAGACCGCAAGACGGTGCGCTCGGTCGCCCCTGGGAGCGCAACACGGTGCGCTCGGTCGTCCGGCATACTGCATGGCATGTCCTCTCTCAACCCGACGCCAACCGCGGTCGCCGAGACCCTCCTGGCGATGATCTCCGCCCCGTGGCCCACGACGGCCCAGGAGTCCGAAGACTGGCTGCGGGAGCACGGGATCGACCCCGGGACCGCCACGGAGCGGGACCCGCGCGGCGCCGGCCGCGCCTGGGACCGCGCGCGGATGGCCGACTGGGGCACGGCGGACGTCGGGTGGGGGACGTTCCGGGAGGAGTTCGTCGGGGTCCACTGGTTCCTGTGGCGTGGCGCCTCGTCCGAGGACGTCATGGCCGGAGCGCACTCGCTGGTCGACCTGCTGACCCAGACCCAGGGGCCGGCGGCCGACGCGAGCGAGTCGCCCCTGCACGGCGGCACCTGGCTGTGGCTCCTGCCGGGACACGTGATCGAGGCCTACGCCTACCACGGGCTCCCCCGGCCGGACGGCTTCCCCGCGGGAGACGCCTGTGTGCAGCTGCATCTGGGCCACCGCGAGCGGTCCGAGGCACAGGAGCGGGAGGCTCGCGCGCGGGACGCACAGCGCGAGCACGGCCCCGCCGGTCAGTAGAGGAACATCGGCTTCCCCCGCACGTGCCGGACGGTCGGGCGGTAGTTCGGCGCGTCATACAGCTCGTCGACGTCGACCCGCTTGACGCCCTCACCTGTCACC
Organism: Actinomycetales bacterium; assembly: GCA_012515595.1. Classification (GTDB taxonomy): domain Bacteria; phylum Actinomycetota; class Actinomycetes; order Actinomycetales; family Dermatophilaceae; genus Ornithinicoccus. The sequence goes on from JAAYYA010000008.1 coordinate 5,753, forward strand.
GAGATCGGCACGCTGCTGTAGGAGCCGTTGCGCAGGGCAACCATCCGACCGGTGGACCCGTCCAGCGCCAGGTCCGCCGCCATCACCGCGTAGTTCGTCGCGACCATCAGGTCCAGGGAGTCAGGCGAACCCGAGCGCATCAGGTAGCCGACCTGCTGGTAGACGATGCCCTCGCCGGTCCGCTCCTTGATCAGCTCCCCGGTGAGCTGGCCGATGCCCCCCAGCTTGCGGTGGCCGTAGGCGTCGGCCTCCCCGGTCAGCATCATCTCCCCGCCGGCCAGCGTCGCGCCCTCGGAGATCGTCACCATCGCGTAGTTGGAGGGGTTCTTGGCCTTGTCCGCCATCAGCAGCTCGCAGACCCGGTCGATGTCGAAGGGCACCTCCGGGATCAGCGCCCGGTCCACCCCTGCCAGGTACGCGGTGATCAGCGACGTCTCCCCCGAGTAGCGCCCGAACAGCTCGACCACCGCGATCCGCTCGTGCGACCCGGTGGAGGTGCGCAGGTTGTGGATGAACTGCACGCCACGCGTCACCGCCGTCGAGAACCCGATGCAGTAGTCGGTGCCGTTGACGTCGTTGTCCATCGTCTTGGGGATCGCGATCGTCGGCACGCCCTCCTCGTGCATCCGCAGCCCGTAGGAGAGGGTGTCGTCGCCACCGATCGGGATCAGCACGTCGATGCCCGCGTGCTCGATCACCTTCAGCGCGTGGGCCGTCAGGTCGTGCGGCCCGTCACCGCTCACCGAGCCGGCCAGGAAGTCCGGGACGTCCGCGGGCTTGACCTTGCCGGGGTTGGTCCGCGAGCTGTGCAGGAAGGTGCCGCCGCTGCGGTCCACCGTGCGCACAGCCACCGGGTCCAGGGGCACCAGGTTCGTGGCCACGGACTCGGGGTCATCGGGGTTGGTGCCGAGCAGGCCGCCCCAGCCGCGGCGGATGCCGACGACCTCGTGGCCCTCCTCGTGCACCCGGTTGACGACCGCCTTGATGCACGGGTTCAGTCCGGGGACGTCTCCCCCGCCGGTGAGTATGCCGATCCGCACGGTGCTCTGCCTCCTGGCCTCGGGTGGGTGGCCGGGTCGGCCACGTCACCGCGAGCCTAGTCAGCGCCGGGAGGCGGGGCCAGGGACGTCCTGGATTCTCTCTTGCCAGAAAGGAACGGTCGTGCTTTTATGGTCGGGTGAGCAAGGGTGAGCAGACGCGGGACCTGGCGCTGCGCGAGGCGCTGGCCCAGTCCAGCAACGTCGGGCTACAGGGCATCACGATCGGCGGGTTGGCCGACTCGCTCGGCATGTCCAAGAGCGGGCTCTTCGCCCACTTCCGGTCCAAGGAGCAGCTGCAGCTCGACGTGCTCGACTTCGCCGGCCGCATGTTCATCCGCCGTGTGTTCACGCCCGCCCTGGAGGTGCCCAGCGGTGAACCGCGACTCCGGTTCATCGTGGAGCACTGGCTCGGCTGGGCCGGCTTCGCCGACTACGCCCTGCCGGGCGGCTGCGTTTTCGTCACCGCGGCCCGTGAGTTCGACGACGAGCCGGACGGGCCGGTGCGCGACCTGCTCGTCACCCAGCAGCAGGAGTGGCTCGACACGCTGGCCCAGGTGGTCCGGGGAGGAGTCCGGGAAGGGCACTTCCGCGACGACACCGACGCCGACCAGACGGCCTACGACATCCTCGCGCTGGTGCTCGGCTACCACTTCGCGGTGCGCCTGCTCCGGGACGAGCAGGCCGACGCGCGGACTCGACACGCCTTCGAGCGACTGCTCGACGACCTGCGCACCCCCACCTGATCCTCGCAGACCCCACCGAAGGAGAAATCATGTCGCCTCAGAAAAGCACGATCGTTCGTGCCGAACTTCGCACCACCGCTCCTCCCGGGACACCCGCGCCTCGGCCCCCACGGGCTCCCGCGCCGGTCCGGGCGTTCTTCCGCGTCACGGACCCGGTCGCACCCGGCCTGGCGGCCCGGGTCGCCGAGGGCCTGTGGTTCCGCCTGTCGCCGACCCCGCGCGCGATTCGGGACCTCGGCACGCCCCCGGGCGGGACGCCGTTCACCACCCAGAGCGATGGTCTCGCCGTCCACGGGCGCACCTACGGGCCGGATGGTGTCGCCACGGCATACTTCGTGCACGGCTGGGCCGGCTGGTGGCAGCAGCTGGCAGCACTGGTCCAGCCCCTGGTGGATGCCGGCTTCCGGGTCGTGGTCTACGACGCGCCCAGCCACGGCGACTCGCCCGCCGGGGCCTACGGGCCACACTCCTCCCGTGTCATGGAGCTGGCCGACGCCTATGCCCTCGTGGTGCGCGAACACGGTCCCGCCGATCTCGTGGTGGCTCACTCCATCGGGGCGATGGCCACCATGTGGGCCGGCGCCCGGGGCACGCGGGCCGGCGCCTACGCGTTCGTCGCGGCGGCCGCCTCGGTGGAGCCGATGCTCGACACGTTCGGCCACACCCTGCACCTGGGTCGCCGGACGCGCGGCCGGATGGCCGCCCGCGTCGAGCGACGGATCGGTCATCCTTTCGAAGCCTTCGACGTGCCGACGCTGGCGCGGTCGGTCACCGACCCCCCGGCTGCACCAGGGCTCCTGGCGGTGCACGACCGGGACGACCGTATGACCCCGGTGAGCGGCTCGGTCGCCATCACCCGGGCGTGGCCGGGCAGC
>JAAYYA010000045.1 GCA_012515595.1 Actinomycetales bacterium
GGCCCTCCTCGTTGAGGGGCGGGTTGGCGCCGCCCCGGCCGTCGAGCTTGTGGGCGCGGGTGAAGTCGGTGACCCCGTGGCGCACCAGGATGAGCCGGCAGAACCCCTCCAGGGTCGGGTCGGTCTCGGTGCTGAAGACCTCCTCGCCGACCGGCGCCTTGACCTCGCCGAAGGTGGGCTCGGGTGCGCGCCGGGTTGGTCGGGCGGTCCGGGGCGGGGCGGGGTCCTGCGGCTCCGGGTTCTGGGACTCCTCCAGGTCGAACAGGCTGGCCGGCGGCTCCGGCTCGCTCGCGGCGGCCGAGGTGCGCACGGGCTCGACGTGGTCGCGGCGCACCGTCTCCCCGTCCATGCCGTCGTTGGACAGCGCGTCGGCGGCGGAGTTCTCGGCCCGCGGGATCCAGGTGTAGCTCACGCGGCCCCCGGCGGCCTGGATCTGCCGGGCCAGGTCTCGGGCCTGCAGCGCCAGGCGGCGCATGTCCTCGTGCTTGATCTTCCAGCGGCCGCTCATCTGCTCCACGACCAGCTTGGAGTCCATCCGCACGTCCACCCGCGCCCCCTCCGCCAGACCCAGGTCGAGGACGGCGCGGAGTCCCTCGATGAGGCCGGTGTACTCCGCGACGTTGTTGGAGGCGATGCCCAGCGGTGCGGCGCGCTCGGCGAGCAGCGTGCCGTCGGCGTCCCGCACCAGCGCGCCGTAGCCGGCCACCCCGGGGTTGCCCCGGGAGCCACCGTCGGCCTCGACGAGCAGGTGCCGCCCCGGACCGGACGGCATACTCACAGACCGGACTCGGCCGTGCGCACCAGGATGCGGCGGCACTCCTCGCAGCGGAGCACCTCGTCCTCGGCGGCGCTGCGGATGCGGCCCAGGTCGACCTGGTTGAGCTCGAGCTGGCACCCGCCGCAGCGACGCTGCAGCAGCGGCGCGGCGCCGGTGCCGGAGGTGGCCCGGATCTTGTCGTAGAGCGCCACCAGCTCGTCACCGACGTCGGCCACGATGGCGTCACGCCCGGAGGCGACCTCGTCCCGGTCGGCCTGCAACGCGCCGGCCTTGGTGTCGCGGCTCGCGGTGACCTCGGTGATCTGCGCGGCGAGGGCCTCGCGGTCGGCCTCGGCCTTGGCGACCTCGGCATCCAGCGTCTCGGCGCGCTCCATCACCTCCAGCTCCTCGTCCTCGAGGGTGGTCTGCCGGCGGGCCAGGGACTCCAGCTCGTGCTGGATGGCCTGCAGGTCCTTGGCGGTGCCGACGCCAGCGTCGAGTCGCTGCTGGTCGCGCGCGGCCCGGTCGCGGACCAGCTGCACGTCAGCCTCGGCCTTGGCCAGCTCCCGCTGGACGTCGCCGCGCGCCGTGGTGGTCCGCACCACCTCGGCGTCCAGGTCGGCGGCTCGCGCCGTCAGCGCCTCGAGCTCGGCGTGCTCGGGCAGGCTGCGCAGCTGGTGGTCCAACTGGCCCAGGCGGGTGTCGAGGGCCTGCAGGTCGAGCAGCCGCTGCTGCTGCGTCGGGTCGGCTTTCACGCGTGTCTCCTGCGTCGTTCGTGGTCGCTCAGGGCTGCTCCGGTCCGGCCGCCCCGAGGACGAAGTCCCACGGGTCGGTCCGCACCTGCGAGAGGTGGATCTCCAACCTAGCCGCAGCGGTGCCCAGTTCACTCACCAGCCGGGTCGCGAGCCCGGGCAGCCAGAGCGACTCGCTCGCGAAGTGGCCGGCGTCCACGAGGTATGGCGTGCCGCCCGTGACCGCGGCTTCCTCCCGTGCCTCCAGGGCCGGGTGGTGGCGCAGGTCGGCGGTGACGTAGGCGTCCGCGCCGCTGGCCCGCACCGCCCCGAACGAACTGTCCCCCGCGCCGCCCAGGACCGCGACCCTGCTCACCCGGCCGTCGGGCGGTCCGGCGACCCGGATCCCCGAGGGCGTGGCGGGCAGGTTGGCGTGGAGCCGGCGGGCGAAGTCGGCCAGCGTCGTCGGCTCGGGCAGGTCGCCGACCCGGCCGAGCTCCTGGCCCTCGGTGACCTCCAGCGCCTCGGTGTCAGTGAGACCGCACGCCGCCGCGAGCGCGTGACCCACCCCGGGGTCCGCGACGTCGGCATTGGTGTGCGCGCAGTAGAGGGCGATGTCGTTGACGATCAGCTCGGTCACGGTGGCGCCCTTGGCGCTCGTCGTCGCGACCGAGTGGATCCCGCGCAGCAGCAGCGGGTGGTGGGTGATGATCAGGTCCGCCCCCGCCTCCCTGGCCTCCTCGACGACCGCCAGCGTCGGGTCGACGGCCAGGTGGATGCGGTTGACCGGCTGCTCGGGGTCCCCCGCCACGAGCCCGACCCGGTCCCAGGACTGCGCGGTGTCCAGGGGGTACAGCCGCTCGAGGGCGGCGACGACCTCACCAAGGGTGAGCTGCACGGCATACTCCCTCGTCTCGCCTGTCTGGGTCACGCGCCCCATGCTAGGCGGCACCACCACTACCCGACCGAGCGCACCGTCTTGCGCTCCCAGACCCCACCGGGCGCGCGGCGTTGCGCTCCCGGGGGCGACCGGACGCGCGTGGCGACATCCTCACGCGGCCGGGCAACGCCGTGCATGACTCACGACGAAGTGCTGGCACAATGGTGCGCCGCAGCGCCGCGCAGGACCTCCCGCGCGCCGGCGCTCAGGGCCTGTAGCTCAGTTGGTAGAGCATCGCGTTTACACCGCGGTTGTCGTCGGTTCGAGCCCGGCCGGGCCCACCCCTTCCGGCAGCGGGAGGCGGGCGTCCAGGTGGATGCCCGCCACCATGCAGCGCACCGAGCCCCCGGCCAGCTCGATGGTCGGCACGTCCAGCGGCAGCAGCGTGCACGTGCGCTCGATGATCTCCCGCTGCTCGTCCGTCAGGGTCGCCGCCGCGCGGGTGGACAGGGCCAGGAAGCGCTCGCCGTCGTGGCCCTCGAGCTCGATGGCATTGCCCGCGAAGTCGTGGATCTGTCGGGGGCTCAGGTTGATCACCGGCCGGGTGCCGCGGCGGCCGCTCAGCCGCTGAGCCACCACCTGACGTCGCTGCGGGTCGGTGATCATGTCCAACCCGATGAGCACGAAGTCCGCGGCGATGCACATCAGGACGTTCGTGTGGTAGATCGGGGTGCCGTCCCCGTCGGCGGCGTCGAAGGCCATCGGCTCGTAACCGAAGGCCGTGCAGAAGCGCTCGAGCACGACGGGGTCGGCCCGGCGGGAGCGTGCGGTGTAGGCGATCCGCGACACGTGGTCCAGGACCATCGCGCCGGTCCCCTCGAGGAAGATGTCGTCATACTCCAGCCCGGAGTAGTCGATGACGTCCTGGACGCGGTACTGCTCCTTGAGCATCTCGATGATGTCGGGCCGCCGCTCGGTGCGCCGGCTCGGGGCGTACATCGGGTAGAGGGCGACCCGACCTCCCGCGTGCGTCGAGAACCAGTTGTTGGGGAAGACGCTGTCGGGCCGGGTCGCGTCCTCGTCGTCGAAGAGGTGGACCGTGATCCCCGCCGACTCCAGGATCTCGGCCGCCCGGGTCACCTCTTGGTAGGCAGACTCGGCCAGCGCGCGCGGGTCGCCCGGGGCGGCCACCTGGAAGGCGTTGTCGGCCGCGGTCTCGGGGTTGGGGGTGAAGCGGTGGGGGCGGATCATCACGACCGCGTGGGGAGCCTGAACGGGCATGGACACCTCTCACTCGTCTCGGGTCGCCCGGCCAGGGGCAACGATGTCTGGAGTGTCCCACCCTCCCGTCGTGGACAGAAACGTGGCGATCTCCGCGCACGGACTCTCGTGGGTCAACCTGGCACGCCCTGACCGCACCCGCCTTCCCCGCGAGTCGAACGGCAACACCGCGAGCTCGGTCACCTCTGCGAGCGCAACACCGCGCGCCCGGTCACCCCTGGGAGCGCAACACCGCGCGCTCGGTCACCCCTGGGGAGCGCAACACGACGCGCTCGGTCGAGTGGGGGTCAGAGGTCCTTGACGGCCGCGTGGAGGACGCCGATGTCGCGCTGCTCGCCGGGGCCGTGCACCAGCGACCAGGTCACGCGCATCTGCGGGTCGACGACGAAGGTCCCGCGCACCGCCATCCCCGACCGCTCGTCGAACACCCCGTAGGACCGGGCCACCTCGCCGTGCGGCCAGAAGTCGGACAGCAGCGGGAAGCGGTAGCCCTCGTGCGCGGCCCAGGCCGCCTGGGCGTGCCGGGCGTCGCAGGAGATCGCGTAGACGTTGACCCGGTCGTTGACGAACTGGTCGATGTTGAGCTGGATCTCCAGCAGCTCGCCGGTGCAGATGCTGGAGAAGGCGTAGGGGAAGAAGACCAGCAGCGCGTGCCGGTCGCGCACGACCTCGGAGAGCCTGACCCGCTCGCGCGTCTGGTTCCGCAGCTCGAAGTCCGGCGCGAGGTCCCCGACCCCCGGGACGGATCCCGCCGGGGCGGCCGCGGTCACCGCCGGCCGACCAGTCGCTGGGCGTGCCACTCGCCGTCGTCACCGAGCGGCACGGCGCCGCTCGCGGTCAGCCCCACGGTGGCACAGGCCTCCTGCACGTCGTGGGCCGCGACCCGGTCACCACGACCGCTGCCGGGGGTGACCAGGGCGATGAACCCGCCCTCCTCGAGCAGCCCCTGGCAGTCGACCAGTTCGTCGGTCAGGTCGCCGTCGCCGTCACGCCACCAGAGCAGCACCGCATCGACGATCCCGGTGTAGTCCTCCTCCTCGAGCGGGCTGCCGACGACCTCGGTGACCCGTTCCCGGAAGGACTCGTCGACGTCCTCGTCGTAGCCGTACTCCAGCACGATCATGTCGTGAGCGAAACCGAGCCTGTCCACCGCTCCGGTCTGCCGCCGGTTCCCTTCGTTAGCCATAGTGCGCACAGTCCACTAGAGAACGGCGGGAGAGGCAAGACGTGACACGCGAGGACCCCTCGGGCCGGGCACTGCACGAGGCAGTATGACGACGGGCCGGCCCGCGTGCCCGGTGGCGGGGATCGAGGGGGTCGGGTGGCCCGGCATACGGCCGGTGAGCGGAGCTGGGGTGGCCCATGCGGCCACCGTACCTGGCGTGCAAGGATGGGCTGCAGGTGAGTGCGGCTCCCAGTGGAAGGAACGTCAGTGACAACCAACAAGCCCGGCCCGATCGTCAACGGACTCCCGAGCCAGATCCCGGACATCGACCCCGAGGAGACCCAGGAGTGGCTGGACTCCCTGGACGGGGCGATCGATGTAGGTGGCCGCCGCCGGGCGCGTTACCTGATGCTGAAGATGCTGGAGCGAGCGCGGGAGTCCCAGGTGGGCATCCCCTCGCTGACCACGACGGACTACGTCAACACGATCCCGCCGGAGCAGGAGCCCTGGTTCCCCGGCGACGAGGAGGTCGAGCGGCGCTACCGGGCGTGGATCCGCTGGAACGCGGCGGTCATGGTGCACCGCGCGCAGCGGCCCGACATCTCGGTCGGCGGGCACATCTCCACCTACGCCTCCGCGGCCACCCTCTACGAGGTGGGCATGAACCACTTCTTCCGGGGCCGCGACCACGAGGGCGGCGGCGACCAAGTCTTCTTCCAGGGGCACGCCTCCCCGGGCATGTACGCCCGGGCCTTCCTCGAGGGGCGCCTGGAGGAGGAGGACCTGATCGGGTTCCGGCAGGAGAAGTCGCACATCGTCGACGGTGAGATCCGGGCGCTGTCCTCCTACCCGCACCCGCGGAGCATGCCGGACTTCTGGCAGTTCCCGACCGTGTCGATGGGCCTGGGCCCCATGAACGCGATCCACCAGGCGCAGTTCAACAAGTACCTCCACAACCGCGGGCTCAAGGACACCTCACAGCAGCACGTGTGGGCCTTCCTCGGCGACGGCGAGATGGACGAGCCGGAGTCGCGCGGCCTGCTCCACGTGGCCGCCAACGACGAGCTGGACAACCTCACCTTCGTCATCAACTGCAACCTGCAGCGGCTCGACGGGCCGGTCCGCGGCAACGGCAAGATCATCCAGGAGCTGGAGTCCTTCTTCCGCGGCGCCGGGTGGAACGTCATCAAGGTGATCTGGGGCCGGGGCTGGGACCAGCTGCTGGCCGCGGACCCCTCGGGCGCCCTGGTGAACCTGATGAACTCCACGCCGGACGGCGACTACCAGACCTACCGCGCCAAGGACGGCGGGTTCATTCGCGACCACTTCTTCGGCCGCGACCCGCGTGCCAAGGAACTGGTCAAGGACTGGACCGACGAGCAGGTCTGGTGGTCCCTCAAGCGCGGCGGCCACGACTACCGCAAGGTCTACGCGGCCTACAAGGCGGCGATGGAGCACACCGGCCAGCCGACCGTCATCCTGGCCAAGACCATCAAGGGCTACAGCCTCGGCTCCAACTTCGCCGGCCGCAACGCCACGCACCAGATGAAGAAGATGACCGTCGAGGACCTGAAGGCCTTCAGGGACGGTCTGAAGATCCCGATCACCGACGAGCAGATCGAGGCCGACCCCTACGCGCCGCCGTTCTACCGGCCGGCGGACGACGACCCGGTGCTGCAGTACATGAAGGACCGCCGCGCCAAGCTGGGCGGCGACCTGCCCAAGCGTCAGCCCGAGAAGGCCAAGAAGCTCGCCCTGCCCGGCGACGACGCCTACAAGGTCGGCAAGAAGGGCTCGGGCAAGCAGGCCATCGCCACGACCATGGCATTCGTGCGGATCTTCAAGGACCTAATGCGCGACAAGGAGTTCGGCAAGCACATCGTGCCGATCATCCCCGACGAGGCGCGCACCTTCGGGATGGACTCCTTCTTCCCGACGGCCAAGATCTACAACGTCCACGGGCAGAACTACACCTCGGTGGACGCCGAGCTGATGCTGGCCTACAAGGAGTCCGAGTCCGGACAGATCCTGCACATGGGCATCAACGAGGCCGGCTCGGTCGCGGCGATGACCGCCGTCGGCACCTCCTACGACACCCACGGGGTGCCGATGGTGCCGTTCTACATCTTCTACTCGATGTTCGGCTTCCAGCGGGCTGGTGACGGCATCTACGCCGCCACCGACCAGCTGGCCCGCGGGTTCATGATCGGCGCCACCGCCGGACGGACCACGCTGACCGGCGAGGGCCTGCAGCACGCCGACGGTCACAGCCTGCTGCTGGCGGCGACCAACCCGGCGGTGGTCTCCTACGACCCGGCCTACGCCTACGAGATCGCCCACATCGTCCAGGACGGCATCCGCCGGATGTACGGCGACGACCCCGAGGACGTCCTCTACTACATCACCGTCTACAACGAGCCGATGGTCCAGCCCAAGGAGCCGGAGAACGTCGACGCGGAGGGCATCCTGCGGGGCATGCACCGGGTCGCCGAGGGCGGCACCGGCGAGAAGAACGTCCGGCTGCTCGCCTCGGGCGTCGGCGTCCCCTGGGCCCTGGAGGCCCGGGACCTGCTGGCCGAGGACTGGGGCGTGACCGCCGACGTCTGGTCGGTCACCTCCTGGACCGAGCTGCGCCGCGAGGCGATGGAGTGCGACGAGGAGCGCTTCCTGCACCCGGAGCGGGAGCGCCGGGTGCCCTACGTGACCCAGCGCCTGTCCGAGGGCACCGGCCCGGTCGTCGCGACCAGCGACTGGATGCGTCAGGTGCACGACCAGATCGCGCAGTGGGTCCCGGAGGACTTCTACGCCCTGGGCGCCGACGGCTTCGGCTTCGCCGACACCCGGGCCGCGGCCCGCCGGTTCTTCCACATCGACGGCCCGTCGATGGCGGTCAAGGCCCTGCAACTGCTGGCCGACCGCGGCGAGATCGACGAGAACATCCCCGCGCAGGCCATCGAGAAGTACCAGCTCCAC
>JAAYYA010000329.1 GCA_012515595.1 Actinomycetales bacterium
ACGCGCTCGGTGGGGGCTGGGAGCGCAACGCGGCGCGCCCGGTCGGGGGAGCGGGTCAGGAGTAGAGCGCCTCGATCTGCTCGGCGAAGTCCTTGGTCACCAGGTTGCGCTTGAGCTTCATGGAGGGAGTCAGGTAGCCGTTCTCCTCGGTGAAGTCCTGCTCCAGCAGGTGGAACTTGCGGATCGACTCGGCCTTGCTGACCGAGGCGTTCGCGTTGTCGACCGCCTTCTGGATGGAGGCCAGCAGCTCCTCGTTGGTGCGCAGCTCCTCGAAGGAGGCGTCCGCCAGACCGTGGCGCTCCAACCACCCGGGCATCACCTCGGGGTCCAGGGTGATCAGCGCGGCGACGAAGGGCTTGGCCTCGCCGACCACCAAGGCCTGGGAGATCAGCGGCGTGGCGCGCAGCTGGTCCTCCAGCGGGCCGGGGGAGACGTTCTTGCCGCCGGCGGTCACCAGGATCTCCTTGGCCCGGCCGGTGATCTTGATGAAGCCCTCGGTGTCGAGCTCGCCGAGGTCGCCGGTGTGGAACCAGCCGTCCTCGTCGATCGCCGCGGCCGTGGCGTCGGGGTTGTTCAGGTAGGCCCGGAACAGGTTGACGCCGCGCACCAGGACCTCGCCGTCCTGGATCTTGACGCCCACGCCCGGCAGCGGCCGGCCGACGGTGCCGATCTTGATGAGCTCGGGGGTGTTGACCGACACCGGTGCGGTGGTCTCGGTCAGACCGTAGCCCTCCAGGATGGTGATGCCGATGCCGCGGTAGAAGTGGCCCAGCCGCTCACCGAGGGCCGCCCCGCCGCTGACGGCGTAGAGCACCTCACCGCCCATCGCCTCGCGCAGCTTCTTGTAGACCAGTGCGTCGAACACCTTGTGCTGCAGCCGCAGCAGGAGGCCGGCGCCGTTCGGGGTGTCCAGGGCCCGGCTGTACTTGCCGGCCACGTCCGCGGCGCGCAGGAAGATGGCGCCCTTGCCGCCGTCGATGGCCTTCTGGGCGGCGCTGTTGTAGACCTTCTCGAAGACGCGCGGGACGGCCAGGATGAAGGTCGGCCGGAAGGCCGCCAGGTCGGGCAGCAGGTTCGTGACGTCGGGGGTGTGGCCCAGCTTGGCCCCGGCCTGCAGCACGAGGACCTGGATGAGCCGGGCGAAGACGTGTGCCAGCGGCAGGAACAGCAGGGTCTTGGCGCCGTCGGCACGGACGACCTGCTCGAGTCGCTCGATGGCGTTCTCACCGAGGGCCAGGAAGTTGCCGTGCGTCAGCTCGGCGCCCTTGGGGAGCCCGGTGGTGCCGGAGGTGTAGATGATGGTCGCGATCGAGGCGCGGTCCAGCTGGGAGCGGCGGGCCTCGATCTCCTCGTCGGGGACGTCCTTCCCGGCGGTGACCAGCTCGTCCAGGCCGCCACCGTCGATCTGCCACACGTCGCGCAGGTCCGGGACCTGGTCGCGGACGCCCGCGATCAGCTGGTGGTGATGAGCGGCCTCGACGACGATCGCGACGGCACCGGAGTCCTGCAGGATCCAGACCGCCTGCTGCGCCGAGGACGTCTCGTAGACCGGCACCGGCACGGCCCCCGCCGTCCACAGCGCGAAGTCGGTCAGCGTCCACTCGTAGCGGGTGCGGCTCATTACCGCGACCCGGTCACCGACGTTGATGCCGGCGGCGATGAAGCCCTTGGCCAGCTCGCGTACCTCGCGGTGCCAGTCGGCGGCCGTGACGTCACGCCACACACCGTCGATCTGACGGGACAGGAGCGGCCGGTGCGGCTCACGCTCGGCCCAGCCGTGGGGGATGTCGGAGAGGTTTCCCTCCTCGCTGGGAGGGACCAACGGTGGGACCTCATACTCCTGCACTGTGTCTCCTTGCGCGCGGCGGGATTCGGCGGGTGGGAAACCACTGTATCGCCGGAGGTATAGCCTGCCCTGCATGGCCGACCGCACAGAGTCCAGCATCCTGATCCCCGCGCCGCCCAGCGAGGTCATCGAAGTGATCTCCGACTTCGACAACTACCCCGAGTGGGCCGACTTCAAGTCGGTGCAGATCCTGTCCGAGAACGAGGGCGGCTGGGCGGACGAGGTCGAGTTCCACCTGGAGGCCGGGGTCGTCAAGGACACCTACGTCCTGGGCTACGACTGGCAGATCACCGAAACCGGCGAGGGGCAGGTCTCCTGGGACCTGGTGCGGGCCGGGGTGCTCAAGGCGATGACCGGCTCCTACACCCTGACCGCCGTGGACATGGAGGACGCACCGGACGGGGTCGGCACCGAGGTGGTGTACCAGCTCCAGGTGGACGTCAAGATCCCGATGCTCGGCGCGATGAAGCGCAAGGCCGAGAAGGTGATCGTGGACACGGCGCTGTCGTCGCTGTCGGAGCGGGTGCTGAGTCGTGACTGAACCGGCCGATCTGGGGCCGGTCGAGCGCGAAGCGCGGCAGCTGGTCGAGGCCGCCGCCCGGTGGCTGTCCGCGGTTCCGGACCCGACCCCGGACACCACGGACCGCGCGGAGTCTGACCCGGTCGGGCCGGGCACCGTGGCGGAGGCCCCGGATGCGCAGCCGGGCGGGGTAGGACAGGGTGAGTATGCCGACGGTGCGGCTCAGGCCGCAGGACCCGGCTCCGGGGAGGAGCACCTGTGCCGGGGCTGCCCGTGGTGCCGCGCCAAGGCGGCGTTCGGCGGGCACGCCGGCGCCGACGCGCTCGACTCGCTCGCGCACCTGCTGGGGGCCGCTGCGGAGAGCCTCGCCCTCTTCGCGCAGGCCCGCCGCGAGGCTGCGGCCGCCTCGGACAGGGACCCGGAGGAGGGCCCAGAAGAGGGCCCAGAGAAGGGCTCAGGGAGGGGTCCCGAGCGGAGCCCGGAGGGGTGCGCGGAGAATGGTCCAGCAGGCGGCGGGAACGGGACGACCGACGACGGACACGAGGAGGACGAGGGCATGCTCGAGGCAGTGATCTGGGTCGACGAGGAGGACGACGAGGAGGCGGCCGAGGAACGGAGGCGGAGCCGGTGACCGTCAATCTCGGCATCGACGTCGGCGGCACCGGCATCAAGGGGGCGGCGGTCTCCGCCGACGGTGCCCTGGCCCACCGCAGCGAGCGGGCGACCCCGGCCCAGGACATGGACGCGATCGGCGGGGCCATCTCCGACCTCGTCCGGGAGCTGGCCGACCGGTGCGAGCGGGACGGCCAGACGGTCGGCGCCGTGGGGGTGGCCTGCGCCGGGTTCATCGATGCCAGCGGCTCGACGGTGCTTTTCGCCCCGAACCTGGCCTGGCGGGACGCCCCGCTGAAGGCCCGGCTGGAGGCGTCCGTCGGGCGGCCGATCTTCCTGGAGAACGACGCCAACGCCGCGGCGTGGGGGGAGTTCCGGTTCGGCGGGGCCCGGGACGCCGACGACATGCTGCTGGTGACGATCGGCACCGGGGTGGGCGGGGGCATCGTCAGCGACGGCGAACTGCTGCGCGGATCGGAGGGCATCGCCGCGGAGATCGGTCACATGCGCGTGGTGCCCGAGGGCATCCGGTGCGGTTGCGGCAACCGTGGCTGCCTGGAGTCCTATGCCTCCGGCACCGCTCTGGTCCGCGAGGCCCGCGAGCTGGTCAGCGGCGGCAGCCCCCACGCCGGGGCCCTGAGCGACCTGTGCGGTGGCGACCCGGCGGCGCTGACCGGCCAGATGGTGACCCAGGCCGCCAGTGCCGGCGACCCGGCAGCCACTGAGCTCTTCGCCGACCTGGGGCGGTGGCTCGGGGAGGGGATCGCCAGCATGGTCGCGCTCCTCGACCCGGAGCTGGTCGTCATCGGCGGCGGGGTCAGCGAGGCGGGCGACCTCCTGCTGGCCCCGACGGAGGCGGCCTTCGCGCGGCAGCTGACCGGTCGGGGGCACCGGCGCCAGGCCGACATCGTCCTGGCCCTCCTCGGCAACGACGCCGGCATGATCGGCGCCGCGGACCTGGCGGCCCGCCGGGCGGGTGCAGCGGCCGGTGAGTGACGGCATACGGCCGGGTCGGTGACCCCGAGGTGACGGGCGACGCGCTCGCGATCGGCGTGGACGTCGGTGGCACCAAGGTGGTGGCCGGCCTCGTCGATGCCTCCGGCGCCGTCCTGAGCCAGGTCCGCCGTGACACCCCGGGGCGGACCACGCAGCCCTCCGTCGTGGAGGACGTGATCGTCGACGCCGTCACCGAGACCCTGGCCACGGCCGCCCGGGACCACCCCGGGCGGCAGGTGCTCGGCGTGGGGCTTGGGGCGGCTGGCTTCGTCTCCGCCGACCGGCGGACGGTGGTCTTCGCGCCGCACCTGGCCTGGCGTGACGAGCCGATCCGCGACCGCCTCGCGCACCGGCTCGGGCTGCCCGTCGTCCTGGACAACGACGCCAACGCGGCGGCGTGGGCGGAGCACCGCTTCGGCTCGGGCCGGGACGAGTCGCGGCTGCTGCTGGTCACCCTCGGCACGGGGATCGGCGGCGCCCTGGTGCTGGACGGTCAGGTGGAGCGAGGCCGGCACGGGCTGGCCGGCGAGTTCGGGCACATGCAGGTGGTCCCCGACGGCGAGCGGTGCGAGTGCGGCAACCGGGGCTGCTGGGAGCAGTACTCCTCGGGCCGGGCGATGCAGCGCGAGGCCCGGGAGATGCTCGAGCAGGACAGTCCGTATGCCGCGGGGCTGGCTGCGTACTGCGGCGGCGACCCCGCGAAGGTCGAGGGTCACCACGTGACGCAGGCGGCGCGGCACGGCGACGTCGCCGCGCTGGAGCTGCTCGGCGACGTGGGGCGCTGGCTCGGGGTGGGGCTGGCCAACCTGGCGGCGGCGCTGGACCCGGGTCGCATCGTCGTGGGCGGTGGGGTCAGCGAGGCGGGGGACCTGCTGCTGGAGCCGGCCCGTGAGATGTTCGCCCGGCGGCTGACCGGGCGCGGGCACCGGCCCCTCACGCCGATCGTGGCCGCCCAGCTAGGACCGGCCGCCGGCATGGTCGGGGCCGCCGACCTGGTCCGGGTGGCCCGCCTGGGGGACGATCCCGCAGGTGGTGCGGACAACGTGACTTGGACTGGTGGGACATGAGTGCTCGGATCCGGGTGGCCAGCTACAACCTGCGCGGTCTGAAGGACGACGCCGCAGCCGCCGCGGAGGTCGTGCGCCGCATCGACCCCGACGTGCTGCTGCTCCAGGAGGTGCCGCGGCACCCGTTCTCGGGTCTGCGGATCGCCGCCTTCGCCCGGCGGTGCGGCCTGCGGTGGTCCGGTCGGACCCGTCGGCTCTCCGGCACGGGGATGATGACGAGCAGGCGGGTCGTCGCCAGCAGGTCCGTCGACCGCAAGCTGCCGGTGCCGTTGCGGGCCAACCCGCGCAGCTACACCGCCGCGCGGGTGACGGTGCCCGGTGGTCGGGACGTCACGATGGTCTCGGTGCACCTGTCGCTGCTGGCCGACGAGCGGCACGCGCACGCCCGGCGGATCCTAGACGAGCTGGCGGCCGGGCCTGCCCGGGGTGACGGTCCGTTGGTCGTCGGCGGTGACCTGAACGAGAGCGCCCAGGGTCGGGCGTGGCTGGCGCTGGTGGAGCGGATGCCCCAGGTGACGCCGGAGGGGCCGACCTTTCCCGCGGCCGGGCCCAAGCACTGGATCGACGCCATCTTCGCCAGCGCGGACCTCACCGTGCTGCCGCACCAGGACGTCGCACTGGAGCCCGCGCTGCTCGCCGCCGCGACTGACCACCTGCCGGTCTGGGTGGACCTCGCCACCACCCCCTGACCGGTCACCCCCTGACCGGCCACCCCCTGACCGAGCGCGTCGGGTGGTGAAATTCCGGCCCACCGAGCGCGCCGCGTGGTGAAAATCCGGGCCACCGAGCGCACCGAGTGGCGAGTCCGGGCGACCGAGCGCTCTGGGTAGAAGACAGCCGCGCCACCGAGCGCGTGACACTGTGACCTGCATTCTTGGTCACGGGAAATCCGTCGCATGCGACAACTTCTACGCGACCAAAAACGCCGGTCACAGAGGGGGTCAGGCGTCGCGCAAGCTCATGCGCTCGGTCGCCTCCAGGAGCGCAACCCCGCGCGCCCGGTCGCCCCCAGGGGCGCAACCCCGCGCGCCCGGTCACCCCTAGGGGCGCAACCCCGCGCGCCCGGTC
>JAAYYA010000046.1 GCA_012515595.1 Actinomycetales bacterium
AGTGGCAGGTCTTCCGACATATCACGGTGCCGCTGCTGGCACCGGTGCTCACCGTCGTGCTGGTGACGATGATCATCAACGTCCTGAAGATCTTCGACCTCGTCTACATCATCGCCCCGGGCTCCTCCGCGCAGGCGGCGAACGTGATCGCCGTCCAGATGTGGGCGGTCTCCTTCGGCGGGGCGCAGGACTTCGGGCTCGGCAGCGCGCTGGGCGTCTTCCTCTTCCTGCTCGTGCTCCCCGCCATGCTCTTCAACATCCGTCGTTTCCGTCAGGAGCAGCAGTGAGTGCGGTCACCGGCGGCGGGGCCGCCGCCCCCGTCCCGCCGACCGTCGACCCCGAGGCCCCGCGGTCGCAGCCGGTGCGCGGGCGGGAGACCTGGGGGTCCCGGATCACCGGCTTCCTCAGCAAGGGCGTGGTGTCGGTCGTGCTGGCGCTGGTCGCCGTCTTCTGGCTGGTGCCGACCTTCGGCCTGTTCATCGCCTCGTTGCGCAGCGCCCAGGACAACACCGCGTCCGGCTGGTGGAACGCGCTGACCACGCCCGCCCAGCTGACCATCCAGAACTACCGCGACCTGCTGGCGAACGAGGGCATGGTCAACGCCTTCTTCAACACGGTGTGGATCACGGTGCCGGCGACGCTGCTCGTCGTGGTGCTCGCCTCGCTGGCGTCCTACGCCTTCGCGTGGATGGACTTCCCCGGCAAGGACTGGCTGTTCATCGTGATCGTGGGCCTGCTCGTGGTGCCCGTGCAGGTGGCGTTGATCCCGGTCGCGGGCCTCTTCGGCGACCTGGGGATCTATGGCTCGAGGATCTCGGTGATCCTGTTCCACGTCGCGTTCGGGCTGCCGTTCGCGGTCTTCCTGCTGCGCAACTTCTTCGCCGGCATCCCCAAGGAGCTGCTCGAGGCCGCCCGGATGGACGGCGCGGGGGAGTGGCGGATCTTCCGGAGCGTCGTCATGCCCCTGGGCCTGCCGGCCATCGCCTCGCTGGGGATCTTCCAGTTCCTCTGGGTCTGGAACGACATGCTGGTGGCCCTGGTCTTCGCCGACTCGTCGGCGGCGCCGCTGACGGTCGCCCTGCAGTCGCAGGCGCGGCAGTTCGGATCCAACATCGACGTGCTCGCCACCGGCGCGTTCCTGTCCCTGGTGGTGCCGCTCGTCGTCTTCTTCTCGTTCCAGCGCTACTTCGAGCAGGGCGTCCTCGCCGGCTCGGTGAAGTAGTCAGGGCAGGAGCACCGCCGGGCCGGTGGTGATCGACCCGTCCGCGTCCACCAGGGCCAGCGGGCCGGGGCGGCCGACGTCCTCCCACTCCTGCTGCCAGCGCGCCATCAGGTGGTAGGCGCTGTCGGTCAGCGGCTCGCGGGCGGGGGAGACCAGGTAGCCGAACTCCCGGCGGGGGTCTCCGGTGCACAGCGCGCCCTCCTCGACGACGACCGGCGGCAGGATCCGTCGCAAGACCTCGGGATCGCCGATGTCCTTCCCCTCGAGCCAGTAGGCCTCCAGCAGCGTCTCGCGCACGGCGGCCCCGCAACCCAGGTCCACCGCCTCGGCGTAGGCCGCGGCGACCGTGCGGGGGTGTGGGAGCACGGACGGCACGATGGCTGGCAGTTCCTCGTCGGCGCCGGCCATGTACCGGGCCGCCTCGAGCTGCCGCTGCAGCTCGTCCCTCTCCCGCCCACCGCTGCGCAGGCCGGTGCGTGGGATCGCGGTGAGGCGCTGCACCGCCGTCCAGGTGATGTCGTCCGCGCTGTCGGCCAGGCGCAGGTGAGCCAGGTAGGCCCATGGCGAGGTGAGATCGACGAACAACCGGGCCGTGGTGGGTCCGGTGGGCAGGCTGGCGGTATGCCGGGTGATCCGGTCTACCTCTTGGTGCCAGTCGACGTCGGGCTGGCGGTCGGTGCGGCTGGGCGTGTGCGGACGGGTGGGTGTCATGGTGGTCATGGGTGTGTCCTCCTCACCCACCGTTCTAGGCGGGATCCGTGGACGGCGCCTTGATCTGGGTCAAGACTCCCGATCTCGAGCAGCGCATGTCAGGTGGGAGGTACGCCGCACCGCCAGTAGCTCTGCGTGGCTCTTCCTCCTTGTGCCCGGCACTCTTGGTCGCGCGAAAGACGTCGCATGCGACATATTCCACGCGACCAAAACCGCAGGTCACTCGTGGGGTGGACAGCCGGAGCGCCCGGTGGGGTCTGTGAGCGCAACACCGTGCGCCCGGTGGGGTCTGTGAGCGCAACACGGTGCGCTCGGTCGAGGTGGGTGGGGTCTCAGTCCGCCAGGAAGGCGGGGACCCGGTCCTTCGGCCGGCCGATGATGGCCCGATCGCCGCGCACCAGGACGGGGCGCTGCATCAGGCGGGGGTGCTCGAGCAGCACCGCGACGACCTGGTCAGTCGTGGCGACGTCGGCGTCGGTGAGGCCCAGCTCGGCGAATGCGGCGTCGCGCCGCACCAGGTCGGTCACCGGGTCCTCGAGCTTGTCGATCAGGTCCCGCAGCTGTGCCTCGTCCAGGGGCGTGGACAGGTAGCGCACCACCTCCGCGTCGACGCCGGCGGACTCGACCTGGTCGAGTGCGGCCCGCGAGGTGGAGCAGCGGGGGTTGTGCAGCAGGGTGATGTGAGGCATCTCACGAGCCTAGTTCACCCTGCGCGAAATTTTTTCACGCTGCGCGGAGTAATATTGTATGAGCGTCTGGCGCCGGTGCCGCTGCCCGGCGCTTTTCCCATGTCACCCCCCCGTTCTTGTCGAGGAACTGAACCACCATGAGCGCCCGCCTCACCCTGTCCCGCCCCTCCACCACCGCCGTCGCCGAGCGTCCCGTGCGCCCGACCCGTCGTGAGCGTCGCGAGGAGCGTGAGCTGCTGGCCCAGCTGGCCACCCGTCCGGCGAACGTCCGCGACGAGCTGCTGGAGATGATCTACCGGCCCAACTGACGGCATACGCCCGTCCTCCGGGACCGCACCGGCTGTCAAGGGTGCCGTTTCGGCGGGAGCTCGCAACGCGACGCTCCTAGCATGAAGTTATGGCTACCGACGGCTCGCGACCCGCGTCCGACCCGCATCCAGGAGACCCAGCCGAGCACGGCTCGTCCGGCCCCCGCGCTGGTCGCGCCGGGGCTCTGCTGGGGCCAGTGCTCTTCGCGGTCATTGCGGCCGTGCTGATCATCCTGGCCATCACCGTGCTGTGACGGGGTCGTGCCCGAGCCACCCGATGCCACGGCCTGGGTGCCTTCGCGTGCCACCCTGCCCCGGCTGCGGGACTCCGTGCAGCAGTGCCGCGGGTGCGAGCTGTGGGAGGACGCGACCCAGGCCGTCTTCTCCGCCGGAACCCGCCGCGCCCGCCTGATGCTCGTGGGGGAGCAGCCCGGGGACCGCGAGGACCGTGAGGGACAACCGTTCGTCGGCCCGGCCGGGCGGGTGCTGAGTTCAGCCCTGGAGTCGGCCGGTATCGACCGCGGCGAGGCCTACCTGACCAACGCCGTCAAGCACTTCCGCTTCGAGCAGCGCGGCAAGCGACGCATTCACCAGGCCCCCGACCTGCGTCACCTCGTGGCCTGTCACCCGTGGCTGGAGGCGGAGCTCGAGGCCGTCGACCCGGACGTCGTCGTCTGTCTCGGTGCCTCCGCGGGCCGCGCCGTGCTGGGGCGCCCGGTCCGGATCGGCGCGGAGCGCGGTGCGGTGCTGGACGGGCCCGCGGGACGGCATGCCGTGATCACCACACACCCCTCCGCCGTGCTGCGGCTCCGGTCGCGGGGCGGCTATGACGAGGCCTTCGCCGAGCTCGTGTCCGACCTGCGGGCGGCCGCCTCGGCGTGAGGCGGTGCCTACCATCGGGGGCATGACCCGCCCCGACGAACCCGACGTCACCGGACCCTACGACGCCATCCGCCGCCGCGCGAGGGAGTGCCGCGTGGTCGTCTTCGACCTGGACGGCGTGATCCGTGAGTTCGGGCCGGCCACCACCGAGCAGATCGCCGCCGACCTCGGGCTGACCGCAAGGGCCTTCCTCGAACTGGCCTTCGCCGACGACCTCATCGAGCCCGTGATCGTCGGGCGGCGCACGTTCGTCCGCTGGTGCGAGCTGATCGTGGACGAGCTGGTGGCGCGCGGGATCGCAGGCGACGCGGCGCAGGAGGCGGTGCGCCGCTGGGTCGCCGACCGGGGTGTCCCGGTGGCCGAGACGCTCGAGCTGATCAGCGAGCTGGAGGCAGACGGCAAGCAGGTCTTCGTCTTCACCAACGGCACCGACAACATCCCCGCCGAGCTGCGCCAGATCGGTCTGGACCACCTGACCGACGTGGTGCTCAACAGTGCCGTGCTGGGTCATCGCAAACCCC
>JAAYYA010000330.1 GCA_012515595.1 Actinomycetales bacterium
ACGCGCAAGGCGTACGGCGGGTCGTACGTGGCGTTGAGCTCCAAGCAGATGAACAACGACGTGGCGTTCGCCTGGCCGACCGCGCAGATCGCGGTGATGGGCGCCCAGGGTGCGGCCAACATCCTCTACCGCAAGCAGCTCGCGGCCGCCGCGGACGAGGGCCGCGACGTCGACGCCGAGCGGGCCCGCCGGATCCAGGAGTACGAGGACACCCTGGCCAACCCCTACATCGCGGCCGAGCGCGGCTACGTCGACGCGGTGATCGCACCGTCGGAGACCCGCGTCGAGGTCGTCAAGGCGCTGCGAACCCTGGCCACCAAGCGGGACACCCGGCCCCCGCGCAAGCACGGGAACATCCCGCTGTGAGCGCGCCGGAGAAGGGTTCGGACGCCAGCACGGGTGCCGCGGACGCCGACACGGGCGCGACCACTGCACGTCCGGTGCTGCGGGTCGTCTCCGGCAACCCGACCCCGGAGGAGATCGCGGTGATCACCGCCGTCGTGGCGGCGGCGTCCGCCGGCGGGGACGGCGCGACGGGACCGCCCGCTCCCTCCTCGTCCGTGTGGGGCCGCTCCTCCCGCGCGCCCGGCCACCGGCCCGCGCCGGGCCCCGGCGCCTGGCGCGTCTCCGGCCTCCCCCGCTGAGCCCACCGAGCGAGCAACGCCACGCGGCCCGTCCGCTGCGCCACCCCACTCCGATCGCCCAACCCTGCGCAGCGTGGAATCGCCCAGTGCACCGACTCTTGACGCTCTCGGGTCGTCAGCCGGCAAGAGTCGCTGCAGTCGGCGAGGCACAACGTGCTGAAGGCGGGCACCACGCGCCCGGTCGACCTCTGGAACGCAACGCGACGCGCTCGGTGGGGTCGTAGGCCGCAACACGGTGCGCCCGGTCGGGAGGGGGGACGGGGGAGGAAGAACGCCGCGCCACTGCCCCAGTCGACAGGAAGATCGTCGCCAGAACGGGCCTCTAACAGGAAAATCGTCACCATAGTGGCAGTTCGGCAGGATCTGCCGTGCGTTG
The DNA here is from genome assembly GCA_012515595.1 of Actinomycetales bacterium. Classification (GTDB taxonomy): domain Bacteria; phylum Actinomycetota; class Actinomycetes; order Actinomycetales; family Dermatophilaceae; genus Ornithinicoccus. The sequence continues at coordinate 1,021 of JAAYYA010000330.1, forward strand.
CGGGGCACCGCTGAGGTACTGTCCGAAGCAGAGCCGTCCACACCCACCACGCACTCACGGAGGAATGACAATGGCGTCCCGCTTCCGGGTCACGTACGCGACCCTGTCCGCCGACAACGAGGACCTGCACGCCTGGTACGAGGAGGGCCTGGAGACCGCTCGCGGCTGGTTCGGCCGGCACATCACGCCCTTCGTCAACGGCGAGGAGCGTCCCGGCGGGGAGACCTTCGAGGTCCGCAGCCCGGTCGACACCTCGGTGACCCTCTGCACGGTCGCCTCCGCCACGACCCAGGACGTCGCCGACGCGGTGGCCGCGGCCAAGGCGGCCCGCAGCAGCTGGGGCAACACCGACTGGCGGGAGCGGGTCCGCATCCTGCGCGCGGCCGCCGAGCTGATCAGCGACCGCTGCGCCGAGTTCGCCGCCGTGATGACCATGGAGGTCGGCAAGAACCGCCTCGAGGCGCTGGGTGACGTGGAGGAGGCCGCGGACCTGATCCGCTACTACTGCACCCAGATGGAGCAGAACAACGGCTTCGCCAAGGACATGGACAAGCTTCTGGAGAAGGAGAGCACCCGCAGCGTCATGCGTCCGTATGGCGTGTGGGGCGTCATCGTGCCGTTCAACTACCCGATGGCGCTGGCCGCAGGCCCCGCCGGTGGCGCGCTGGTCGCGGGAAACACGGTCGTCCTGAAGCCGGCCCCGCAGGGCACGTTCTCCTCCGCCCTGTTCACCGACTGCCTGCGCGAGGCCGGCGTGCCCGCCGACGCCTTCCACATGGTCCCCGGCGGCGACGAGATCGGCCAGGCGCTGGTGGCCGACCCGGACGTCGACGGCATCACCTTCACCGGGTCGTATGCCGTGGGCATGTCCATCTACCACCAGTTCGGCAAGGACTACCCCAAGCCGGTCATCTGCGAGATGGGCGGCAAGAACCCGACCATCGTCACCGCCAAGGCCGACCTGGACCTCGCCGCCCAGGGAATCACCCGCTCCGCCTTCAGCTTCTCGGGCCAGAAGTGCTCGGCCAACTCCCGCGTCTACGTCGAGCGGGAGGTGTATGACGAGCTGCTGGGCAAGATCGTCGAGCGCGCCAAGTCACTGGTCCTGGACGACCCGACCAAGCGCGACACCTTCCTCGGTCCGGTCATCGAGGAGGAGTCGGTGCGCCGCTACGAGAAGTCGGTCGCCCACGCCAAGGAGTCGGGCACCGTCGTGCTCGGCGGCGAGGTGCTCGGGGCGACCCCCGACGGGGCGCAGGGCTACTACGTGGCCCCCACGATCGTCACCGACCTGCCGCTGGACGACAAGCTCTTCCGCGACGAGCTGTTCCTGCCCTTCCTGGCGATCGCACCGGTCGACTCCCTGGAGCAGGGCCTGGAGCTGGCCAACGACTCGGACCTGGGGCTGACGGCCGGGTTCTTCTCCTCCGACGAGACCGAGATCCAGCAGTTCTTCGACGGCATCGAGGCCGGCGTGGTCTACGTCAACCGTCCCGCCGGCGCCACGACCGGTGCGTGGCCGGGCGTCCAGCCGTTCGGCGGTTGGAAGGGCTCGGGCACCTACGGCAACGCCGGCGGCGGCCTCTACTACGTCCAGCAGTTCATGCGCGAGCAGTCGCGCACCGTGGTCGCCTGACCCCACGACATACGAGCACACCCCACGAGAGGACCCCTGACCAGATGAGCGCCACCATCACCGAGACCGACCAGCAGGGCATCGACACCAGCCGTCCCGTGCCGGACATCCGCACCGCCCTGCCCGGTCCGGAGGGGCAGAAGGTGCTGGCCCGGGACGGTGCCGTCACCAGCCCGTCGCTCCCCCGCGCCTACCCCCTCGTGCCCAAGCGCGCCAGCGGCTCGACGATGGAGGACGTCGACGGCAACCTGTTCCTCGACCTCAACGCCGGCATCGCGGTCAACTCCACCGGGCACACCCACCCGGCGGTGGTCGCGGCCGTCAAGGAGCAGGCCGACAAGCTGCTCCACTACTCCGCGAGCGACTTCTACCTGCCGATCTACTCCGAGATGTGCCAGGCGCTGGCGGAGACGCTGCCGATCGACGGGCCGACCCGGGTCTTCCTCACCAACTCCGGTGCCGAGGCCGTCGAGGGCGCGATCAAGCTGGCCCGCTACGCCACCGGTCGCTCGCACCTGATCAGCTTCTTCGGCGCCTTCCACGGCCGCACCTACGGCGCGGTCAGCCTGACCGCGTCGAAGGCGAAGTACCACAAGGGCTTCGGCCCGCTCCTGCAGGGCGTGCACCACGTGCCCTACGCCTTCGCCGAGGTCGACGAGAACGGCCGACGCAGCCACGACGAGGAGGCCACCTTCCGCGAGCTGGAGCGGCTCTTCGAGACCGAGGTCGACCCCAAGGAGGTCGCCGCGATCTTCCTGGAGCCGGTGCAGGGCGAGGGCGGCTACATCATCCCGCCGGCCTCCTGGGTGCAGCGGCTGCGCGCGCTGTGCGACGAGCACGGCATCCTGCTGGTCGCCGACGAGGTGCAGTCCGGCGCGGGCCGCACCGGCAAGATGTGGGCGATCGAGCTGGCCGACGTGCAGCCCGACATCCTGATCAGCGCCAAGGGGCTGGCCTCCGGGCTGCCGCTGGGTGCGTTCGCCGCCCGCGCGGACCTGATGGAGACGTGGGGCGCCGGCGCCCACGGCTCCACCTACGGCGGCAGCCCGATCCCGTGCGCGGCCGGCCTGGCCACGCTGCGCACGATCAAGGAGGAGAACCTCCTGGCCAACGCCACCACCGTGGGCGAGCAGCTGCTCAGCGGCCTGCGTGACCTGCAGGCCCAGCACCCCGAGATCATCACCGACGTCCGGGGCGTGGGCCTGATGATCGGCGTGGAGTTCCGCGACGCGGCGACGGCCGCCGAGGCACAGACCCAGGCCTTCCAGCGCGGCCTGCTCGTGCTCGACTGCGGCGTCCGCACGATCCGCATCTCCCCGCCGCTGGTCTTCACCGCCGACGAGGCGAGCACCGCGCTGCGCGTCCTGGGCGAGGCGCTCGCCGCGGTCCGGGTCTGACGGCCCGCGGGTGGGCGGACACGTCTTCGCCCGCGGCCGTGACCTGCCGGTCGCGGTCCGCGGGCACGGGTGCGAGATCACCGACGCCGACGGCCGGACCTACCTGGACGGGGCCGGCGGCGCGATCGTGGTCGGCATCGGCCACGGCGTCGGGCAGGTCGGCGAGGCGATCGCCGCCCAGTCCGCGCGGCTCGCCTACGCCCACGGCAGCGCCTTCACCACCGACACGCTGGAGGAGTATGCCGACCGGCTGGCCGGCATACTCCCCGTCACCGACGCGCGGGTCTACCCGGTGTCGGGCGGCAGCGAGGCCGTCGAGACCGCGCTGAAGATGGCCCGGGCCTACCACCTGGCCCGCGGCCAGGACCGGCACGTGGTCATCGGGCGCAGCGGGTCTTACCACGGCAACACCCGTGGGGCACTGGACGTCGGCTCCCGGGACGGGCTGCGGGCGCCCTACCTGCCGTGGCTCGGGCAGGCCGCACACACGGGCACGCCCTACGAGTACCGCTGCGCCGCCCCCGCCCACCCGCAGGGGTGCGGGCGGTGGCACGCCGAGCAGCTCGACATACTCATCACCCAGCTCGGGTCGGAACGGGTGGCCGCCTTCATCGCCGAGCCGGTCTCCGGCGCCGCCCTGGGCGCCTGCGTGCCCCCGGAGGACTACTGGCCCGCCATCCAGGACGTATGCCGTGCGCACGGTGTCCTGGTCGTCGCCGACGAGGTGATGACCGGGTTCGGCCGGACCGGGCGCTGGTTCGCCAGCGAGCACTTCGGGCTCGAGCCGGACCTGCTGGTCGCGGCCAAGGGCGCCGCCTCGGGCTACTGGCCGCTGGGACTGGCCGTCGCCAGCGGCGCCGTGCACGACACGATCGGCGAGGCCTCGCTGACCCACGGCTTCACCTACTCCCACCACCACGTCGGCGCCGCGGCCGGGCTGGCGGTGCTGGACTACCTGGTCGAACACGACCTGGTGGCCGCCTCGGCGGAGCGCGGAGCCCAGCTGGGCACGGCCCTGGCCGAGCGGCTCGGCGACCACCCGCACGTCGGCGACGTCCGCGGCCTGGGGCTGCTCCGGGCGGTGGAGCTGGTCGCGGACCGGGAGACCCGGGCCCCGTTCCCCCGGGCCGAGCGGGTGACCGAGCGCGTGCTCGCGGCGGGGAAAGCGGCGGGCGTGCTGATCTACCCGGGCACCGGCTGCGCCGACGGCACGAATGGCGACCTGCTCGTCCTCGGGCCTCCCCTGGTGATCACGCCCGCGCAGGTGGAGCGGCTGGCCGGCCTGGTCGCCGGCGCGGTCCGCGAGGTGCTGCCCGGGTGACGGCCGACTACGACGCGTTCGCCGCGGCATACTCCCGTGACAACGAGACCAACCTCCTCAACGGCCACTACGAGCGTCCGGCGATGATCGACCTGGTCGGCGACGTCGCCGGCCACCGCGTGCTCGACGCGGGGTGCGGGTCGGGGGCCCTCGGCGCCGCGCTCCGCGACCGCGGCGCGACCGTGACCGGCTTCGACGCCAGCGCCAGCATGGTGGAACTGGCCCGGCAGCGGCTGGGCGCTGACGCCGACCTGCACGTCGCCGACCTGGGCGGTCCGCTCCCCTTCGACGACAACACCTTCGACGACGTCGTCGCCTCGCTGGTGCTGCACTACCTGGAGGACTGGGTCGCTCCGCTGACCGAGCTGCGGCGCGTCCTGCGGCCGGGCGGACGGGTCGTCCTGTCGGTGAACCACCCCAATGCCTACCTGGTCAACCACCGGGGCAGCGACTACTTCGCCACCACGCAGTACTCCGACACCTTCACCTTCGACGGCCAGGAGGCGGTGCTGACCTACTGGCACCGGCCGCTCCACGCGATGACCGACGCGTTCACGCAGGCAGGGTTCCGTCTGCGTGTGGTCAGCGAGCCGCCGTATGCCGTGGACACGCCCGCCGAGCTCCTCCCCCCGGGTCTGGGCGACCGAAAGGCGTTCGTGTGCTTCCTGTTCTTCGTCCTCGAGGCACCCTGACGGCTGTCCCGCCCGGACGTGATCACGGGAGGGCGGGCTTGCCGGACCGGGAGCGGAGCCTGGCGAAGAGGAACGCGGCGGGCGCCTGGATCGCCGCCGCCAGCAGCAGGGCGGTCTGCACCCCCGCCCGGCTCGCGACCATGCCCAGCGACGGCCCACCCACGATCTGCCCGACGGCGTCCGCCTGACCCATCATCGACAGGGTGGTCGCTCGCGACCCGGGGTTGGTGATGGTGCGGTTGAGCCACGCGTGGGCCACCGGCCAGCTCACCGACTGTGCCGCGTCGCGGGTCCACTTGCCGGCGAGCGCGGCCCCGAGGTTGCCGGCCAGCGCGAACAGGGCCACCCCGCCGGCCTCGACCAGGACGAGGACCGCCATGACACGGGTCGGGTGTTCGGCGTTCAGGGCTGCGGGCGCCAGGCGGTTGGCGAGCAGCGAGGCGATCAGCCCGACGAGTGAGGCGGCGAGGGCGAACAGGGTGAACCACGTGGCGACGTCGTCCCCGGTCCCAAGGTCGGGCAGGCCGATGTGGTTGATGATCCTGTCCACCCAGAGGCGGTCCAGGACCTCGCTGGTCAGACCGGCGAGCAGCCCGACGAGGAGGAAGGTGCGGATGACGCGGTGGCGAGTGGCGGCATACAGCCCCTCTCTCGTGGTCGCCCACAGGTGGCCCCAGGTGTCCCGGTCCCCGCGCGGGGTGGGGGCGAAGTTGTCCTCGCGCATGAGGAGGGACATCACGGCACCGAGCACGACGAAGCCGACGCCGCCGGCGACGATGGGCCAGGCGAGGGCGACCTGGCCCAGCAGGCCCGCGGCGAGGATGCCCACGATGGTCATCCCGAGCTTGACCTGGTGGCCGCGGGTGAAGACCGGCTGGACCGCGTCCTCTCCCACCTCGTCGGTGACCCACGCCTCGGCGGCGCCGGAGACGAAGGTGTAGCCCAGGCCCCAGACGACCTGCGCGGCCAGGATCGCCCAGAACGCCGGGACGGCCATCACGCACACGCCGAGCCCGATGGTGACCAGGCCGATGACGACCGAGAGCTTGCGGGAGTGGACGTCGGCGACAACCCCTGTCGGGATCTCGCCGAGGAAGCAGGTCGCTTCCAGGACGGTGCCGACGACGATGAGCTGGAAGGGGGTCAGGCCGACGACGTCGACCTGGTAGACGAGCGAGAGGGTGAAGGCCAGGGCCCACAGGAAAGCCCAGGCCCCTTGGAGGGTCACGTAGGTCCGGGCGGGGTCGGCGAGGCGGGCGAGACGAGGATTCACGACAGAGTCCTTGGGGAGCGGGCGCGGCGGGCGGCCGCGGTCATGGGCGAACGAGGGGTTCGCGACGCGACGGCTCGACACCTCTGCGGTGTGCCGTCGTCCTGACCGGTGCCCACGTGGTCACTCGCGCGGGAGCGCCCACACGTCTCGGGGAGCACCGACCTGCTCAGGAAGTGATTCGCACGGCCACGAGGCTACGGCGCCGGGGGTGCTGCCGCAAGCGGTTTCCTTGCTGCCTCGCTTCTTGTGGACGACGCGGTTCCCTGGGCTCCGCACTCTGGTTTGGTGGCGTCCGTCAACGATTGGGGGCACGATGATGAGCGTGTCGGTCACGTCCCACACAGGCCCGCTGACGCGGGACGACCTGGATGCGCTCCGCCCCGCCGAGGGGTCGGAGCGATATGAGTTGCTGGACGGGGCGATCATCGTGACGCCGGGTCCGGGGTGGTGGCACCAGGCGATGGTCCTGGAGCTCGCGGTGCTGCTGCGGACTCGACGACCCGACGGGCTGGTGCTGAAGCTTGCACCGTTCGACGTTGCGCTGGCCGAGGACACGGTGCTGCAGCCCGATCTGCTCGTGGCGGCGCGCGGGGACCTCACCGATCAGGAGCTCCCCTCGGCGCCGTTGCTCGCAGTCGAGGTCCTGTCCCCGAGCACCCGCCGCATCGACGAGTTACTCAAACGCGACCGCTTCGCCGCTGCGGGCGTGCCGTCATACTGGCTGGTCGACCCCGCCGGACCGTCGGTGACGGTGCTCGAGCTCGGGGACGGTGCCTACCGCGAGGCGCAGGTGGCCCGCGGGGAGGAGTGGGTCAGGGTCACCGCCCCCTTCCCGCTGGAGTTCCGGCCGGTGGACCTGCTGCAGGAGTAACCCCTGCCTGCAGGGCGAGTCATCAGGGACGCCATGGGTGCCTGGTCGAGTAGCGCGCCGGCGATCAGGGCGCAGCACCGGGCGACGACGCGGCGTTGGCGCGGCGCACCTTGACGCGGTTGATCTCAGCGAGGTTCTTCGTGAGTTCGACGTTGACCCAGGAGGCGACGAACCACAGGGGCTGCGGCTCCGGCATGAGCCACTCGATCGGCGCATCCAGGTCGGCGGTCGCCAGGACCTCGTCCCACCTCTGCTTGACCGCGTGGATGCCTGCGGTGCCGCCGGACCAGCGGTGCGTGTCGGGAGCGACCGGGGGTTGGCCGTTGACGCGCGAGAGCGTGTCCGTCCACCACCACTCGATGTGCCAGAGCAGCCAGGCGATCGTCACCTCGGGGATCGGTTGTGCCTCCTCGTCGGGCCAGTCCGCTACCCAGCCATCGGCCTGCTGGCGGACGGTGCACACGTTGCTGGAGCCCTCCCAGAGCGCGAGCTCCTCGTCGATCTCTGGCAGGACGAACTCCTCCGCGAAACGCCACATGATGGTGAGCTGCCGCTGAAGGAGAGTCCGACGGTCTCCGCTGTCATCCACGCGTCCATCCAACCGCACCTCAGCCCTGGGGCACGAGCTGCAGCGCATTTCCGCGGGCCCCTGGCTGCAGGCTGAGAGACTGGGGGCATGAGGACGCGCGCACCCAAGACCGACGCCGAGAAGTCCGCAGCCCGGCAGGCTGCGAACATGGCGCGCCTCGCCAGGATGCCTCTGGCGTCCGTCTATCCCCACTACGTGACCAAGGTCGAGAAGAAGGGCCGCACGCGGGCGGAGCTGGACGAGGTCATCACCTGGCTCACCGGCCTGGACGACGCGCAGCTCCGGAGGCACCTCGACGTGGAGACCTCCTTCGAGGAACTGTTCGAGCAGGTCACCATCAACCCCAGCGCCTCCCTGATCACGGGGGTCGTGTGCGGCGTGCGGGTCGAGGACATCGAGGACCCGTTCATGCAGAAGCTCCGCTACCTCGACAAGCTGGTCGACGAGCTCGCCAAGGGCAAGGCGATGGATAAGATCCTGCGCGCCTAGGCGACGCCCCGTGCGCTCGGTCCCCCGTGAGAGCGACGCCCCGTGCGCTCGGTCGCCCCTGAGAGCGACGCCCCGTGCGCTCGGTCGCCCCTGAGAGCGACGCCCCGTGCGCTCGGTCGCCCCTGAGAGCGACGCCCCGTGCGCTCGGTCGCCC
>JAAYYA010000331.1 GCA_012515595.1 Actinomycetales bacterium
GCGGCGCGGCAGTGACAGGTTGGTCGCCAGCCCGGTGCCGAAGACCTGGCCGGGACAGAACGCGAGGGCGCTGAGGCTCCGCTCCAGCACGACCGGATGTCTGGTCAGGGTCCGGGCCGTCATCACGGCGCAGAGCTTGGAGGCCGTGTAGGCCTCCTGGCCTCCGCGTGCCGTCCCCGCCCGGGCGCCGGGGTCGCGGTCCGGGTCGGCCAGCAGGCGTGCGTCGGCGTGGCGGGGCGTGGCCAGGCCGCCCTTGATCGCCGGGTCGTGCGTGCCGCTCGTGGTCAGCACGATCGTGGCGCCGTCGGCACAGGTGTCCAGCAGCAGACGCACCAGGAGGTAGTGCGCCAGGTAGTTGACGGCGAACGTCAGCTCATGCCCGTCCTGGCTGCGCGCCAGGGCGTCCCGTCGGACGATCCCGGCGTTGAGCACCAGCGCGTCGATCCGCCCCGGTCCCAGCCGGTCACGAACCTGCCCGGCGAAGCCGCGCACCGACTCCAGCGAGGTCAGGTCGAGCGGCAGGCCGCCGTCGTCACCCCGGCGCGAACCGAGCAGGACGTGCGCCCCGCTCCCTGCAGCTCCTCGGCACAGAGCCGACCGAAGCCGGAGGTGCCGCCGGTCATGACCACTGTGCCCACGTCATACTCCTCGTCGTGTGGCCCGGTGACGTGAAGTGTGACGGGTCGAGGAGAGGACCGCCACCGCGTGCGCCCGGTCCCCCTGCACAACGCAACGCGACGCGCCCGGTGGCCCTGGAGAGCGCCACCGGGCGCGCCCGGTCGGTTGCGTGGAGCGGTCAGGCCGTTACTCGCCGCCGGACCAGGCCGCCTTGAGGGAGACCCGGCCGGAGGTCTGCAGCAGCGACCTACGGTAGAGGCGGGTGCCAGCCCCGATGGTCAGCAGGCAGAACGCCGCGGTGATCCCGAGGGCCAGGACGGCCTCCCACCACTGGGCGCTGCCGTCGAGCAGCCGCATCGGCATCAGGATGGTCGACAGGACCGGCACGAAGGAGCCGATCACCTTCGCCGCGCCGTCCAGGCTCAGGCCGACGATGAAGACCACGACCAGCACCATGGTCAGCGGCATCGTCGTCGACTGCAGGTCCTCGGTGCGCGAGGCCATGGCCCCGGCGGCCGCCCAGACGCAGGCCAGGGCGAGGAAGCCGAGGACGAAGAACGGGATGTACCAGAGGAAGGCCTCGGTGAGCATCGAGAGGTACTGGTCGTAGTCGGTGAACGTCAGCCCCACCAGGGCGACCGCACCCAGCAGCGCCATCTGCCCGAAGGCGAGGACCGTGTTGCCGACGACCTTGCCGGTCAGCAGCGCGCGGACCGGGATCGCGGCGGCCAGGATCTCCACGATCCGGGACTGCTTCTCCTCCACGACGGAGTTGGCGATCGCCATGCCGAACATGATGGCCGCCATGTAGAACAGCATCGCCATGGCGAAGCCGGCGATCCACGCCACGAAGCGCGACTGCTCGTCCCCGCCGGACAGGTCCCGCGTCTCGACGGTCGTGCCGACCGTGAGCGCGTCGAGGCTGGTGCCGGCCGCCTCCGCGTTCTGCTGGAGCGCGGTCGTGCGGACGGCGTCGGTGATGACGCTCAGCATCTGACTGTCGGTCTCGCCGTTGGTGACCAGCTCCCAGCCGTCGCCGGCGGGCAGCAGAGCCCCGTGCACCTCCTCGTCGGTCAGCAGGGCCTCGGCGGCCGCGGTGTCCGCGACCTCGACGACGTCGACGCTGGCCTCGGGATCGGACGCCTGGAGGTCCTGCTCGGCCTGGGTCAGGACGGTGGTGGCCGCGGTGTCGGTCACCGCGACCTTGAAGGACGGGGGGCCGCCGCCCAGCAGGAAGCCCTGCAGGGCGAAGACGGCCCCGACCAGCAGGATCGTCACGCCGGTCCCGAGGAGGAAGTTGCGGTCGGTCAGCTTCACCTGCAGCTCGCGGAGGGCCACGAGGGCCCACGGGGACTTGGCCGCGGACTCCGCGGCGGTCACGGCGCCGGTCTCGACACTGGTCTCGGGCTTCAGGCTGGTGTTGGTGCTCATGCTGCTGCCACCTCTCGGTAGATCTCGCTGAGGGAGGGACGGACACGGGTGAACTCGCGGACACCGCCACGGGTGACGGCCTCGGCCAGCAGGCGCTGGGCCACCTCCTCGCTGTCGGGCTCCAGGTCGACGGTCCCGCCGTCGAGGTCGAGGACCCTGATGCCGGGCACCCCGCGCACCCAGCCGGCGTCGCCGGTGAGGGACAGGACGTAGCGCAGCGGGGCGTTGCCGCGCAGCTCCTCGGAGGTGCCCTGGGCGACGACCTTGCCCTTGTGCAGGACGACGATGCCGTCGCAGAGCCGGTCGACCAGCTCGAGCTGGTGGCTGCTGAACAGCACCGGCACGCCGGTCGAGGTGTGCTCACGCAGCAGGTCGGCCATCTGGTCGACGGCCGCGGGGTCGAGGCCGGAGAACGGCTCGTCCAGGATCAGGGCCACTGGGTCACCGAGGACCGAGGCGATGATCTGGGCCCGCTGCTGGTTGCCCAGCGACAGCTTCTCGACCTTCTCCTTGAGCCGCTCGCCGAGCCCGAAGCGCTCCAGCAGCTCCTTGGCCCGGCCGTGGGCCGCGCGCTGTGTCATCCCGTGCAGCCGGCCCAGGTAGGTGAGTTGGTCCAGCACCGGCTGCTTGGGGTAGAGGCCCCGCTCCTCGGGCATGTAGCCGAACCGGGTCCGGTCGCCCGGCGACGCCGGACGGCCTTCCCAGGAGACCTCTCCGGCGGTCGGAGCCAGCACCCCCATGATCATCCGCATGGTCGTGGTCTTGCCAGCGCCGTTGCCACCGACGAAGCCGATCATCTTGCCGGCCGGCACCTCGAAGGTGACGTTGTCGACGGCGCGCAGCTCGCCATACTGCCGGGTCAGTCCGTGCACTGCCAGCATGAGCAGCTCCCCTCTCGGTCGCGGCCCTCACCGGGCCTGCTTTCTGATGCCTCCAATCTGTCAAGAACAGGGCGGCGAGACATCGGCGGTGGTGCGGATTTTCCTCTCCCCCGCCAGGGGGAGGCCGCGCCCCCGCCACCGGACCGGGCTGCGCCGCACGGGTGAGATTGCCCACCTTCCCTGGCCTCTGACCAGGTCAATTACTACAATGGGTAGTGCAGCGGAAGGAGTTGCCATGACAGATGAGACCTGGATGGACGAGGCCGCCTGCTGGGAGCACCTGCGGGGTCAGGACCTGGGGCGGCTGGGCTATCACCTCGTGGACGAGGTCCACATCGTGCCGATCAACTACGTGGTCGACGGACGACGCCTGATCTTCCGGACGATGCCGGGCAGCAAGCTCCTGGGCATCGTGATGGACAGCGACGTGGCCTTCGAGGTCGACGGCCAGGACGGCGACGTCGCGTGGTCGGTGCTGGCCCGCGGCACGGGCCGGATCCTGGAGGGCGAGGAGAGCCGCGAGGCTGAGCAGCTGCCGCTGCGGCCGTGGACCAGCGGCGCCAAGTTCACCCTCGTGGCGATCGACGTGCAGTCGGTCACCGGACGCCGGCTGGAGATGTCGAACCGGGCGGTCCCCGCGGAGCCGTGAGCCCGGAGACCGGGCTGGCGCCC
>JAAYYA010000332.1 GCA_012515595.1 Actinomycetales bacterium
AAATGGTGTGAGGATGGGGCGGTGTCGATCCACGTCCACGGTGCCCGGCTGCACAACCTGCGCGACGTCGACGTCGAGATCCCGCGGGACCGGCTGGTGGCGATCACCGGGGTGTCCGGGTCGGGCAAGTCGTCGCTGGCGTTCGGGACGATCCACGGGGAGGCGCAGCGGAGGTACTTCGACTCGGTCGCGCCCTTCGCCCGGAGGCTGATCCACACCGCGATCGACCCGCAGGTGCGGGACGTCACCGGGCTGCCGCCGGCGGTGGCCATCGAGCAGCGTGCCGCGGCGCCGTCGTCGCGCTCCTCGGTCGGGACCATCACGACGACCGGCAACACGCTGCGGATGCTGTGGTCGCGGTGCGGGGACTATCCGCCCGACGTCGAGCCGATGGACTCCGACCACTTCTCGCCCAACACCGCGGTCGGCGCCTGTCCGGAGTGCTCCGGGCTCGGGGTGGTGCACCGGCCGACCGAGGCCTCGATGGTGCCCGACCCCAGCCTGTCCATCGCGGAGGGCGCTATCGCGGCGTGGCCCGGGGCGTGGCTGGGCAAGAACTACCGCGACATCGTCGCCACCCTGGGCCACGACATCGACGCACCGTGGAGCGAGCTGCCGCAGGCCTCGCGCGACTGGATCCTGTTCACCGAGGAGCAGCCGGTCGTCACAGTCGTGCCCACGCGTGACGCGGACCGGATCAACCGGCCCTACCAGGGCACCTACTCCAGTGCGGCGCGCTACCTGATGCGGACGCTCGCCGAGACCAAGAGCGCCACCCAGCGGGCCCGGGCGCTGCGCTTCGTGGAGACCTCGCCGTGCCCGGTCTGCGACGGGCGACGGCTCACGCCCGACGCGCTGCGGGTCACCTGGCAGGGGCTCGCGATCGACGAGGCGCAGCACCTGCCGGTCAGCGACCTGCTGCCCCTGCTCCGCAGGCGGCTCGGGGAGCTGCCCGAGGACGGCACCGCGGGGGAGGCCGCCGAGCGGCTCCTGCTCACCGACCTCGTCTCCCGCCTCGACGTGCTGGTCACCCTGGGCCTGGGGCACCTCGACCTGGCCCGGCCGACGCCCTCGGTCTCCACCGGCGAGCTGCAGCGGCTGCGGCTCGCGACCGCGCTGCGCTCCGGGCTGTATGGCGTGGTGTACGTCCTCGACGAGCCCTCCGCCGGGCTGCACCCCCGGGACGTCGAACCGCTGCTGGAGGTCCTGCGCGGCCTGGTCGAGGCGGGCAACTCGGTGCTCGTCGTGGAGCACGACATGGCCGTGGTCAACGCCTGCGACTGGGTCGTCGACGTCGGTCCCGGTGCCGGGACGCACGGGGGAGAGGTCCTCTGGTCCGGCACGCTCGACGGGCTCGCGGGGGTCGCGGAGTCGGTGACGGCGCGCTACCTGCACGACCCTGTCCACGCCGACGAGATCCGCGAGGGTGCGGCCCGCGAACCCTCCGGCACCCTCACGGTCACCGGCATCGAGCGGCACAACCTGCACGACGTCACGGTCGAGCTCCCGCTCGGTGCCTTTACGGTGGTGACCGGAGTCTCGGGTTCGGGGAAGACCAGCCTGCTCCACGGCATACTCGACGCCGTCCGCGACCACCTGGCGACGGTGGAGGAGCAGGCCGAGGAGACCGACGAGGAACCCGACCCCGCCGACCGGGTCGGTGCGGCCAGCGCGACCGGGACCGGACGGCCGACGCGGCTGGTGCGGATCACCCAGCAGCCGATCGGGCGGACGCCCCGGTCGAACCTGGCGACCTATACCGGGCTCTTCGACCACGTGCGCAAGCTTTTCGCGGCGACTCCGGCGGCCCGGGAGCGGGGGTTCACGGCCGGGCGGTTCAGCTTCAACACCGCGGCCGGGCGGTGCGAGACGTGCCAGGGGGAGGGCGCGGTCTCGGTCGAGCTGCTGTTCCTGCCCGGGACCTACTCGACCTGCCCGACGTGCGGCGGCGCGCGCTACAACCCCGAGACGCTCGAGGTGACCTGGCAGGGACGCACGGTCGCGGAGGTGCTGGCGCTGACGGTGAGCGAGGCGTTGCCGGTCTTCGGCGACGAGCCGCCGGTGCGGCGCGCCCTTGGTGCGCTGGAGGCGCTCGGGCTGGGCTACCTGACGCTCGGGCAGCCCGCCACCGAGCTGTCCGGCGGGGAGGCGCAGCGGATCAAGCTGGCGACCGAGCTGCAGAAGGAACGGCGCTCACCGACGCTCTACCTGATGGACGAGCCCACCTCCGGGCTGCACCCGGCCGACGTGCACCGGCTGCTCGCGACCCTGCACCGGCTGGTCGACGCCGGTCACACCGTGGTGGTCGTCGAGCACGACCCCGCCGCGCTCGCCACGGCCGACTGGGTGGTCGAGCTGGGTCCTGGCGCCGGTGAGGCGGG
>JAAYYA010000333.1 GCA_012515595.1 Actinomycetales bacterium
CCGAGGCCAGGCACGAGGTCACCAGCGCGACGAGCGCCTCGGGGAGCTCGGGACGCAGCTCGGCCAGGGCTGTCCGGGTGCCCGCCCAGCCGGGCGGCTCCCCGACCAGGCACAGCCAGGCCAGCGCCCCCAGGCCGTAGACGTCGGACTCCGCCGTGGGCGCGAACCCCTCCAGCACCTCCGGTGCCACCATGCCGTCGGTGCCGTAGGTCTCCGGGCGCACCTCCCCCGCGATGCGGGACACCCCGAGATCGGCCAGCAACGGCATCCCGTCAGAGCGGAACAGCACGTTGCCCGGCGCGACGTCCCCGTGCACGACCCCCGCCCGGTGGAGCTCGGCGAGCGCCCCCGCCAGCGGTGACCCGACCGTGACGACCTCCCCCGGCGTCAGGTGGCTCCGGGCACCGAGCACCTCGGCCAGCGAGCCACCGGCGGCCAGTTCCATCGCCAGGGCGACCCCACCGGGACGGCCACCGGCCCCGGGGACGGGCAGCACGTCATACAGGTGGATGACGTGCTCGTGCCGCACCCGGGCGAGGACACCGGCCTCCCGGAGCGCGGCGGAGACGTCCTCGGCGCGGGTGGGGACCACCTTGAGGGCCACGTCAAGGTCGTCGGCCACCCGGCGGGCGCGCCACACCTGCGCGCTCGACCCGGCACCGATGCGGCCGAGCACGTCATATCCGGGGATCCGTGGGACATCCATGCCGGGCACCCTGCCGCAGACCGGCTCTCCCCCGCAGAAGTTATCCACAACCCCGGCGTACAGTGGCGCCCATGCGCATCGAGCACGTCGGCTTCGCGCCGGACTACGTCGACTACCAGCAGGCCTGGGACCACCAGCGCGACGTGCACGGCCGGGTCGTCGCGGGCGAGCTGCCCGACACGATCCTGCTGCTGGAGCACGCTGCGGTCTACACCGCCGGCAAGCGCACCGAGGACCCCGAGCGCCCCACCGACGGCACGCCCGTCATCGACGTCGACCGCGGCGGCAAGATCACCTGGCACGGACCGGGGCAGCTGGTCGGCTACCCGATCGTGCGGCTGCCCTCCCCCGTCGACGTGGTCGCCCACGTGCGCCGGCTCGAGGACCTGCTCATCGACGTCTGCACCGAGCTGGGCGTGGAGACCACCCGGGTCGAGGGGCGCAGCGGCGTCTGGGTGCTCGCCGACGAGCGCGGCCCGGACCGCAAGATCGGCGCGATCGGCATCCGGGTCAGCCACGACGTGACGATGCACGGCTTCTCGTTCAACGCCGACTGCGACCTGAGCTGGGCCGACGCGATCATCCCCTGCGGCATCGCGGACGCCGGGGTCACCTCGCTCACCGCCGAGCTGGGCCGGCACGTCACCGTCGCCGAGGTCCTCCCGCTGGTCGAGGCCCGCGTGTCGCGGATCTCCGCCGGCGTGCCTGCCGCCACAATGGCCTGAGCCGGCACCTTCCCGTGCGGCCGGTGCCGATGGGAGTATGCCGTGGAGCTGGTTGCCGACGATGGCCTCGCCGTCGCGACGCGTGGGTTGCGCAAGACCTTCCGGGGGATCAGGGGGCGTCGTGTCGCGATCCACGGGCTCGACCTGGACGTGCCGGCCGGGGGCGTCCACGGGTTCCTGGGGCCCAACGGCTCCGGCAAGACCACGACCATCCGGATGCTGCTCGGTCTGCTGCGCGCGGACAGCGGGACGATGCACATCTTCGGCCAGCCGGTGCCGCAGCGGCTGCCGCACGTCATCGCCCGGGTCGGGGCCATCGTGGAGAGCCCGAAGTTCTATCCCACCTTCACCGGCCGCAGGAGCCTGAGCCTGCTGGCCGAGGCGATCGGCACCGACCAGCGCCGGGTCGGCGAGGTGCTCGAGGAGGTGGGTCTGGCCGACCGCGGGGACGACCGGTTCGCCGGCTACTCCCTCGGGATGAAGCAACGCCTGGCCATCGCGGCGACCCTGCTGAAATCTCCTGACCTGCTGATCTTCGACGAGCCCACCAACGGCCTGGACCCCGCGGGGATCCGGGAGATACGCGAGACGATGCGCAACCTGGGCACCGAGGGCCGCACCGTGCTGGTGAGCAGCCACATCCTGTCCGAGATCGAGCAGATCGCCGACACCGTGTCCATCATCGGTCGGGGCCAGGTGGTGGCGCAGGGCTCGGTCGCCAGCCTGATCAACGAGGCCGAGGCCGGCGGCGTGGACGTCGGCATCGACAACCCCGAGGCCGCCGTCGCCGTCCTCCGCCGGGTTGGGATGACCGCCGACCTGACGCCGGGCGGGCTGCGGGTCACCGGTGCGGACCGTCCCTCGGACATCACCCGTGCCCTGGCCGCCCAGGGGCTGTACGTCGACCGCCTCCTGCCCGTCCACCTCGACCTGGAGTCGGTCTTCCTCCAGCTGACCCAGGGCGACCAGCTCGGCGCCCCACCTCCCCCACCAGGTGGTGAGGGACCGGGGTCACCCGGCTCACGGCATACTGCCGCTGCCGACGAGGAGGCCGGCCGATGACCCAGCTGACCCGCGTCGAGCTGCGGCGCATCTTCTCCCGCAAGATCGTCCACCTGTCCGTGCTGGCCATCCTGGCCGTCGCGGTCCTGACCTTCTGGGGCCTGTGGCAGAGCGTGCAACCGCAGTCGGCCTTCGAGGAGCAGGCCCGGCGGGACTTCGAGCAGGTCCACGAGAACTGGGTGCAGGAGCAGGAGTTCCAGGACGAGGAGTTCATCGAGCAGTGCCTGGCCGACCAGGAGGTCGAGCGCGAGCGGACGGGCGACCCCACCATCGACTACGGCTGCGAGTGGCCGGAGCCGACGCTGGAGGACATGCTCGCCGGCTACGCCCCGCCGGCGATGGCCGACCTCTCAACCACGCAGCTGCAACAGACCGGGACCCTGGTGTTCTTCCTGGTGCTGCTGGGCGGCTCGACGGCCACCGCCGCCGAGATCGCGCACCGGACGCTGGGCACCTGGCTGACCTTCGAGCCGCGCCGGGACCGGGTCTTCGCCAGCAAGGTGCTCGCCTCCGGGCTGGTCGCGATCCCGATCACCGCGCTCTTCCTGGCCATCGTCCTGCTCGGGGTCCCGCTGCTCTATCAGATCCGGGGCGTGGA
>JAAYYA010000334.1 GCA_012515595.1 Actinomycetales bacterium
ACAGGGCTGCGTCGTAGTCGTCCCACTGCACGCGCCCCACCCTAGGTCAGCCCAGGGTGGGGCGCGTGCGCACGGGACCGGGAAGGAGGCGCCGGGGCGCCGGTGGTCAGTCGGTGAAGTAGTTGAACGTGGCGAACGCCCGGTCCAGGGCCAGCACGTCGCTGTCGTTGATGACCTGCACGACGAGCACCGCGGTGAAGGACTCGTCGGTCGGGTTGGCCGCCAGGGCCACGACCTGGTTGCCCGAGCCGTTGCAGTCGCTGTACTGGTTGTAGTAGCCGGTGAACAGGCCGTCGGAGTAGTCCGAGCGACCGTCGTCGGTGCAGCTCTCGACGAAGTCCAGGGCGTCGATGAGGCCGCCGAGGTCATCGGTCGTGGGGGTCTGGGTGTAGAGCAGGCCGGGCTCGGACCAGCTGTTGTTGAAGGCGTCGATGTCCCGGGCCGCGACGATGGCCGGCATACCGGTGGACGGGTAGGCGCTGGTCTCCCGGTCGGTCCAGGTCGTCGGCACCTCGATGACGATGCTCTCGGAGTCGTCGACCACGCGCTCGTAGGTGTACTCGCTACCGCCGTCGGCGACCTCGTCCCCGAGCTGGTCGTAGAAGGACATGACCGGGGTCATGGCGGCGTCCGCGTCGACCGGGTTGTTCAGCTCGCCGCGCAGCACCTCACCGGTGTCCCAGCGCAGCACCTCGATGGCCACGGGCGTGCCCTCGCCGGAGGTCCGCAGCACGTCGCAGTACTCGGTCATCGTGCCGGTCGGTGCCATCGGCAGGCCGTTGAGCGTGGTGATGATGTCGCCCGGGACGACCTTGGCGCGCGCGGCGGGGGAGCCGGGCTTGACGCCGCTGACCCACAGGCCGGTGATGTCCATGGACTGGTCGTAGACCGGGTGCGCGTTGATGCCGAGCGACTCGTAGTCGCCGTCGCGCAGGTGGCTGAGGACGTTCTGGGCGAGCAGATGGTCGATGGCGAACTGCTGGCGCACCATGTCCGCGGGCAGGAAGCCGGCGAAGTGGACGCCGGTGACCTTGCCGTCGGTGGTGAGCAGGGGTCCGCCGGAGTTGCCGGGGTGTGCCGCGGCGTCGTGCTCCAGGGAGTGGTCCACCGAGGCCCAGGTCAGGGCCTCGCTGTCGGCGTTGGCCTTGGAGACGATGCCGCGGGTCAGGGTGTACTCCGGGTCGCCGAGCGGGAAGCCCGCGACGTAGATCTCCTGGCCGACCGACACCGGCTCCTGGGCGAAGTCCAGGTAGGGCAGCGGCTCGGCCTCGCTGATGTCGATGAGGGCCAGGTCGTTGCACTCCGAGGCCCCGATGACCCGGGCGTTGTAGCTGCGGGTGGTGTCGCCGCCGATGAAGACCTCCAGCGTCGCGGCGCCGGTCACGACGTGGTTGTTGGTGATCGCCAGGCCGTCGGAGCTGATGAGGAAGCCGCTGCCGCTGCCGCCGCCCACGTAGTTGCCGAACTCGGGGTCCCGCATGCCGCCCATGGCCCGGATCTGTATGACGGCGGGCTGGGCGTCCAGGTGGCTGGTGATGGGGCTGCCGGCCGCGTCGGCGGGCGCGGCGGTGATCGGTGCCTGGTCCGGCTTGGGCGCGTCAGTGGCGTCGGCGGAGTCGCCGGCGGGTGCCTGCACGGTGACGGTCTCGACGGTGGGCGTGGTGCTGCCGCCGCAGGCCGTGGTGACCAGGGCGAGCAGGGGGACACCGGCTAACAGGGAAAGGGTCTTGCGCGTCACGAGATGTACTCCTGGTGAAGGGGGAAGGCTGGTGGACCGGCCCCCCAGCTGTGTGGGTCCGACCCGGCCGCACCGCGTGGTGGGGCCAAGACTTGAACCTAGGGATGTTCGTGATGCCGCCGCGTCGGGCCAGAGGATGATGTCGCTGGCCCCGAGGAGGTTTCCGTGTCGGTCTGGAGGATGACGTGCCTCCCTCGAAGGGCGAGCGGTGGCGCCTGTGGACGGGTGGGCGGCTCCGTCGGTGGCGGACCGTACCGTGGGGGCCATGAGGGATCAGGCGCAGCAGGCACTGAGGAGGCTCGTCGGGAGCGACGACGCCGACTTCCGCGACGGGCAGCTGGAGGCGGTCGAGGCGCTGGTCGCACGTCGCGAGCGGGTGCTGGTCGTCCAGCGCACCGGGTGGGGGAAGTCCGCGGTCTACTTCGTGGCGACCGTGCTGCGCCGTCAGCAAGGGGCAGGCCCGACCGTCATCGTCTCGCCTCTCCTGGCGCTCATGCGGGACCAGATCGAGGCGGCCCGGCGCGCCGGCATCACCGCGGTCACGATGAACTCCGCCAACGCCGAGGAGTGGGGGGCGGTGCGCCAGCAGTTGGCGGAGGACTCCGTCGACGTGCTCCTGGTCAGTCCCGAGCGGCTCAACAACCCTCGCTTCCGGGAGGAGCAGCTGCCCGACCTGGCGGCCCGGTGCGGGCTGCTGGTCGTGGACGAGGCGCACTGCATCAGCGACTGGGGGCACGATTTCCGCCCCGACTACCGCCGGATCCGGACGCTGCTGGCCGGGCTGCCGGCGGACACCCCCGTGCTGGCGACCACGGCGACCGCC
>JAAYYA010000047.1 GCA_012515595.1 Actinomycetales bacterium
CTTAGAGCGCCTTGGCGTTCCTAGGGACGGTTACAGTCAGCTCGAAGATGCCGAAGGCGCTCGAAGACGCCCGCGAGAGGCGCGCGCGACCCGCGGACCTCGCCCCGAGGAGTAGGTGTGGGCCGATCCGAGTGGGACGGGCCCGGGGCCCCAGCTCACGGCATACGGCCTGGTCAGTCCCGGCTGTAGAGGTCCCGGGTGTAGAGCTTGTCGCCGAAGACGGCGGTGGACGGGTCGAGCCGGTTGGCGATGACCACGTCCGCCGCGGCGTCGAACTCCTCCAGGTCGTTCACCACGGGGCATCCCTGGAAGGTCTCCTCCTCCAGCGAGGGCTCGTAGATGATGACCTCGATGCCGCGGGCCTGCAGCCGGGACATCACGCCCTGGATGCTGGAGGCGCGGAAGTTGTCGGACCCGGTCTTCATGATGAGGCGGTAGATGCCGACGACCTTGGGGTTGCGCGCCAGGATGTCGGAGGCGATGAAGTCCTTGCGCGTGGTGTTGGCGTCCACGATCGCGGTGATCAGGGTCTGCGGCACGTCGCCGTAGTTGGCCAGCAGCTGACGGGTGTCCTTGGGCAGGCAGTAGCCGCCGTAGCCGAAGGACGGGTTGTTGTAGTGGGCGCCGATCCGGGGGTCGAGGCCGACGCCCTCGATGATCTGCCGGGTGTCCAGCCCGCGGGTCGCGGCGTAGGTGTCCAGCTCGTTGAAGTAGGCCACCCGCATCGCCAGGTAGGTGTTGGCGAACAGCTTGATCGCCTCGGCCTCCGTCGGCCCGGTCAGCAGCACCGGGACCTCCTTGTCCAGGGCGCCCTCCAGCAGCATCTCCGCGAAGTGCCGGCCGCGCTCACCGGTGTCGCCGACGATGATCCGGGAGGGGTGCAGGTTGTCGTAGAGCGCCCGGCCCTCGCGGAGGAACTCCGGGGAGAACAGGATCGTGAGCTCGGGGTGCTTCTCGCGCAGCCGCTCGGTGTAGCCGACCGGGATCGTGGACTTGATGACCACCGTCGCGCCGGCGGCGTGCGCGATCACCCCGTCCAGGACCGACTCGACGCTGGAGGTGTCGAAGAAGTTGGTCTCGGTGTCGTAGTCGGTCGGCGTCGCGATCACCACCCACTCCGCGCCCTCGTAGGCCTGCGCCGGGTCCGTGGTAGCCCGCAGGTCCAGCTCCCGGTGGGTCAGGAACTCCTGCAGCTCGGGGTCGACGATCGGGCTGACCCGGTTGTTGAGCTGCTCCACCTTCTCCGGGTTGATGTCCAGGGCCACGACCTCGTGGTGCTGGGCCAGGACCACCGCGTTGGACAGGCCCACATAACCGGTGCCGACGACTGCGATCTTCATGAGGTCTCCTTCGGATAACGACCAGACTCGCTAGTATGACCCGGCCTTCATGAGAGTCCCGTGAGAACGGGCGCTCTGCGCACCGCCCCCGCTACAGTGCCGCCATGGCACCGACGGTGAGCGTCCGCATACCCCGTCGTGCCGTCGCCGGCTATGCCGCCGGCAGCGTGGGAACGGGCGGGTTCGGGACCCTGCCCGGCCTGGTGCTGGCCTACTACCTGACCGACACGCTCGCGGTGCCCGCCCTGCTCGCCACGCTGGTCGTCATCGTGCCCAAGGTGTGGGACGTGCTGATCGATCCGGCGGTGGGGGCGTTGAGCGACCGGGAGGCCGGGGGGCGGCAGACCCGGACCCGGCTGATGGCCCTCGGGGCCATCACCCTGCCGGTCGGGTTCATCGGGATGTTCGCGGCGCCGGCGGGCCTGTCGCCGGTGCTCGCGGGGCTGTGGGTGCTGGTCTTCTTCGTGCTGGCGACCACCTCGTTCAGCCTGTTCCAGGTGCCCTACATCGCCCTGCCGGCCGACCTGACCGGCGACTACGGCGAGCGCACCCGCCTGATGGCCTGGCGGATCGCGGTGCTCGCGCTGGCCATCCTGCTGGTGGGCGCCGGCGGACCTGCGGTGCGGGACGCGGCCGGCGGCGGCGCCGGTGGCTACCTCGTCATGGGGGTGGTCATCGCGACGCTGCTGCTGGCGGGAATGCTGGCCACCGTCCTCGGCGTCGGCGGAACCCCCCGCATTTTCCGAGTGGTTTTGCCGGCCGAACCCGGATTTTCGCAGGGGTTTCGCAGATCCGCCGGCGGACGTAACCACTCGGAAGATGTGCGGAGGGTGAACGGAACCCCTACCAAGTTCGGGGAGTACCGGGCCGGGCTGGCAGCGCTCCGGGAGCACCCGGCATACCGCGTCCTGCTCACCGCCTTCGTGCTGCAGGCGCTGGCGACCGGGGTGATGCTCGCGGCCGCGCAGTACGTCGCGACCTACACCCTCGCCGACCAGGCCGCGCTGACCTTCCTCTTCGCGGCGCTGGTCGGGCCGGCGCTGCTGGTCATGCCGCTGTGGACGAAGTATGCCGCGCGCGTGGGCAAGCCGGCCGCGTTCACCGCCGCGTCGGTCCTGTTCGCGGTGGCCGCGCTGACGATGGTCGGGCTGGTCTGGGCTCCGGGGGCGTGGGTCTATCTGCCGGTGGCGCTGGCCGGCGTGGGCTATGCGGGGATGCAGCTGTTCCCGCTGGCGATGCTGCCCGACGTCATCACGGCGGCCGGCCGTGCGCGCGGCGGGGCGATGAGCGGGCTGTGGACGGCCGGGGAGACGACCGGTCTGGCGCTCGGCCCGGCGGTGGTGCTGCTCCTGCTGGCCGTCGGCGGGTTCCGCTCGAGCACGGCCGATCAGGTGCTGGCCCAGCCGGATGCCGCGCACCTGCTGATCGTGCTGGCCTTCTCCCTGCTGCCCGCGGTGCTGGTGGGTGTGAGCCTGCTGGTGCTGCGCGCCTACCGCGACCCGATCCTGACCGACCGACCCGACCACGCCACAGCCGAGGTGCCCGAGTGACCGACTTCCCCCGCCAGCCCGAGATCGACCCGGAGGC
>JAAYYA010000335.1 GCA_012515595.1 Actinomycetales bacterium
CGCACCGCGATGGCGATCGTGCCGAGGACCGCCAGCGGCAGCAGGACGACGACGCCGTGCACGACGAGCGGGTGGAGCGGCAGGCCGTTGATGGCGTCGAACATGGGGCTCCTTCTGGTGTGGTGGAGCAACTCTGGCACCGGCGGGCCCCGGCTGCGGCGCGCCCCGCCGACACGATGTTCGCCGTCTTTCGCGGGCCGGGGATCCGTCCGGGACCCGGCCTGGGATCGCGGCGCTGGGCCCGTCTCGTATAGTGCTATTATTCTGATATCACTTTTCGAGGGAACGAGGAATCATGGACACCACCTCACAGGACGAGCCGGTGGGCGGCACCCCGGCCGGCAGGCCGGTCGGACACGAGGGGACCCGCGTCGACGTCACCGAACGCCGGGCCTGGTCGATCGACGGATTCGCCGGGCTCGTCATCTTCCTGGGCGTCCTCGGGGTGGGCGTGTGGCTGATCGTCATCGGCGCGATCGCTGCCGAGGCAGGGGACGGCGGGGTCGGCCAGATTCTCCTCGGCACGCTGCTGGTCATCGTCGGCTCGGTCATGCTCGCGTCGCTGACCGTCATCGCGCCGGGACACACCAAGGTCGTGCAGTTCTTCGGTCGCTACATCGGGACGGTCCGCAAGCCGGGGCTGCGGATGACCGTGCCGCTGGCCACCCGCAAGAACGTCTCGGTCCGGGTGCACAACTTCGAGACCAGCGACCTGAAGGTCAACGACTTCGACGGCAACCCCATCAACATCGCGGCCATCGTCGTGTGGCAGGTCGCCGACACCGCTCGGGCCACCTTCGGCGTGGAGGACTACGAGGACTTCGTGGCGGTGCAGGCCGAGTCCGCGCTCCGTCACGTGGCGATGAGCCACCCCTACGACAACGACGTCCACGAGGTCACGCTCCGCGGGGACACCGACGTGATCAACAGCGAGCTCGCGGGCGAGGTCGCCGAGCGCATCGCGCTGGCCGGCCTGGAGGTCATCGAGGTCCGCATCTCCAGCCTGGCCTACGCCCCCGAGATCGCCCAGGCGATGCTGCAGCGCCAGCAGGCCTCGGCCATCATCGCGGCCCGGGAGAAGATCGTCGACGGCGCCGTCGGCATGGTCGAGGGTGCGCTGACCCGGCTGGAGAGCCAGGGCATCGTGGACCTGGACGACGAGCGCCGCGCCTCCATGGTCTCCAACCTGCTCGTCGTGCTCTGCTCGGAGCGAGGCACGACACCGGTGGTCAACGCGGGGTCGCTCTACTCCTGAGCGGAGTGGGTCCCATGGACGATCAGAACCCGGCGTCCGACCGGCGTCGAGCCGCGGCAGCACGCAAGCAGGTGCTGCTGCGGCTCGACCCTGCCGTGCACGAGGCGCTGCAGCGCTGGGCGGCCGACGAGCTGCGCAGCGTCAACGCCCAGATCGAGGTCGTGCTGCGCGACGCGCTCAAGAAGGCCGGGCGGGCCCCACGGGGCGCGGCCCCCATCCGGCGTCCCGGACGGCCACCGAAGTCGTAGGACCGGCGAGGCTCGCCCCGCACTCCCCCAGCCCCGCGCCGAGTGCGCCGACTCTTGACGGGCGTCAGCGGGAGACCGTCAAAACTGGGGCCACTGGGCGTTGTGCCGCTGGTACCTGAGCTTGCACGGACGGCTCATTCCAAGGCGCCGCTCAACTGGACTCGCCGTAGAAGAGCACGGTGACCTCGTCATCAGTGCCGTCGAAGACGGCGGGATCGACCTCGAACCCCTTCCAGGGCTCGATCTCGACCACACCCTGCCCCATCGCGTGACGCACCATGTCCACCACCGGTACACCGGACCGTGTGATCGTCACGGGCTCCCCCGCCAGGGCGGCATCGATGAGCCGGGACAGCTGGGACTTCGCCTCGTGAACGCTGACCTGGACCATGCGGACACGGTATGACGATTGGCACAGTCTTGCCAGGTCCTTTCCACAGACGGTCCCCCACCGGCCGCGGGCACTGGTCGCCGTGCCGGCCAGCGGACGGAGGGCTCAGGCCTCGTCAGCGGGAGGTATAGACGGATCGGCTGCGGAGGTGGATCGTTCCAGGTCACTCATCGCCGCCGCTCCCGATCGTCACGCCGCGCAGCTCAGTCGTCCTGCGGGTCGTGCGGGCGTGAGCGGCCGGCCTCGATCCGGATCCGCCGGTTCTCCTCGATGATCTCCTGCTGCTTCGCCGCCTTCTTCCGGGCGTTGCGGCTGTCTCGCGGCGGGAGCTGCAGAAGCTCCTCGGCCGGCAGCCCCTCGGCCAGCTGCCGGCTCCGCTCGAACTCGGCGTCGAAGGCGGCCCCGAAGAGCAGGGCCAGGTTGATCACCCACAGCAGCAGGAGCATCAGGATGGCACCGGCCATGACCCCGTAGGTCGCCTCGTAGTTGCCGAACATCGAGATGTAGAAGCCGAAACCGCCCAGCGCGATCACCATCACCACGATCGCCACCAGGGCGCCGGGACTGATCAGCCGGAAGCGCCGCTTGAGGTTGGGCGTGCCCCAGTAGAGGATGCCGACGGCGATGACGATGATGAGGAACATCACCGGCCACTTGGCCAGGTTCCAGACCCTGGTCGCCTCGTCGCTGAGCCCGACCACGCCGAAGATCGCCTCGGCCACGGTGCCCGACAGCGCCAGTGACAGCGCGACCGCCACGACGAGCAGCAGCGTGACGAGGGTGAGCAGCAGCATCACCGGGCGCAGGATCCAGATCGGCCGCCCCTCCTCGACGTCAAAGATCTTGTTCATCGCCCGGGAGAAGGCGTTCACGTAGTTCGAGGACGCCCACAGCGCGGCGGCCAGACCGATGAACAGCGCGATGCCGGCGCCCCCGGTGTCCTGCAGGCCCTTGACGTAGCCCTCGATGGTGCTGAGCTGCTCATCGGCCACGCCCATCTCGCGGAGCACGTCCAGCAGCTTCCCGGTGGTGTCCGGTCCCTGCCCGAAGACGCCGAGCAGCGAGGTGAGCGCCAGGATCGCGGGGAACAGCGACAGCACGCTGTAGTAGGTCAGCGCCGCGGCCAGGTCGAGGGCGCCCTCCTTGGTGAACTTGGCCACCGCCCGTTTGGCCGTGGTCACCAGACTCGCCTTCGCCGGGGCTGACTCAGAGCTCACTGGTCCCATCCCTCCTCGACTGCGTCAGGCGGCCAGTGTGCCAAAGGTTCGTCGTGGGCGCCGGGCGAACGGGACGCAAAGAGCCCCCACCCGGACGGTGCCGGACGGGGGCCTGGTGGTGCGCCCACAGGGACTCGAACCCCGAACCCGCTGATTAAGAGTCAGCTGCTCTGCCAATTGAGCTATAGGCGCGCGACGCAGAACTTTAGCACCGGGAGAGTGCCTGACAGAAATCGAGAGCGGGTGGGACGGCCGATCGGTCCGTGCGTCAAGATGGTCCCCATGCGCGCACTCGTCAAGACCGCTGCCGGCCCGGGTCTGGAGCTGATCGACATCCCCGAGCCGGAGCCGGGACCGGGCGAGGTGAAGGTCCGCGTGCTCCGCGCGGGGCTGTGCGGCACGGACCTGCACATCGAGTCCTGGGACGATTGGGCTGCCTCCATGCTCAGGCCGCCGCTGACCGTCGGGCACGAGTTCTACGGCGAGATCGTCGAGCTCGGCGAGGGCGTGGCCAGCGGCGGCGGCAAGTACGACCTGTGCGTCGGCATGCGGGTCTCGGCCGAGGGCCACGTCATCTGCGGGCGCTGCCGCAACTGCCGCGCGGGGCGTCAGCATATGTGCGTCCAGACCTCCAACCTCGGGGTCAACCGGGACGGCGCGTTCGCGGACTACGTGGTGCTGCCAGCCACGAACGTGTGGGTGCAGCCGGAGGACATCGACGCCGACCTGGGCGCCGTCTTCGACCCGCTCGGCAACGCGGTGCACACGGCGCTGAGCTTCCCGATGTCCGGCGACGACGTGCTGATCACCGGCGCCGGCCCGATCGGCGTGATGGCCACCGCGATCGCCCGGCACATCGGCGCGCGCTACATCGTGGTCACCGACGTCTCCGACCACCGACTCGGGCTGGCCAAGGCAGCCGGCGCCGACCGCGTGGTCAACGTCGCGCGCGACCGGATCCGGCCGGTGCAGGACGAGCTGGGCATGGCCGAGGGCTTCGACGTGGGCCTGGAGATGTCCGGCTTCCCCAGCGCGCTGGCCGAGATGATCGAGAACGCCACGCACGGCGCCAAGATCGCCATGCTCGGCCTGCCCAAGGAGCCGTTCGCGATCGACTGGGGGCACGTCATCACCCGGATGATCACGATCAAGGGCATCTACGGCCGCGAGATGTACGACACCTGGTACCGGATGACGTTCATGCTGCAGACCTCCGAGGTCCTGCGGGAACGGATCCGGTCGGTCATCACCCACCGCTTCCCCGCGGAGCAGTGGGAGGACGCCTTCGCCGCCGCCCGCTCGGGCGAGGTCGGCAAGGTCATCATGGACTGGAGTTGAGGAGAGACACATGTATGCCGTGAAGCAGGCTCTCGCAGACGAGCTGCAGGAGATCCGGGACGCCGGTCTGTTCAAGGTGGAGCGTGAGCTCACCTCGCCGCAGTCCTCGCACGTCACCACCAAGACGGCGGACGACCTGAAGGCCGAGGCGCTGAACTTCTGCGCCAACAACTACCTGGGCCTGGCGGACCACCCTGACGTGGTCGCCGCCGCGCACGCCGCCCTGGACGAGTGGGGCTTCGGGATGGCCTCGGTGCGCTTCATCTGCGGCACCCAGGCCCAGCACCGTGACCTGGAGCGGACCATCGCCGACTTCGTCGGGACGCAAGACGCCATCCTGTTCCCGTCCTGCTTCGATGCCAACGGCGGCATCTTCGAGGTGCTCTTCGGCCCGGAGGACGCGATCATCTCCGACGAGCTCAACCACGCCTCGATCATCGACGGGGTGCGGCTGAGCAAGGCGCAGCGCTTCCGCTACCAGAACCGCGACATGGCCGACCTGCGCGCCCAGCTGGAGGCGGCTAAGGACACCCGGCGCAAGGTCATCGTCACCGACGGCGCGTTCTCGATGGACGGCTACCTGGCGCCGCTGCAGGAGATCTGCGACCTGGCCGAGGAGTTCGGCGCGATGGTCATGGTCGATGACTCCCACGCCACCGGCTTCGTCGGCGAGGGCGGCCGCGGTTCGCACGAGCACTGCGGCGTCATGGGCCGGGTCGACATCCTGACCGGCACGCTCGGCAAGGCCCTTGGTGGTGGCTCCGGCGGGTACGTCGCCGCCCACCAGGAGATCGTCGACCTCCTCAAGCAGCGGGCCCGCCCCTACCTGTTCTCCAATGCGGTCGCCCCCTCGGTCGTCGCGGGCTCGGCCAAGGCGCTGCAGATCGCCCGCGACTCCGACGAGCCGCGCGCGCAGCTGCGGGCCAACGCCGAGCTCTTCCGGACCCTGATGACCGAGGCCGGGTTCGACCTGCTGCCGGGCGAGCACCCAATCGTGCCGGTGATGTTCCCCGGGGAGGATGGCGCCCGGAAGGCCACCGAGATCGCCGACGCGATGCTGCAACGGGGCGTCTACGTGATCGCCTTCTCCTACCCGGTCGTGCCCAAGGGCCAGGCCCGCATCCGCGTGCAGCTCTCGGCCGCGCACTCCGAGGACGACGTCCGCGCGTGCGTGGCGGCCTTCGTCGCCGCCCGGGAGGACGTCGCGTAGGGCGACCGGACGCGTCGCGTTGCGGCCCCAGGAGCCACCGAGCGCACCGTCTTGCGCTCGACAGCCTGTTCAGCCGGGCGCGCGACGGTTACGCTGGCTGGGTATGACACGCACGTCCCGCTCCGCGTTGTCCCTGGCGGCCGTGGCCGCACTCCTGCTGCCGGCCGCCCCCCTGGCCGCCTCGGCCGCCCCGCCATCGCATACCTACGACGCGATCGGTGACTCGTATGCCGCGGGCTCCGGAGCGCCCGTTGGCGCCGCCTACCCCGAGGTGCTCGACGGCCGCATGCGCATCGCCCTGGACGACTTCGCGGCCGTCCCGGGCGCCACCGCCGGGCCGGGGCCCAACAGCCTGGCGGCCCAGCTCGGTGCGCTGGACGAGGACACCGACCTGGTGACGCTCACCATCGGCGGCAACGACATCCCCTGGTCGCTGACCGTCACCCAGTGTCTGCTCCTGGACGACACGTTCTGTCTGGCACAGATCGGCGTGGTCGAGCAACAGATCCAGGACGAGCTGCCCGCCATTCTCGACGCGGCCTACGACGACGTCGCAGCCGCCGCGCCCAACGCGCACATCGTCATCACGGGCTACGCGCACCTGTTCTCACCGCGGTTCGGGGACTACCTTGTCCCGCTGAACGACGACCTCACGATGGTCATGTCGGTCGCCGAGCAGCACGCCGCGAACTACGCGGCCGACCTGCTCAACCAGACCATCGCCGAGCGGGCCGCGGCGCACGGGTTCCAGTTCGTCGACGTGACGCAGCGGTTCGGCAACCACGGCGGCAACGCCCCCGCCCCGTGGCTCCACGGTGTCGTCCTTGACCAGATCGGGGACTCGTTCCACCCCAACACCCAGGGCTACCGGGCCTACGGCGCGGCTCTCACCTCCGCGATCAGCCCCCGGGACCTACGCGGCTAGCGCCCTCGCTCACCGGTCCCTAGCGCTCAACCGCCCAGTCCGACGGAGCCCGAGCGGGTCCCCGCAGGCGCCTCCAGCCCGACGTCGGTCCACACCTCGGTCAGCTCCACGATGAGCCCGTCGCGGAGCGTGGCGAAGGACGCCACGGCAAACCGTTGCGGCTGGCCTGCCGGGTCGGTCCCCGTCACGGAGGCCCGGACCACCGCTCGCTCCCCCGCGCTGACGGAGTCCTCGAGCACCATGCCCTCGAACCCTGGGTAGTCCGCGTTGAACCGCACCCAGTCCGCCTTGCCGAAGGACTCTCCCGTGTGCACCAGGTGGCACTGGAACTCGTCGTGGAGCAGCTCGGCCAAACCCTCCCAGTCGTGGTCGTCGATCACCGTCACGAATCGCTGCATCAGGTCCGTCTCCGTCATGCCGCCGCATGCTGCCACCCGCGACTGACAAGGCCGGGGCACAACGGGTCAGGGACGGCGATCGGCGAGCCGCAGGCTCGCGGTGACCTCATCGCCGGGCTCGATCCCCGCCTCCTGGCGCACCGCGTCCCGCAGCGGCAGCAGGTAACGGCCGTCCTTGGGGAAGAGCGCGGTGCTGAACACGCTGGCGCCGATGCGGACCTCCACAGCGACCTGGCCCCAGTACTCCAGCCCGCGCGCCGCCTCCTTGATGTCCTCGCTCTCCTCCGTGGGGATGTCGAGGAACCAGAAGGGCGCCGGCCCCCGCCACTCGATCACCGGTCCGGTGCAGGTGAACTCCACGGCTCAGGCTCCTCGGGCGTCGCGCCGGCCGACGAGACCCGGCGCTGAGACGACCTGAGACATACCCACATCCTAGGCTGGGACGGTGACCGACCACTTCGCCGGCGATGAGCGCAGCAACTACGACCGCATGGTCGCGGGCGACCTCTACATCGCCGACGACCCGCGCATCGCCGCCGGGAGTCGCCGCGCTGTCGAGCTCAGCGTCGAGTACGCCCAGAAGTACGTCGAGGACCCCGCCGCCGCCCGAGCCGTGCTCACCGAGCTCCTCGGCGAACTGGGCGAGGGCGTCGAGATCAAGCCGCCGCTCTACGTCGACTACGGCAGCAACATCGCCATCGGCGCGGGCACCTTCGTCAACTACGGCCTCACCACCCTCGACGTTGCGCCGATCACCATCGGGCGGCACTGCCAGATCGCGACCCACGTGCAGCTCCTCACCCCCTGGCACCCGCTCGAGCCCGGCCCGCGCCGCGACGGGCTGGAGTCGGCCTCGCCCATCACGATCGGCGAAAACGTCTGGATCGGCGGCGGCGCGATCGTGCTGCCCGGCGTCACCGTCGGTCACAACTCCGTCGTCGGCGCGGGGTCGGTCGTCACCAAGGACGTGCCCGACAACGTCGTCGTGGTCGGCAACCCGGCCCGCATCGTGAAACACCTCGGTGCGGAGTGACTTCACCCGCTGACCCCGCACCGCGTCCGCGACCGCTCGGCGCAGGCTTCGCCCTGGTCGCCACCGCCCTCATCGCCATCAACCTGCGCCCTGTCGCATCATCGGTCGGACCGGTGCTGGAGGAGGTCACCGAGGGCCTGGGCATGAACACCGCCGTCGCCGGGTTCGTCACAGCGCTGCCAGGGCTGTGCTTCGGCCTGATCGGCGCGCTGGCGGTGGCCTTTGCCCGCAAGGTCGGTATGACGACCGGTATCGTCCTCGGACTCGTCGCCGTCGGCGTGGGTCTCCTCGCGCGGGCCGCGATCGACAACACCGTGCTGTTCCTGCTGCTCACCGCACTGGCCCTGGGCGGGGCCGCGGTCGGCAACGTGCTCGTACCCGCCTGGATCAAGCGGCAACCGCGCGACGTCCGCCTGATGACCATCTACAGCGCCGGCCTCACTCTCGGCGGCGCCGTGGCGGCGGCCCTCGTCGCCCCGATCAGCGCCAACACCGCCCAGGGCTGGCGGGCCGCGCTGGGCGTGTGGGGTCTGGTCGCCCTGGTAGCGGTCCTGCCCTGGGCGCTCATTGCCTCGCGTGAGCGACGCACCCCCGGCGGGCGCGGGTCTCCCGCCGCCACGAAGGCAGCCGGTCGCATCTGGCACTCCCCCACGGCGATCGCGCTGACCGTGGTCTTCGGCATCCAGTCGATGAACGCCTACATCCAGTTCGGGTGGCTGCCCCAGATCTACCGCGACGCGGGACTCTCCGCCGGGTACGCCGGCATACTCATGTCTCTGCTCACCGCCCTCACCTTGATCGGCGCGCTGATGATGCCGACGGTGATCGCGCGGTCACCTTCGCTGAAGGGTTGGATGTATGCCTTCGGCGCGCTGCTGGTCATCGGCAACGGCGGGCTGCTCCTGGCCCCGGCGACGGTGCCGTGGTTGTGGGCGGTCATCCTCGGCACCTCCGGCTTCGCCTTCCCGACAGCGATCGCGCTGATCACCGCGCGCACCCGCGACCCGCACGTGACCGCGCGGCTGTCGGGCTTCGTGCAGCCCACGGGCTACATGCTCGCCGCCATCGGCCCATTCGTTGTTGGCGTGCTCTACCAGGCCACCGGAACCTGGACCATCGTGCTGATCCTGCTCATGCTCAGCGGCGTCGTCCTGACCCTGGCCGGCCTGCGCGTCTCCCGACACACCTGGGTGGACGACGAGCTGGCGGCCTGAGGGTCAGCGCTCCAGGATCTCCAGCACCCGGTCCAGCTTGCCCTCGATCGCATCGAACCGGGCGTCGTGCGCATCGAACCGGGCATCGTGCGAGTCGAACCGGGCATCGTGCG
>JAAYYA010000336.1 GCA_012515595.1 Actinomycetales bacterium
GCCGGTTCAGCGGGACGGTCGCCCCGAGGAAGGTGATCGAGTCGCGCGGCAGCAGGGCCGGCTGCTGCTTCGGCGAGGTGCCGTAGAACATCTGCACCACGGCCTGCAGGAACATCGACAGCCCGATCGTCACCATGATGATGCTGATCGCGCTCTCCCCGACCATCGGCCGCAGGATCAGCCGCTCGATGAGGACACCGAGCAGGGTGGCGACGACCACGCCGAAGACGACGGCGACCACCAGAGGCAGCTGCAGCACCACGAAGGCGGTGTAGAACATGTAGGCGCCGACCAGCAGGAACTCGCCCTGGGCGAAGTTGATGACACCGGTCGCCTTGTAGATCAGCACGAAGCCCAGCGCCGCCAGCGCCAGGATCGCGCCGTCGGCCAGCCCGTAGATCAGCAGGTTCAGGAAGGTGCTCACCGGGCCACTCCCGTCTCACGTCGCGCGCTCATCGGCGACCACTCCAGACCGGACGACGACCCCGACCCTCCGGGATCGTGTAGCTGGTCAGGTCGAAGATCGTCAACGTCAGCTCCCGTTCCACGGAGGACCCGTCCTGGTAGGTGATGCGGCTGCGGACGGTCACGTCGTCCTGGCCCTCGCGCAGGGCGGCGATGATGTCGGCGTAGCGCTCGGCGATCACCGAGCGCCGCACCTTGCGCGTGCGCGTGATCTCGTCGTCGTCGGGGTCCAGCTGCTTGTGCAGCAGCAGGAACCGCTGCACCCGGATCGACTCGGGCAGGTCGCCGTTGGCGCGGGTGATGTCCTCGGCGATCAGGTCGTAGACCTCGGGCTTGCCGGCCAGGTCGGTGTAGGTCGTGTAGCTGAGCCGCTCGTGCTCGGCCCACGACCCGACGGTCGCCGGGTCGATGGTGATCATCGCGGTCATCCCCTGGTCGGCGGTCTCCGGGGCGAAGGTCACCGCCTCCTCCACGTAGGGGGAGAACTTGAGCTTGTTCTCGATGAACGCGCTGGAGTAGCGGGTGCCGTCGGCCGCGGTGAGGACGTCCTTCTGCCGGTCGATGACGACCAGCTGCCCGGTCTCCTCCTCGAGGTAGCCCGCGTCGCCGGTGTGCAGCCACCCCTCCGCGTCCACCGCCTCGGCCGTGGCCTCGGGGTTGCGGTGGTAGCCGCGGAAGACCGACGCCGAGCGCAGCAGGATCTCGCCGTCCTCGTTGATCCGCAGATCGGTGCCGGGGATCGGGCTGCCGACGGTGTTGAAGGCGATGTCGTCGTCGCGGTGGATGACGGCGATGCCGCAGATCTCGGTCTGGCCGTAGAGCTGCTTGAGGTTGATGCCGATGGCGTGGAAGAAGCGGAAGACGTCGGGTCCCAGCGGCGCGCCGCCGGTGTAGCCCCGCTGCAACCGGGCCAGGCCCAGCTGGTCGCGCACCGGACGCGTGGCGACCTGGTCGGCGATGGCGTGCATCACCTTCAGGCCGGCACCGGGCTTCTTGCCGCTGACCCGCAGCTCCGCGACCTTGTCGCCCACGTCGTAGCCCCAGCCGAAGACCCGGCGCTTGAGCCAGCCGGCCTCGTCGATGCGCACCTGCACCTCCGAGAGCATCGACTCCCAGATCCGCGGCGGGGAGAACATCACGTCCGGCCCGATCTCGCGCAGGTCGGCCTTCTGCGTCGAGGAGTCCTCGGGGAAGGAGATGGTCAGGCCGGTGGAGAGCCCGCAGGCCACCGCCAGCATCTGCTCGCCGATCCAGGCGAACGGCAGGAAGGAGACGTAGCGGTCCTTCGGCCCGATCGGGTCGATCTGGGTCAGGTGCTCGGCCATCGCCAGCAGGTTGTGGTGGGACAGCTCGCCCAGCTTGGGCTTGGACGTGGTGCCCGAGGTGGTGCAGATGACCGCGATGTCGTCGGGCCCGCTGGCCGCAACCTGCTCGTCGAACCAGCCCTGGCGCTCCGCGCCCCACTCCCGGCCCTGCGCCTCCAGGTCGGTGAAGTCGGTCAGCCAGGGGTCGTCATACTGCTCCAGGCCGTGCGGGTCGTAGAAGACGACCCGCTCGATCCGCAGCGGCTCCTCCCCCTCGATCTGGTCCCACTCCTCGCGCAGCCGCAGCAGCTTGTCGACCTGCTCCTGGTCCTCGGCGACGACCACGCGCGCCCGGGAGGTGCTCAGGATGTGGTGCAGCTCCTCACCGATCGAGGTGGGGAAGATGCCGACCACGGCGGCACCCAGGCTCTGCGCGGCCAGCTCGGCGATCAGCCACTCCGGCCGGTTGTCGCCCAGCACGGCGATGATCTCGCCACGCTGCACCCCCAGCGAGGCCAGCCCGTGCGCGAAGTCCCGCACCCGCCCGGCGTACTCCGCCCAGGTGATCGGCTGCCAGATGCCGTACTGCTTCTCCTGCATCGCGACGTCGGTCGGGCGCGTGGCCGCCAGCTCCGC
>JAAYYA010000337.1 GCA_012515595.1 Actinomycetales bacterium
AGGGAACACCACAGAAGGACCCCGCGCCGGGAGGGCGACGGGGTCCTTCTGCTGTGTACGGGGCCGGATCAGGCGTTCGGCTTGCGGCCGTGGTTGGCGGCCTTCTTCTTGCGGTCGCGGCGCTTGCGGGCACGCTTGCTCATGGGCTTCTCCTCGCGAGATCGTGGGTCTGGCTGGCCGGCGGCCTCGTGGCCCGCCGGTCCGACCGCCCATTGTCGCACAGGTCGCCGATGACTCCCCGAAGGGTAAAGATTGGTTAAAGAATCATCGGAAAAGGTGGCTCGGCTGAGGCAATTCCCCTCCAGATGTGACACTCTTAGGAGGACGCCACGAGCGGACGCCCCGGCAGGTGGGGCGACGTCCGTGGCCTTGAGTATCGGCCCCGGGAAGGACTGACACTATGTTTGCAGCGATCTTTGATCTGCTCGCCGCCGGCTCTGTGATTGATGCGCTTGGCGCGTTCATCGACGTTGTGAGCTGGGAGGACTGAGCGCTCTTCGCGAGAACTCAGCGCTGAGTTGTTGAGCGGCGTCGATGCCTGAGGCCCCTCAGGCTTCGACGCCGCTGTCTCATGCCCGTGCTCGTCCGCCCGGACGAGACGACCGCACGTCGCTGCCCGTCGGCATCTACGTCACCTCCGTGTGCGTGCTGGCCATCGGTCTCGCGGCCTTCGACTGGGTCCAGAACGGCCCGCCGGCGTGGAACGCCGTCATCGTCCTGTCGATCCTGGGCATCCTGGGGTCCTCGCTACGAGAGCGTGAGCTCGGGCCCCACCTGGGCGTTTCCGTCGCCACGGTGATCCTCGCGGCCGCGCTGCCACTGGCCGGCCCGGCGGGGGCGGTGATCGTCGGTTTCCTCTCCTACCTGGGCAGTCTGCGCACGCAGCGCACGCGCACGCGCCTGTTCAACGCCGGCATGACCGGCGTCATGGGCGGGGTGGGGGGCGTGCTCTACCTTCTCGCCGGCGGGGAGCATCCCGGGGAGGTGGCGCTGGATCCGCTCGGCCTGCTGCTGCAGGTCGCTCTCCCGCTGGTGCTGGCCTACGTCGTGATGACGCTGCTGAACACCGTCCTGATCGGCGGGATGTCGCGGGTCGTGAGCGGCTCCCGGGTCTGGGACGTGGCCAGCCGGACCTTCCGCCGGCTGGGCGGCGGCTACCTCACCCACGCCCTGATCGCCTTCCTCTTCGTCGTCCTCTGGGCCCCGGTCGGGGTCGGCACCTTCAGCGCGGTCCTCATCCTGGGGCCGATGTTCATCGCCCAGTGGACCCTCAGCCGGGACGCCGTCGAGCGCCGTTCCCACGTCCGCACCGTCAAGACGATCGTCGCGGCGCTGGAGGAGGCCAACCCCTACTCGGTCGGGCACAGCGCCCGCGTCGCCGAGCTCTGCGACCGGATCGCGCCCCGGGTGGGCATCGACACCGCCGACTCCGAGGCGCTGCGCTACGCGGCCCTGTTGCACGACATCGGTCTGATCGCGGTCGCCCCCCGGATGCCCCGGGCCCGCGGTCCCGTGGACCTCGACTACCTGGTGACCATCACCACCCATCCCGAGGCCGGGGTGCGGATGCTGCGGGGGATCGACTTCCTCAGCGACGCCGTGCCCGGCATCCTGCACCACCACGAGCGGGTCGACGGACGGGGTTACCCCGCCGGTCTGGCGGGGGAGGACATCCCCCTCTTCGCGCGGGTCATCGCTGCGGCCGACGCCTTCGACTCCCTCACCACGACCCGGTCCTACCGCGGTGCGCTCGACCAGGACGCCGCCATGGAGGTGCTCCGGTCACGCGTGGGCACGCACCTGGACGGGCAGGTCGTCGACGCCCTCGCCGAGGCGCTCAGCATCCGACGGTGGTGGCCGACCGTGATCGAGGAGGACGTCCGGTCCGCCGTCGGTGACGCGCACGACCACGACGACCCGATGGTCAGCGACCTGTATGCCGAGTGGTCGCCCGACGCGGAAGGGGTCCGGTGAAACCGGGACGGGCCTGGCCACGCCGGTCGCAGGCGGTCGTCTACACGGCGGCCGCAGCGGTCCTGGTCGCGCTGGTCGACGCGATCCTGAACCTCGGCGAGATCTCCGACGTGGGCTGGGGGATCGCCTTGGTCTACGCGGTGACCATCGTGGTGGGCGAGCTGTGGCGGGTGAGCGTCCTCGGCACCCGTGACTTCACACCGATCGCGATCGCCGCGAGCCTGGCGATGCCGATGACCACGACGTCGCCGGGTGGCCTGGCCACCGGCTACTCGGCGGGGTTCGTGGTGGTGGTGGTCGTCGTGGCCACGGTCGTGGGCGACCTGGTGCGGCAGTGGATGTCGATCGGGGCGTTCGTCCTCGGACAGGTCGCCTCCCGGGTGCTCGTGGTGGCTCTGGCGGCCGTGCTCTACCTGGTGGTGCCCCTGGACGGACGTCCACTGGCCGAGCTCGTGCACGACTGGTCCGACATCATGTGGCTGACGGCGCTGGCGATGCTCGCGGTCGCCCTGGTCGCCATGGGCCTGCAACTGCTGCTCATGGCGTTGCGCCACTCGACGAGCACGCACGCGCTCCTCTGGCAGTCCCTGGTGGACGAGGTGGGTGCGGTCGGCCCACTCGCCCTCGCCACGACCTCCAGCGCCACCGTCATCGCGCTCGCGGTGCACGCCCTCGGGCCGGTCGCCATTCCGCTCTTCCTGGCGCCGCTGCTCCTGCTGCAGCTCGCGGTGAGCCGCCAGTCCCTGGTCCGGGACGCGCAGCGGCAGACGATCCGGTCGCTGTCGCGCCTCACCGACCAGGGCGGGTTCACCACGTCCGGCCACGGGGACCGCGTGGCGCATCTGTCGCTGGCGATCGGACGCGACCTGGGCCTGGCCGAGCGCGACCTGGTGGACCTGGAGTACGCCGCCCTCCTCCACGACCTCGGCCAGGTGTCCCTGCGACGGCCCATCCCGGGTGGCGCGACCACCGCGATCTCACCGCTGGACCAGCGGCGCATCGCGCACACCGGCGCCTCGATCCTGGCGCGCACCGCCGAGCTCAGCCGGCTGTCGCTCGTCGTCTCCGGGCAGGCCACCCCGTACCGTCACGGACGGGAGGCCCAGGACCTCGCGCTGGCCTGTCGCATCCTGAAGGTCAGCAACGCCTTCGACGACCTCACCGCGGGCCGGGTGAAGCGGCCGGTGTCGCTGCAGGCGCTGGAGCGGATCCGGCTCAACCTCGGCTACGAGTACGACCCGCTGGTGGTCCGGTCCCTGTGCCGGGTCCTCGTGCGAGACGGCCGGGTCACCCCGGCGGAGGTCGTCGGGCTCGACATCTGAGCGCGCCGTGATGCGCCGGCCGCCCGGCCGAGCACGTAGCCTGGTGCGGTGCTGCTCGCCCTCGACACCGCCACCGGCTCCATCGGGGCCGCCGTCCTCGACGGCGACCAGGTGCTGTCCGAAGTGACCTTCCAGGACTCGCGCCGCCACGGTGAGCTGCTCGCCCCCGCGATGGAGCAGGCGCTCACGGCGGCGGGCGGCACGGTCGCCGACCTCACCGCCGTGGCCGTGGGTGTCGGCCCCGGCCCGTTCACCGGGCTGCGCGTCGGGATCGTCACCGGCCTGGTCCTGGGGGAGCTGCGGGGCATCCCGGTGCACGGGATCTGCTCGCTCGACGCGCTGGCCGAGCAGGCGGTCCGCGACGGGGTCGTGGACGGGCCGTTCCTGGTCGCCACGGACGCGCGCCGCAAGGAGGTCTACTGGGCGGAGTATGCCGTGGAGCAGGGCCGTCCCCGGCGCGCCAGCGGCCCGGGGGTCGCCCACGCCGTGGACCTCCCCGAGAGCACCCGGGCCCTTCCGGCGGTGGGGCGCGGCCCGCTGCTGTACGACGCGCTGACCCGCGCCGGGGTCGACGCACCGGTGGACGTCCACCCGGGGATGCTCGGGGCGGTCGCCCACCGTGCCCTCGCGGCCGGCGAGGTGCCGGGAGAGGTGCCGGACGGCATACTGCTCGCTCCCGAACCCCTGTATTTGCGGCGGCCCGACGCCGCCGTCCCCGGGCCGCCCAAGGTGGTCCCGTGACCTCCGCCGGGGCCGTGACCCGACCGCGGCTGCGTCCCCTGCGCTGGCAGGACCTGCCGGAGGTGCAGCGGATCGAGACGGCCGCCTTCCCCGACGACGCCTGGTCGCCGGCCGGCTTCTGGGGGGAGCTCGCGGCGCGACCGCGACGGGACTACCTGGTGCTCGAGGACTCCGCCGTCGTGGGCTACGCCGGCCTGGACCTGGCGGGGGAGACCGCCGACGTGATGACCATCGCCGTCGACCCGGACCGCCGCGGCCAGGGGCACGGGGCGCGCCTGCTCGACGGGCTGCTGGGTCGCGCGGAGGCCGCTGGCGCCGCGCACCTGATGCTGGAGGTGCGGGCGGACAACGAGGCCGCGATCGGCCTCTACACCCGCTACGGTTTCGCCGAGGTGCACCGGCGCAGGGGCTACTACCAGCCGGGGTCCGTGGACGCGCTGGTCATGCGCAGAGAGGTGGGTCACCGTGGCTGAGCCACTGGTGCTGGGGGTCGAGAGCAGCTGCGACGAGACCGGGATCGGACTGGTGCGAGGAACCACGCTCCTGGCCAACGCGGTCGCCAGCAGCGTCGACCAGCACGCGCGCTTCGGCGGGGTCGTCCCCGAGGTGGCCAGCCGGGCGCACCTGGAGGCGATGGTGCCGACGATCCAGCGGGCGTGCGCCGACGCGGGGGTGACCCTGGAGGAGGTCGACGCGGTCGCGGTGACCGCCGGACCCGGCCTCGCGGGGGCGCTGCTGGTCGGGGTCGCCGCCGCGAAGGCCCTCGCGCTGGGGCTGGGCGTGCCGCTGTATGGCGTCAACCACCTGGGTGCGCACGTCGCCGTCGACGTCCTCGACCACGGGCCGCTGCCGCAGCCGATGATGGCGCTGCTGGTCTCCGGCGGGCACACCAACCTGCTGCACGTGCCCGACATCACCTCGGACATCAGGTCGTTGGGGGAGACCATCGACGACGCGGCGGGCGAGGCCTTCGACAAGGTGGCCCGGGTGCTCGGCCTGCCCTACCCCGGCGGACCGCACATCGACCGGGTCGCCCGCGACGGGGACCCGACCGCCATCCGGTTCCCCCGCGGGCTCACGGCGCGCAAGGACATGGAGCGGCACCGTTACGACTTCTCGTTCAGCGGGCTGAAGTCCTCGGTGGTGCGGTGGGTGCAGGCGCGGGAGCGGGACGGCGAGCCGGTCCCGGTCGCGGACGTCGCCGCGTCCTTCCAGGAGGCCGTCGTCGACGTGCTCACCCGCAAGGCGGTGCTCGCCTGCACCGAGCACGACGTGATGGACCTGCAGCTCGGCGGCGGGGTGGCGGCCAACGGCCGGCTCCGCGAGGTGCTGGAGGAGCGCTGCGCCGAGGCGGGGATCCGGTTGCGGGTGCCTCGACGCGACCTGTGCACGGACAACGGGGCGATGGTGGCCGCCCTCGGGTCGCTGCTGATCGCGGCGGGTCACGAGCCGTCGCCCCTGGACATCCCCGCGGACTCCTCTCAGCCGGTCGGCCAGATCCGCCCGCTGGCACGAGTCGCCTCATGAGACGGCGCGCCGGCCTGCGGACCCCGCTCGTGGCCGCCGTCACCGGACTGGTCCTGGCGCTCGCGGCGTGCACCGGGGGCGCCGAACCGGCGGCCACCACGGCCTCCGAGCCGGGGACCCCCTCGCCGACCGGTTCCGCGGCCGGTGGTGACGCGGGCACCGCCACCGGGTCCGGGACCGGGGACGCGGCGGCGACGACCGGCTCGACCGGCAGCGCCACGGACACCGGGACCTCGGAGGGCACCGGGACGTCGGAGGAGACCGCGCCGCCCACGGGCGAGGAGGGCATCGGCCTGCCCTCGGAGGCCGAGCTCCGTGCGGCCCGGGCCGACGTGGCGCTCCTGTCGGACCGGGAGCTGGCCGGTCAGCTGGTCGTGGCGGCCTACTCCGGCACCGACGCGACAGCTGCGGCGTCCCTGGTCCAGGAGTACCACCTCGGCGGCGTCATCACGCTCGGCGGCAACGTCCCCGAGTCGGCGGACGCGCGGGTGCCGCTCCTGACCGGGCTCACCTCGGCGGTGCAGCAGGCCGTCGCCGCGAACGGCCGTGACTGGCCGGCGTTCCTGGCCATCGACCAGGAGGGTGGCGCTATCACCCGGGTCTCCGCGCCGGTGGACCCCTGGCCCGCCGCGATGGCCCTGGGCGCCTCGCGCGACGCGGGTCTGGCCGGTGAGGTGGCCCAGGCGTCCGGGGAGCAGCTCCGCGCCCTGGGCTACACCGTGGTCCTCGCTCCGGTGGCGGACGTCACCTCGGGTCCGGAGGACCCGACGATCGGCTCCCGTTCCCCCGGCAGCGACCCCGCGCTCGTCGCCGAGATCGCCACCGCCCAGGTCAAGGGTTTCTCCGAGGCGGGGATCCTCCCGGTCGCCAAGCACTTCCCCGGCCACGGCACGATCCCGGCCGACAGCCACCTCGGCGTGGTCGAACAACCTGCGGACCTGGCCCTGCTCGAGGAGCGTGACCTGGTGCCGTTCCGGGCGGTGATCCAGGCGGGGGCTCCGGCACTCATGCCCGGGCACATCGTCGTCGACGCCGTCGACCCGGACCGGCCGGCGACCGTCTCGTCCGAGGTGATCACCAGTCTGCTGCGGGAGGACCTGGGGTTCGGCGGGCTCGTCGTGACGGACGCGCTGAACATGGGGGCCATCACGCAGACCACCAGCACCGAGCACCCCTCGGTCCAGGCCCTGCTCGCCGGAGTGGACGTGCTGCTCATGCCGCCGGACCCCAGAGGGACCGTCGACGCGATCGTCTTCGCCCTGGAGGACGGGATCCTGCAGCGCGCCGATCTCGAGGAGTCGGCAGCCCGGATGGTTGCGGTGCTGCGGCACCAGCAGGTGGTGCCGGCCCCCGACCTGTCGGTCATCGGCTCGGACCATGAGCTGTCCGTGCGGGCCGCCGCGGCCGGCCTGACCCAGCTCTCGGGTCCCTGCGGGGAGCGTCTCGTGGGTGACTCCATCCTGGTCCAGGGCGGCACGGAGGGCGACCGGGACCGGCTCAACGCCGCCGCCGCCGCGGCCGGACTGGGCACCGGGGCGGGGGACACGGTCGTGCTGGTGGGGGGCGCCAGCTATCAGATCGGCGGCGGTCCGGGTGGGCCCGGCACCGGCA
>JAAYYA010000338.1 GCA_012515595.1 Actinomycetales bacterium
CGGAGCGGCTCCCGAGCTGGTCGTGGACTACCTCACCGTGGAGCCCGCACGGGACGGCGGGGCCGCCTGACCCGTCGGTCCACCGGCGTAGAGTGGCCCGCCGTGACCACCCCCGGAACCGACGAGCGACGCAGTCCGTGGCCGGCCCTGTGGGCGTTGGTCATCGGCTTCTTCATGATCCTGGTCGACTCCACCATCGTCTCGGTCGCCACCCCGACGCTGATGCAGGCGTTCGACACCGACGTCAACGGCGTCCTGTGGGTCACCTCGGCCTACCTGCTGGCGTATGCCGTGCCCCTCCTGGTCACCGGACGGCTGGGTGACCGCCTGGGGCCCCGTCCGGTCTACCTCACCGGGCTGGCAGTCTTCACCCTCGCCTCGCTGTGGTGCGGCCTGTCCGGGGAGCTCAACCTCGGCCTGGGTGGCCTGGTCGCGGCGCGCGTCGTGCAGGGCCTGGGCGCCTCGATGATGACCCCACAGACGATGACGGTGATCACCCGCACGTTCCCGGCGACCCGGCGCGGCACGGCGATGGCGCTGTGGGGGGCCACCGCGGGCATCGCCACCCTCGCCGGGCCGCTGCTCGGCGGGCTGCTGCTGGACACCCTGGGCTGGGAGTGGATCTTCTTCGTCAACCTGCCCGTCGGGGTCATCGGCTGGGTGCTCGCGTGGCGCCTCGTGCCCCGCCTGGAGACCCACTCGCACCGGTTCGACGTGCTCGGCGTCGTCCTCAGTGCGGTCGGCCTGTTCTGCCTCGTCTTCGGCATCCAGGAGGGGCAGACCTACGACTGGGGCCGGATCTGGGGGTGGGTCACCGTGCCCCTGCTGATCGTCACCGGCGTGGTGGTGCTCGCCGCCTTCGTCTGGTGGCAGGCCCGCCAGCGCGGCGAGCCCCTGGTGCCGCTGCGCCTGTTCGCCGACCGGAACTTCTCCCTGGCCAACGCCGGCATCACCACGATGGGCTTCACCATCACGGCAATGATCTTCCCGTTCTACCTCTGGGCCCAGTCGGTCCGGGACCTGTCCCCCACCCAGGCCGCGCTGGTGATGGCGCCGTCCTCGGTCCTCTCCTTCCTGCTGGCCCGTCCTGCCGGTCAGCTGACCGACCGGGTCCACCCCCGGCTCCTGGTGGGCACCGGGACCGTGCTGCTGGCGGTCGGTCTGTGGCTGCTGACCCAGGCGATGACGCCCACCGCCCCGCTCTGGCACGCCCTCGTCGCCGCGGGGGTGCTCGGGGTGGCGAACCCCCTCATCTGGGGCCCCTTGTCCACCACCGCCACCCGCAACCTGCCGATGGCCGACGCGGGCGCCGGGGCGGGTGTCTACAACACCACCCGGCAGATGGGGGCCGTGCTGGGCAGCGCCGCGATCGCGGTGCTGATGCAGGCCCGCATCACGGCCCACCTGGGCCCGGGAGCCGACGCCGGCGGCACGGCCCAGGCCACCGGGAGCATGCCACCCGCCGTGGCCGAGGGTCTGGCCCGGGCCCTGGCCGAGTCGATCTACCTGCCGATGGCCGTCATCCTCCTGGGCGCCCTCGCAGCCCTGTTCTTCGAGCGCCCCCAGCACCTCGGCCACTGCTGACCGGCCGCACGCCGACCACGGGGCCGGGGGCGGACATCACGTGCCACGCTCAGGTCCGCGGACTACGGTATGCCGCGTGCCCGCCCTGACCTCCAACGTCACCGACACCGCGCTGCTCTTCGAGGGCGGTGGGATGCGCGCGAGCTACACCTCCGGGGTGGTGGTCGCCCTGCTGGAGGCCGGCCTCCACCTGGACTGGGTCGGCGGCATCTCCGCCGGGTCGAGCAACGCCTGCAACTACCTGTCCCGGGACGCCGACCGGGCGCGCCGCTCCTTCACCGACTTCGCCGCGGACCCCCGG
This sequence comes from Actinomycetales bacterium, assembly GCA_012515595.1. GTDB lineage: Bacteria > Actinomycetota > Actinomycetes > Actinomycetales > Dermatophilaceae > Ornithinicoccus. The sequence goes on from JAAYYA010000338.1 coordinate 1,886, forward strand.
TTCGGCGATGTGAAGACCTTCGTGCGGGGCGACGGGCTGTTCAACGCCAAGTACATCTACCAGGAGGCCGGGCTGCCCGGCCAGGCGCTCGCCTTCGACTGGGACACCTTCTCGGCCAACCCGGCCCAGCTGCGCATCGGAGGGTTCAACGCCACGACCGCCGAGCAGGTGCACTGGGGCCGGGACGACTACTCCCACATCCACGACCTGATGATCCGGGTCCAGGCCTCCTCGACGATGCCGGTGCTCATGCCGCCGGTCACGATCGGTGGCGAGGTCTTCGTGGACGGGGCCCTCGGACCGGCGGGCGGCATCCCGCTCGACGCGGCCCGCGCGGACGGCTACGAGAAGTTCCTGGCGGTCCTCACCCGGGAACGTGGGTACGTGAAGCCGCCGCAGGGCGCCGAGTGGTTCTTCCGCCGGCACTTCCGCAAGCTCCCGGCCGTCGCGGACGCCCTGATGGCCCGGGCGGAGCACTACAACGCCACCCGGGAGGAGCTCTTCGAGCTGGAGCGGGCGGGACGGGCCTACCTCTTCGTCCCCGAGCAGATGCCCGTCGGCAACGGGGAGCGCAACGTGGGCAAGCTGCACGCCAGCCACGAGGCCGGCCTGGCCCAGGCCCGCCGCGAGCTCCCCGCCATCACGGAGTTCCTCGGCCTCGCGTGACCGCTGAAGGATGCCGGGTGTCCGGGCCGTCGGACGCGACGGCTAGCCTGCCCCGGTGACCACCGGCCCCACTCCCCCGTCCTCGCGCGAGGCGCGTGCCGGCATACTCATCACGATCGTGCTGGCGGGGCTGGCGATGATCGGGCCGTTCACCATCGACACCGTCTTCCCCGGCTTCGAGGCGATGGGGCGCGACTTCGGTGCGAACGAGGCCGCGATGCAGCAGGTCACCAGCGTCTACCTGCTCGCGTTCGCCGTGATGAGCGTCTTTCACGGGCCGCTGTCGGACACCCTCGGCCGCAAACCGGTGATGCTGACCGGCCTGGCGCTCTACGTCCTCGCGACCGTCGGGTGCGCGCTGGCCCCCAACCTCACGGTCCTGCTCGTGTGCCGCGCGCTGCAGGGCGCCTCGGCGGGGGCGGCGACGATCGTCAGCCGGGCGGTGATCCGCGACCTGTACAGCGGCCCGGAGGCGCACCGGCTGATGAGCCAGGTCATGATGATCTTCAGCATCGCCCCGGCCATCGCCCCGGTCGCCGGCGGACTGCTCCTGGCGTGGGGCCCCTGGCCCATCATCTTCTGGGCGATCGCCGGCTACGGAGTCGCCATCGCCGTGCTGACCGCCACGGTGCTCCCGGAGACGCTTCCCGCGGAGGACCGGCACCCGCTGCGGCTCGGCCCGGTGATGGCCGGCCTGTTCGAGGTGGCCCGGCACGCCGGCTTCGCCCGGCTGGCCCTGGCCACGACCTTCGTCTTCGCGGCGCAGTTCGTCTACATCGTCTCCGCGCCGATCATCGTGGTCGACCTCCTCGGCAAGGGCGAGCAGGACTTCTGGCTGCTGTTCGTGCCGATGATCGGCGGCATGGTCGTCGGGGCGTGGTTGTCCGGACGGCTCGCCGGGCGCGTGGACACCTCGCGGCTGATCGACCGGGCCATCGCGCTCGCCCTGGTCGCCGCGGGCCTCAACCTCACCCTGATGTCGATCGTCCCCGAGCTGCCGTATGCCGTGCTCGCACCCGGTCTCATCGCCCTCGCCATCGCCATCGCGTTCCCGGTGCTGCAGCTGGCGATGCTGGACATGTTCCCGCACCACCGCGGGTCGGCGGCGTCGTTGGCGAGCTTCGCGAGCCTGGTCTTCAACGCGCTCCTGGCCGGGGTCATCTCCCCGTTCGTCACCAGCTCGCTGCTGGTGCTGGCCACCGCGAGCACCGTCTTCGCCCTGGTCGGTGCCGCCTTCTGGATCGTGCACCGCCGTCTGGAGGTCAGGCAGGCGCAGGCGCTCGCGGGCTGAGCCCGGCATACAGCAGGGCCAGGGCGGCGGCGCACGCGGCGAGCTGCCCACCCAGGGCGGCCAGCCCGGCGAGCAGCACGGCCACCAGCAGTGCGGCACCCGCCAGGCCCAGCCACCGGCTCTCACCGCGGGTCCACGCGACCAGGATCAGCACCAGGGCACCGATCAGGAAGACACGGGCCACGCTCCCGGCACCGCTGAGCGCCGCCGACCCGCTCATGAAGCCGGGTGAGATGAAGGCGCCGCTGCACCAGATCGTGCCGTCAGCGCTCGGGACGCACATCGACGGCGCCATCCAGCCGGGGACGTAGGTCTGTGTCGACGTCGTCCACGGGAGCCCCAGCGACAGGACCACCAGGAGCGCGGCCACCAGCACCGCGACGCGCTGGCGCGTCGTGGCGGGCACGGGTCACAGCCTCCGGTCGGGGCTGAGCAGGACGGCGGCCGTGGCGCAGGCCGTGCCGAGCGTCACCAGGAAGGCCATGTTGGTGCTGATCATCGGCAGCATCAGCAGCGTCCAGAACAGCAGCAGGCCACCCGCGCCGACCGCCCCCAGAGTCCAGCCCGCACCGGACAGGGTCGTGCGCGGCAGCATCGCCGCGCCCTGGAGCAGCGCCATCAAGGTGGCGAACCCGGCCCACGTCCAGGTGTCGCTCCACAGGGCACCACCGCGGTCGTCCAGGTCGAGGGAGATGCCGAGCACCACCAGCAGCAGCGCCGCGATGTGCAGGGCGAGCCGCACCACGTCGGCGGTGCTCATCCCGCTGTTGCCCGACACCGGCGCAGCGGCGGTCGCCGTGGTGGGTGCCTGGGTGGTCGTGCTACCCGGCCCGTCACCGAACTGGGACGGTCCGCCCAGCGGCGGCCCGTAGCCACCACCGGACTGCGGGTGGCTCCCCTGCTGCCCCGGGCCACCGCCCTGCTGCGGCCCGCCCGGCTGCCCCTGCTGGCCGGGCGCGCCCTGGGACGCCGGCCCACCCGGCTGCCCCTGGCCACCCGGCTGCCCCCAGGACCCGGGCTGCTGCCCGGGCGCGGTGCCTGCGGGACCCTGCTGATCGACATACGGCCCGGTCTGTGGTCCCCACGGGTGACCCTGGCCAGGCTGAGGTCCGGTCGGATTGCTCACGTTCTCCCCTTTGGTCTGCTGACGTCCCCGGCAGCCTAGCCGCCCGGTCGGGCTGCTCCCAGTACCGAGATGCCCGGGGTGCCGTACTGTCAACGGCCGGTGGGTGGCACTAGGTTGACTCCATGCATCTGACGCGCGTTGTCCACCTGGGGAGTCGGCGATGAAACGCACCTATCAGACGACCGGCGGCGCCCTGGTCACCCATGACCAGGGTGCGCACCTGACCGAATGGGTGGTCGACGGCACCCCGGTGATCTGGGTGAGTGGGTCCTCCGAGTTCGCGCCGGGGCGACCGATCCGCGGGGGTGTCCCGGTGTGCTGGCCGTGGTTCGGGCCGGGGCGCTCCGGGGACCTCTCGCCGATGCACGGGTTCGCCCGGATCGCTCCCTGGCGCCTCGTGGAGGAGGTCGTCGACGCCGGTGCGGTCCGCCTCGTGTGGGAGCTCACCAGGCACGACGTGGCCGGCACGGACGGCGCTGAGCTGTTCGCGGGCGACTTCCGGGCCCGCCTGGAGGTGGTGGTCGACGCGGCGGCCAGCATCGCCCTGACGGTGCGCAACGAGGGGCAGGGGACGATCGACTACGAGGCGGCCCTGCACACCTACCTGCATGTGGGGGACATCCAGGGCGTTCGGGTGGTCGGACTCGACGGCGCTCCCTACTTCGACAAGGTCGCGCAGCAGGACCGGGTCCAGGCAGGCGACGTCACGTTCGAGGGTGAGACCGACCGGGTCTACGTCGCCGACGGCCAGGTGCGGGTGCTCGATCCCGCCCTGGACCGCACCCTGCTGATCGAGAAGGCGGGGTCGCCGAACACCGTCGTGTGGAACCCCTGGTCGGCCAAGGCGGCCGCCATGGCCGACTTCGGCGACGAGGAGTGGCCACAGATGCTGTGCGTCGAGGCGGCGTCTGTCGGCAGCCACGCGGTGGTCCTGCAGCCCGGTGCCGAGCACACCCTGTCCACCCGGGTCAGCGTGCTGGCCGGCAGCGAGTCGTGATGGCCGACCGTCACGAACCCGCCGTGCCCGAGACCCCCGACATGCCAGCCGGCGGATTCGGGGCCGAGACCCCCGCCGAGAACGTCGGGCTCGACCGGGGCCGGGTGATCGGCGCCGCGATGCTGCAGTGCTCCCGCTGGGCGGGACGCTTCATCATCGTCGCGGTCGCCACCGCCATCGTCTTCTGGTTGCTGTCCAAGCTGTGGGTGGGCCTGCTGCCAGTCCTCCTCGCGCTCATCGTCTCGACCGTGCTGGCACCCGGCGTGAGCTGGCTGCGGCGCAAGGGGCTGCCCGCCGCCCTGGCGGCCGGCATCACCCTGGTCACGGCCGTCCTCCTCGTCCTCGGCCTGCTCGCTGCCATCGCACCGTCGATCATCTCCCAGACCGGCGACGTGGTCAGCCAGGCCAGCGACGGCATCGTCCAGGTGCGGCGGTGGCTCGAGGGGCCACCCATCAACCTGGACAACGAGCAGTTCGACGCGGCCATCCAGGAGGCCACGGCCTGGCTCCAGGACCGTGCCGCCGACATCGCCTCCGGTGTCTTCACCGGTGTCTCCGCGGTGACCTCCGTCCTGGTGACCATGGGTCTGGTCGCGGTCCTGACCTTCTTCTTCATCAAGGACGGGCCCGGGTTCCTGCCGTGGCTCCAGCGGGTGACCGGCCGGACGGCCGGACGGCACCTCACCGAGATGCTGACCCGCGTGTGGCTGACCCTCGGCGGGTTCATCCGGACCCAGGCGATCGTCAGTGCGGTCGACGCCTTCTTCATCGGCCTGGGACTGCTGCTCCTCGGGGTGCCCCTGGCCCCCGCCCTGGCCGTGCTGACCTTCATGGCCGGGTTCATCCCGCTGGTCGGTGCCTTCGTGGCCGGGGCCCTCGCGGTGCTGGTGGCCCTGGTCTCCAACGGCTGGGTCACGGCGATCTGGGTCCTGGTCATCGTCCTGGCCGTGCAGCAGGTCGAGGGGAACGTGCTGCAGCCCCTGCTGCAGAGCCGCAGCATGAAGATGCACCCCGGCATCATCCTGCTGGCCGTCGCCGCGGGCGGGACGCTCTTCGGCATCCCGGGTGCCTTCCTCGCGGTGCCCGTCGCGGCCTCGGTGGTGGTGGCCTTCCGCTACTTCTCCGAACAGATCGACCTGCGCACCGGCGACCTCCGCCCCGAGGACCTGACGCTGGCCACCCCCGAGGGCGAGATCACCGCCCGCGAGGCCCAACTGGCCGGTGTGCGCACCAGGAGCACGCTGGCGCGCACCGAGGCTGCTGCGCTCGCCCTCTCCCCCGAGGAGCCGGACCAGGCGACGGTGCCCCGGCAGCAGACCGGGTCAGCCCCGTTGGGACGCCTGCGGCGCCGGCTGCGCCGCGGCTGAGCGCCCCGCGAAACTCACGCGGCAGGGGCCCCCGCCAGTCTCGGCGAGGGCCCCGGGCTCGGATCTGTGGGGTGGTCAGCCGTCAGTGGCGTCCTTCCAGGCGTCCTTGAGGTCCTCGCCAGTCTTCTTCACTCCGGCCTCCGCCTGCTCCATCTTGCCCTCGGCCTGCTGGCCCTCGTCATCCCTGAGGTCGCCCATCGCCTCCTGGGCCTTGCCCTTGGCGTCCTGCGCGGCATTCTTGATCTTGTCGCCGAGTCCCATGTCGTCCTCCTCCGTCGGTTGATCGTTCCGGACGTCTCCACCGTCACCCCGTGCCCGGGACCCCGCAACTCGACGCCACACCCCCGAAACAGCTGGCACGTGCGCACGAGTGTCGGCATCTCCAGCGACTCCGGCTGAGTCGTTCGGACGGCATCCCATCAGGCCTTGCGCATCCTTCGGCGCACCGTGGCTCACCTCCGTGACCAGCGGATTGGCCCTGCGCACCCGATGTTCGCTAACATGTAGGGCTATCCCCACTGAAGGTGCCCCTGCGAGGCCCGCGCGTCCGGACCCCGCCGTGTCTTTGTGTGCGCGACCGGCACCTGCTCTGGGAACACAACGCCCCACCAGAGCGTTGTCTCCAACAGTCCGTTTGCATGTATGACCGTGTTCACCAACACGATGGGAGTTCGACATGGCCGAGAGGTCCCTCCGCGGCACCAACCTGTCCTGGCTGTCCTTCGAGAGCGACGAGGGCGTCACCTTCTCCGAGCGCCAGATGGTCGCCTACACCTGCCCTGACGGGCACGTGACCGAGCTGCCCTTCTCCGTCGAGGCCGAGATCCCGCCGCTGTGGGAGTGCCGCTGCGGCCTGGACGGCAAGCTCAACGACGGCCCTGAGCCCGAGATCAAGCCGACCAAGGCCCCGCGCACCCACTGGGACATGCTCCTGGAGCGTCGCACCATCCCCGAGCTCGAGGAGCTGCTCGAGGAGCGCCTGGCCCTGCTGCGTGAGAAGCGTGGCGAGAAGCCGCGTCGTCAGCGCACCGCCTGACCCACCGCACGTCCTCGACGTGCCACGAAAGGGCCCACCCGGAACTGACCGGGTGGGCCCTTTCATGTCCGCGGCGGGGCGCGGCCTTCCCTGCACGCCGCGACCTCCCCTGCCGGCACCCATGAGAAGGCTCGGGACAGGGACTTCCTCACCGGCCGGGGGGCGGGTCCTCGTCGATGATCTCGCCCTCGATGATGTCCTGGGACGCCGAGCCACCAGTGCCGCCTGGTCGACGCCCCGCACCGAAGGCGCCCGGGGGCGCCACCACGGTCATGCGGGCGCCGATCACCACGGCAAGGAGCTTGCGGCTCACCGACCGCGTGAACGGCAGCACCAGGAAGATGCCCAGGACGTCGCTGATGAACCCGGGGAGCAGGAGCAGCAGACCGCCCACCAGCACCAGGCTGGCGTCCGCCAGCTCCCGACCGGGCATCCGGCCGGTGTCCACAGCACCCCGCATGGCTTTCCATGCGCGGCCACTCTCCCGCTTGACCAGGAAGGCGCCCAGCAACGCGGTGGCGACCAGGAGCAGCAGCACCCATCCCGGACCGATGGCTCGCCCGAGACTCACCAGCACCACGATCTCGACCAGCAGGAGGAGCAGCACCCCGGCAAAGATCAGGCGCAGCCGGTAGGGCGCCCGACGCCGCCCGCCGGACCGGCCGGCCGCACCTCCCCCGCCGGTGCCGGGACCACCAGGACCACCGGTGCCACCGGCACCGCCGGCACCGCCGGTGCCACCCTCGCCGGGCCGGACCGGCCCGCTCAGTCCGTCAGCTCGTGCCATGTCGCCCCTGAGCTCGTCACGCGTCCCGCCCGGCGGGCGATCCCGGCCACCTGCGCGGAACGCCGCTGGACACCCCACAGGGTCACCCTGGCGAGAGCCTCACGGACGATGGTGCCGTCCATCTTGGAGGAGCCGATCTCCCGCTCCACGAAGTCGATCGGCACCTCCACGACCCGCAGGCCGCGGTCCACGGCACGCAGCGTCAGGTCGACCTGGAAGCAGTACCCCTGCGACGCCACCCCGTCGAGGTCCATCTGCGCCAGTGCGGAGGTCCGGTAGACGCGGTAGCCGGCCGTGGCGTCCCGCACGGGAACGCCCAGGGCAGCGCGGGTGTAGAGGTTGGCGCCGCGGCTGAGGGCGTTGCGCCGGTGCGGCCAGTTGTGGGTGGCACCCCCTGGGACCCACCGGGACCCGATCACGACGTCCGCGTGCTCCGCCGCCCCGAGCAGGCGCCCCAGCTGCTCGGGCTGGTGCGAGCCATCGGCATCCATCTCCACGACCGCGTCGTAACCGTGCTCCCGCGCCCACGCGAACCCGGCCAGGTAGGCCGGGCCCAGTCCCTCCTTGCCCGGCCGGTGCAGCACCCGCACCTGCGGGTCGGCCGCAGCGATCCGGTCGGCCAGGGCACCCGTCCCGTCCGGGCTGTTGTCGTCCAGCACCAGGACGTCCACCCGCGGCTGGCTCTCCCGCACCCGCGCGAGGACACCCGGCAGGGAGTCCTTCTCGTTGTAGGTGGGGATCAGCACGAGAACCCGCTCGAGCGTGTCGGTCATGGTGGGTGGGGCCTGCCTCTGGTCGTCGTGTGGTCCGCTCCGGCAGCGCACCGTGTCTGTCGAAGCCTAATGCGCCTTCCCGCAACTAACCGCGACGGCGCACGAGAGCCGCCGCGACCAGGGCCCCGGCCAGCCCGGCGGCGGCCAGTCGCTCCGGCCACCACCCCAGGCGCGCGGCGAGGGTGAGGTCGGTGCGGCGCGGGACCGCGCCGGAGACGATGTCACGGGTGAACAGCTCGGTCTTCTCCTGGACGCTGCCGTCCGGCTGGACCAGCCCGCTGACCCCGACGGTGCTCACGTGCACGACGGGCCTTCCCAGCTCGACCGCCTTAACACGCGAGGCCGCGAGCTGCTGCTCGGACTCGGCCGTGAACCCGAAGGTCGCATTGTTGGTCGGCACGAAGAGCACCTCCGCGCCCCGCAGCACGTTGTCCCGCATCAGGTCGTCCACGACCACCTCGAAGCAGATCGCGATGCCGAGCACCACCTCTCCCCCGGCGACCGGCACGGCCATCACGCCCGGCTCGTCCCCGGCGACGAAGTCGCGGGAGATCAGGTCGACCTTGTCGCTGAAGAGGCGGAAGAAGCTCCGGAAGGGGATGTACTCGGCGAACGGGACCGGTCGCTGCTTGACATAACGGTCCACGACTCCCTCCCCCGGCAGGAAGAGCAGGCTGGCGTTCGTGGAATGGTCCTCCGGCTCGCGCAGCACCGCACCCACGATCAGCGGCACCCCGACGGCATCCACCGCCTCGTTGATCACGGTGGCGGCGTCGGCGTTGCGCAGCGGGTCGATGTCGGACGCGTTCTCCGGCCATAGCACCAGGTCGGGGGCCGGCAGCGCGCCGCGGTCGATCAGGTCGGCGGCGCTGAGCGTGGTCGCCACGTGGTTGTCGAGCACGGCGCGCCGCTGCGCGTTGAACTCCAGGGTCATCTCGGGGACGTTGCCCTGCACCCCCAGCACCTGCAGCGGCTCCCCGTCGACCGGGCGTGGGATGAGCAGCGGTCCCAGCAGCAGGGCCACGGCGCAGACCGCGGCGCCCGGCGCCGTCCACCGGTCCCGCAGGGAGCCGGCACGCCTACCGCGCTCCGTCCCCTCGCCCCGGGAGGGCCGCAGCCACCGCTCCACCGCGAGGGCCACGAGTGCGCCGACCAGCGCCGCGGTGAAGGTGACCCCGGGGGTCCCCAGCCAGGAGGCGACGGCCAGCAGCGGCGCGTCGGCCTGGCTGAAGGCCACCCTCCCCCACGGGAAGCCTCCGAACGGGGTGGTCGAGCGCGCCAGCTCGGCAACGACCCAGGCCAGGGCCACCACGAGGGGACGCACGCCGTCCCGCTGCAGGTAGCCGCAGACGGCACCCAGGCCGGCGATATACAGCGCCTCCAGAACGGCGAGCGCGAGCCACGGCAGCGACCCGACGAAGATGCCGGTCCAGGACAGCAGCGGCACGAAGTAGGCCAGCCCGGCGGCGAGCCCGAGAACCAGTCCTCGCCGGGCCCCGACACCGGCCGTGGCCAGGGCCAGCGCCCCGATCCCGACGTAGGCCGTCCACCACAGGTCGTGCGTCGGGAACGCCAGCCAGAGGCAGAGCCCTGCGGCGACGGACAGGACCAGGCGGACGAGCACGGGGTCAGCCTAGGTGACCCGGCGCGGACGACCTGAGTGCCGGCTCAGGCCGCCGACGGCTGCCGCCGCTGCCGCACCGCCTCCGCGAGGTCCCGCAGGACGTCCGCGGTCGTCTCCCACGACATACAGGCGTCAGTCACCGACTGGCCGTAGGTCAGGCCCGCGGGCGCCGGCTCCTGCCGCCCCTCGACCAGGAAGCTCTCCAGCATCACGCCGGCGATCGCCGTGCTGCCCGCGGCCACTTGGGCCCCGATCTCCCGGGCGACCTCGGCCTGCCGGACGTGGTCCTTGCCGCTGTTGCCGTGGCTGGCGTCGACGACGAGCCGGCCGCCCAGCCCGGCTCGGGCGAGCAGCGCGCAGGCAGCCGCCACCGACTCCGGGTCGCAGTTGGGCCCGCCGCGCCCGCCGCGCAGGATGACGTGCCCGTCCGGGTTGCCCTCGGTCTCCACGAGCGCGGCGCGCCCGTCCTCGTCCACGCCGAGGAAGGTCTGCGGTGCCGCGGCGGCGACGCACGCGTCGACGGCCACCTGGACACTGCCGTCCGAGCCGTTCTTCAGGCCAACCGGCATCGACAGGCCGGAGACCAGCTGGCGGTGCACCTGGGACTCGACGGTGCGGGCGCCGATGGCGCCGTAGGTGACGGTGTCGGCGATGTACTGCGGCGTCGTCGTCTCCAGGTACTCGCAGCCGGCCGGCACACCGGTGCGCAGCACGTCCAGCAGCACCCGCCGGGCCAGGCGCAGCCCCCGGGGGATGTCATAGCTGCCGTCCAGGTCCGGGTCGTTGATCAGGCCCTTCCACCCCGTGGTCGTGCGCGGCTTCTCGAAGTAGACCCGCATCACGACCACCAGGTCGTCGGTGAGCTCGGCCGCCAGGGCGGACAGCCGGTGGGCGTAGTCGACCACGGCGACAGGATCGTGGACGCTGCAGGGGCCGACGACGACCACCAGCCGGTCGTCCGCGCCGCGGAGCACGTCCTGGACCTCGGCCCGGGACCGGGCCACCAGGTCGGCCAGCTCGTCGGGCAGGGGCTGTTCGTCCAGGACCTGGGTCGGCGTCGGCAACGGCTCCATCCGGCGGACGCGCAGGTCGTTCGTTCTGGTGGGCTGTGTCGTGGTGCTCATCGGGTTCCTCCTGCTCTGATGGCGGATCACCCTCGGCTCCCGGAGCGCCCGCCCTGTGAATGGGGAAGGGCGCGGACCAGGTGGTCCACGCCCTTGTCGGCTCCGGTTGCGCGCGTCAGCAGAACTTCGCGCCGGCCGGAGCCGACCCAAAGAACCAATACTGACGAGCGGAAGTCATGTGAGGAGGATACACGCACTTCCCGCGGGCATGAGCCAGGGCCCGTGCGCCGTTGGTGCCGATCCCCCAGCGGCCGGTTGCCGCCGCGGCCTCGTTGTCTACTGAGCGCGCGGGCCCTAGCTTGTCCACCTTCGTGCACAAACGGCCGCTCACGGGGCGCAGGGGAGGGCACTGGCACGGCTCCGTGGAGCTCATGCCCCTCCTGCGGAGGTGGGCGGTCGCTGGTCCCGATCGCGTCGGAACCGGTTGCGGACCTGAGGGCTAACTTAATCCTCTGGCTCGTCCTGTCAAATGGGCGCTGACCTGCACTTTCGCGCATCGCCGCAGGTCAGGGGACTGCTCCTGGCGCGCGACTTTCGACGAGCGGTCGCCCGCGCCCGGCGTGTCGCGCGCGACACGCCGGGAGGGCTTCACCTGGGAGTCACCTCTGTGTTGCCCGTGAGTCGCGGGAGTGTCGCGGCACTGTCGCGGAGCTGTCTCGATCAGCCCCGGTCGCGGTCGAAAGCCAGGTGTCCGTCCACGACGGTGAGGCGGGCGATCGGCAGGGCCAGGTCCGGGCCGGCTGCCAGGTCGGGCAGGCCGTCGCCGCCGGCCGGCGGGCCGTCGGCGGGCAGGTCCCAGACGACGTATGACGCGGGGCCGCCGACCGCGAGCGTGCCACCCGGGCGACCCGCCAGCTCGTAGCCGGCGCTGGTGTGCGCCGCCACCGCCTCGGCCACCGTCAGGCGCTCGTCCTCGTTGTGGTGCCAGACGGCGTACTGCACCGCCCGCCACGGGTCGATCGTGGTCACCGGGCTGTCCGACCCCAGCGCGACCCGCACCCCGGCCTCCAGCATGCTGCGCAGCGGGACCGTGGCCAGCGCCCGCTCCTGACCCAGCCGCACGGCATACATCCCGTCGGTCCCGCCCCAGAGGCCGTCGAAGGCAGGTTGCACGCTGGCCCAGATGCCCAGCTCGGCCATGGTGGCCAGCACCTCGGCATCCGGGAGCTCCACATGCTCCCACCGGTGGCGTGCGGCAACCATCGCCTCCCGGCCGACCACGTCGGCGGCCCGGCGGAAGCCCTCGGCCATGGTGTGCAGCGCGGCGTCGCCGATGACGTGGCCGCCGGCCTGCAGCCCGGCGCGGGTGCACGCGACGACGTGCGAGGCGATCTCTTCCGCGTTGAGGTAGCCGTACCCGTGGCCGGGCTCGTCGACATACTCCTCCAGCAGGTGCGCGGTGCGGGAGCCGAACGAGCCGTCTGCGCACAGGTCACCGGCCAGGCCGATCACGCCGAGGAACTCGCCCAGGTGGGCGGCCTCCGCGTCCGCCCCGACGAGCTGCCCCCAGTAGGCGACGGTCGCGGGGACCCCGGGAGTCAGACCGGCCTCGAGCACGTGCTGCACGTCGGCATACGACGTGAGGTGGTCGGCACCGGTCTCGTGGACCAGACCCACCCCGCGCTCGGCGGCGGCGCGCAGCGCGAGGTCCAGGTAGTGCTGCCGGTCGGCGTCGGTCATCCCGGAGGTGAACGCGTTGGTCACCGCCGCGAAGGCGTCCCGGGAGACGACGCCGGTGCCGTCCCAGCCGTCCAGACCGTGGACGCGGGCCACGGCCGCCATGGCCGAGGAGACGCTCGCGGAGTGCGCGTCGACCCGCGGCATGTAGACGACGCCGCCGTAGGTCGCCCGGTCCAGCTCCGCGGCGGTGACCGGCCGCCCCTCGACCCACTTCGTCTCGTCCCAGGAGTGGGCGTAGACCGGCCGTCCGCGCAGGTGCCGGGCGGCGGTCTCGATGAGCCGGAGTGCCTCCCCCACCGACCGCGTGCCGGACAGGTCGATCCCGTCCAGCCCCTGCCCGGTCATCGTGAGGTGCACGTGGGCGTCGCAGAAGGCCGCCGTCACCAGCGCTCCGTCCAGGTCGACGACGCGGTCCGCCTCGTCCACCAGCGCGGCGGCCGCATCGTCCGCACCCACCCACGCGATGCGGCCCTCCCGGGACAGGAGCGCCTGCGCGCCGGCGTGCCCGTGCACCCGGCCGCCGCGCAGCAGGATGGTCGGCGGATGCGGGTTCTCTGGGGCCGGTGCGGTCGTCACGATCCCCCAGTCTGCTCCCTCCCGGCGCGGCAGGCGAACCCCGCCCCGCGACATACGGCCCTCACCGGCAATCATCCGTGCTGAGGCGACTTTCGCGGGAGATCATCCTGTCAATCGTCGCTTTCACGACAGATCTTCCGTATCCTTGCGGCATGAGCAGTCTCATCGAGCAGCCCTACCACTACCAGCAGCGCGAGCTGGTCGAGCCGGACTGGACGCGCTTCCCCGGATGGCGCGACGTCACCGCCGAGGAGTGGTCCGACGTGCAGTGGCAGCGGGCCCACTGCGTCAAGAACATCAGGCAGCTGCGCGAGCTGATGGGCGACCTGCTCACCGAGGACTTCTACGCCGACCTGGAGCGCGACCAGGCAGAGCGGGCCACCATGTCCATGCTGGTCCCGCCGCAGATGATGAACACGATGGTCTCGGAGGTGACCTGGGCGGACGGCGTCATGCCGGCGCCCGGGGCGGACTTCACCGCCGCCTTCTACGCCGACCGGGTCCGCCTCTACATGCTGCCGGTCTTCTCCGACCGGCGCACGGACTGGCCCTCCCACCCCTACGCCTCCCGGGACTCGCTGCACGAGCACGACATGTGGGTGGCCGAGGGCCTCACTCACCGCTACCCCACCAAGGTGCTGGCGGAGCTGCTGCCCACCTGCCCGCAGTACTGCGGCCACTGCACCCGGATGGACCTCGTCGGCAACTCCACGCCGCAGGTCACCAAGCTCAAGCTCGCCGGCAAGCCGATGGACCGGCACGAGGCGATCCTGGACTACCTGAAGCGCACCCCGACGGTGCGCGACGTCGTCGTCTCCGGCGGGGACGTCGCCAACATGCCCTGGAAGAACCTCGAGTCCTTCATCGACCGGGTGCTGGACGTCGACAACATCCGCGACATCCGGCTGGCCACCAAGGCCCTGATGGGCCTGCCCCAGCACTGGCTCGCCGGGGACACCGTCGAGGGCGTCGCCCGGGTCGCCGCCAAGGCGCGCAGCCGCGGCGTCGGCCTGGCGATCCACACCCACGTCAACGCGGCCCAGTCGGTCACGCCGCTGGTCGCCCAGGCCTCCCGCGCCATGCTGGACGCCGGCATCCGGGACGTGCGCAACCAGGGCGTGCTGATGCGCGGGGTGAACGCCACCAGCGAGGACCTGCTGGACCTGTGCTTCGCCCTCGCCGACGGCGCCTCGATCACGCCCTACTACTTCTACATGTGCGACATGATCCCGTTCGCCGAGCACTGGCGGACCTCGCTGACCGAGGCGCAGCACCTGCAGCACTCGATCATGGGCTACCTGCCGGGCTTTGCGACCCCGCGGATCGTGTGCGACGTGCCGTTCGTCGGGAAGCGCTGGGTCCACCAGGTCGACTCCTACGACACCGAGCGCGGGATCTCCTACTGGCGCAAGAACTACCGCACCTCGATCGAGACCGAGGACGTGGACGTGACCAGCGCCGAGTACGTCTACTACGACCCGATCTACACCTTGTCCCCCGAGGGGCAGGCGTGGTGGAACGAGCACGGCGACGCGGCGGCGACGCACGAGGCGAACGCCGCGGCCGCGCAGACCTCGCGGGCCGTCTCGGTCGCCCAGCTCGACTAGAACGACTAGATCGACCGAGCGCACGGTGTTGCGCTCCCCGACCCCACCGAGCGCACGGTGTTGCGGGGCGCGCCGGTTA
>JAAYYA010000339.1 GCA_012515595.1 Actinomycetales bacterium
CCCTGCAGCACTCGGGTGCCGACCCGGCATACGTCCTGGGGTCCCCCCTCACCACCCCGGACGGGACCGGGACCAACGCGGCCCCGGGCAGCGGACCCTTCGTGGTCGAGGCCGACGAGAGCGACGGATCGTTCCTGACCTACCGCCCCGACGTCGCGGTCGTCACCAACATCAAGCCGGACCACCTCGATTTCTATGGCGACCTGGCGACCATCGAGGCGACCTTCGCCCGGTTCGCCGGCACGATCGGCGAGGGCGGCCTGCTGGTCGCCGCGGCGGACGACCCCGGGGCGGTCGCGCTCGCCGCGACGCACGAGGCGGTCGGCGGAGCGGTGGTCACCTTCGGCACCGACGAGGACGCCGACGTGCGGCTCACCGACCTGCGCCCCGACGCGATGACCGCGACCGCGCAGGTGACCTGGCAGCGCGACGTGGTCCCGGTCGGCGGGCGAGACGTCGGCACCGGCGACGTCCTCGGGGGAGGTGCCGTCGGCGGCGGAGCGACCATCCCCGCCGGGACGGCGCGCACCCTGTCCGTGCCGATGCCGGGCGCGCACAACCTGGCCAACGCCGCCGCCGCGCTCGTGGCGGCCACAGCGGGTCTGGGCCAGGACCTGGACGCCGTCCTCGCCGGACTCGCCGTCTATCCCGGCACCCACCGGCGGTTCGAGCGGGTGGGGGAGGCCCGCGGGGTGCGCGTCGTCGACGACTACGCCCACAACCCGGACAAGGTGACCGCGGTGGTGCGGGCCGGCCGCGGGCTGGTCGACACCACCGGCGGTCGCCTGGCCGTGATCTTCCAGCCGCACCTGTTCACCCGCACGAGGGACTTCGCCAAGGAGTTCGCGGCCGGGCTGTCCGCCGCCGACCTGGTGGTGCTGATGGACATCTACGCCGCGCGCGAGGACCCGCTCGAGGGCGTCAGCGGGGCGACCATCGCCGACCTGGTCGAGGGGCCCGAGGTGCACTTCGTCGCCGACCGCGCCGCGGTGGTGCCGACGGTCGCGGCCTGGGTTCGGGAGGGTGACCTGGTGCTGACCGTCGGGGCCGGCGACGTGACCGAGCTGGGGGCCCCGCTGGTGGCCGCGATCGCGGAGGGGAGGCGCTGATGTTCCGGCGCAAGGACGACACCTGGGACCTCGACGAGAGGTCGAGGGTCTACCGGTGGGGGAAGCGCAAGGGCCAGCCCAAGGCGCACCCCAAGCTCCGGCAGCGCGCTGCGGCGGTGCGCCGCCGGCCGTGGTGGGTGGCCGGGATCCTGACCCTGGTGCTCGCCCTGGTCGCGGGAGTCATCTACCTCTTCGGGTTCTCCACCGTGTTCATCGTCGAGCAGGTCACGGTGGCCGGCGCCGAGGGAGAGGTCGCCGACGGCGCGCACGAGATCGGGGCCACGACCCTGGGCCGGCCACTGGCGCGCGTCGACACCGACAGGCTCGAGGAGCTGGTGCTGGAGGACCTGCGGGTGGACACCGTGGACGTCGGCCGGTCCTGGCCGTCCACCATCACCCTCGACCTCACGTTGCGCGAGCCCGCGCTGGCCGTCACCCAGTCCGGCACCCGAGGGGTCCTGCTGGCCGACGCCGAGGGCGTGGTCTACGACACGGTCGAGAAGGCACCCCCGGGGCTCACCGTGGTGCGCGCCCCCAAGGGAGATCTCGATCCCGCGGCCCTGCAGGCGGTCCAGACCGTGCCGGCCGCGCTCCCGCCCGCCCTGGCCCGGCGCGCGGAGGACCTGCGGCTCGGAGCGGGTGGCGACATCCAGTTCAGCATCGGCGAGATCGCGGTGACCTGGGGCGACGGCAGCAGCCCCGAGCTCAAGGCGCGCACCCTGGAGGCGCTGCTGGAGCAGGACGGCATCGACCCGGACGCCGTGCCGGAGGCCGCCGACGAGCGCGTCACGATCGACGTGAGCACCCCCTCGACCGCTGTCGTCACCGGCCTGCAGACGGCCGAACCCACCGCGTAGATACGGTTTGACCTCAACTTGAGGTGTAGCGCGCTGGGCGCATGCGGGATGAGGACGTATGCTCGCCCGGAAGCAAGTCTTTGCAGGACAATTTAGGAAGGGTCCACCTGTGTCCTCTGCGCAGAACTACCTGGCCGTCATCAAGGTCGTGGGCATCGGGGGCGGTGGCGTCAACGCCATCAACCGGATGATCGAGGTCGGCCTCAAGGGTGTCGAGTTCATCGCGATCAACACCGACGCGCAGGCGCTCCTGATGAGCGACGCCGACGTCAAGCTCGACGTGGGCCGCGAGCTCACCCGGGGTCTGGGCGCGGGCGCTGATCCGGAGGTCGGCCGCCGGGCGGCCGAGGACCACACCGAGGAGATCGAGGAGGCGCTGCGCGGCGCCGACATGGTCTTCGTGACCGCCGGCGAGGGCGGCGGCACCGGCACCGGTGGCGCCCCGGTCGTGGCCAAGATCGCCAAGTCCCTGGGCGCGCTGACCATCGGCGTGGTGACCCGCCCGTTCACCTTCGAGGGACGTCGCCGCGCCAACCAGGCCGAGACCGGCATCGGCAGCCTCCGCGAGGAGGTCGACACCCTGATCGTCATCCCGAACGACCGGCTGCTCTCGATCTCCGACCGCCAGGTCTCGATGCTCGACGCCTTCCGCAGCGCCGACCAGGTGCTCCTCTCCGGTGTCCAGGGCATCACCGACCTCATCACGACCCCGGGTCTGATCAACCTCGACTTCGCCGACGTCAAGTCCGTCATGCAAGGGGCCGGCTCCGCCCTCATGGGCATCGGGTCGGCGCGCGGTGAGGACAGAGCCGTCCAGGCTGCCGAGCTGGCGATCTCCTCCCCGCTGCTCGAGGCGAGCGTCGACGGCGCCCACGGTGTGCTCCTGTCGATCCAGGGTGGCAG
>JAAYYA010000340.1 GCA_012515595.1 Actinomycetales bacterium
GACTCCTCGGACCCGAGCGGCTCCAGGTCGAGGCGCGACGCACCGTCCCGGGCCACGAGCCCGGAGAGCTGGTCACGACTGGTCACCAGCAGGGTGCAGCCGGGTTGACCGGGCAGGAACGGCCGGATCTGGTCCTCGCTACGCGCATTGTCGAGGACGATCACCACGCGCCGGCCGGCGAGCAGGCTGCGGTAGGTGGCGGCCCGCTCGTCGAGGTCGCGCAGGGCCCCCGGGCTGCCGCCGAGGGCGCGGATGAACCGGTCCAGGACCTCCTCCACGTCGCGCTCGGGCCCCGGGCTGTAGCTGCGCAGGTCCACGAAGAGCTGCCCGTCGGCATACTGCTCGCTGTGCTGGGCCGCCCAGGAGATGGCCAGGGCACTCTTGCCGACCCCGGGCAACCCGGTCACCAGCGCCAGCGGGACCGCCCGGTCCAGCAGCGCGCGGTCGAGCTCGCGCAGCGCCGCGTCCCGGCCGACGAGCGGCACGGTCGGGGGCAACTGCGCCGGCGGGGGTGGGGCGGTCGGGGCGGAGGGCCGTGTCGACCGGTCGGCACGCCCGCCGAGGACGGCCCCCTGCAGCTCGCGCAGCGAGATCGAGGGCTCCAGCCCCAGCTCGTCGACGAGGTGCTGACGGGTCCGGGCGTAGACGGCGAGCGCCTCGGCCGGCCGACCCGCCTGGTGCAGCGCCCGCATGAGGCACGCTTGCAGCGGTTCGCGCAGCGGGTGCTCACCGGCGACCCGCTGGAGGTCGGCGAGCACGTCCAGGTGCCGTCCGCGACGGATCTCCGCGTCGAAGAGCACCTCCATGACGTCCAGGCGCAGCTGCCCGAGCCGGTCGGCGGCGTCCGTGACGAGGGGGACGTCGAGGCCGGGGAAGGCCAGGCCCGCCCAGCGGTCCGGCCACTGGTCCAGGGCCCGCCGCGCCAGGTCGGCACGCCGTGGGTCGTCCACCGCGGCCCCCAGGGTCTGGCCGGCCAGGCCCTCGAACCGGACCGCGTCGACCTCGTCCGCACCGACCTGCAGGACGTAGCCGCTGCGGTCAGCGACCAGGCGGTCGGGGCGGTCCAGGTCCTGCCGGAGCCGGTGTGCGTGCAGGTGGAGCCGTCCGACCGTCCGCTCCGCCGTCCGCGGCGTCGACTCCCCCGGCCACAGCGCGCCGGACAGGGTGTCGTGGCTGACCACCTGGCCGGCACGGGCCAGCAGCACCCCCAGCAACCGGCTGCGCACCGCTCCCCGGGGACGGACCCAGTCCGCGTCCACGCGGTAGCCGAGCCGGCCCAGGACCTGGAACTCCATCGCATCCCCTCCGCCGTCCCACGATAGTGGTGCCGGGCGGCGTCTGCGAGCGGTTTGAAAGCCGACGGAAAGGTCACTCCCGCAGCCTCGGCCGGATGGGAATCACACACATTCGGGTGGAGCACCGGGCGCTGACCCGGTGGCAGGTGTATGGCGTGTGCCTCGTCATGTTCCTCGAGGGCCTCAGTTCCTCGAGCATCAACGTGCAGGTCGCGGCGGTGCGGGTCGACCTGGCACCAGGCCCGGTCGGGCTGCAGCTGGTCGCCTCGACGTTCCTCGTGGCGTATGCCGCACTGCTGCTGCCCGCCGGGCGCCTCGCTGACTGGTTGGACCGCCGTCACGTCTTCCTCGCCGGGCTCGGTCTGTTCGCGCTGGGTAGCCTGGCGGGCGCGCTGGCCCCGTCGGTGGAGGCGCTGGTGCTGGCCCGGCTCCTGCAGGGGGCGGGGGCCGCACTGACGGGACCGGCCGCCCTGGCCCTCATCACGGCACCGCTGCCGGAGGGGTCAGAGCGCAACGCGATGGTGGCGCTGTACGGCGCCCTCGGCGCCGTGGGCTTCTCCTCCGGCCTGGTCCTGCCGGGCTTCCTGGTGACGCAGTTCGGGTGGCGCAGCTCCTTCGCGGTGCTGCTGCCGTTCGTGGCAGTCGTCCTCGCCCTGACCTGGCGGGTGCCCTCCGCGCCGGCCGGGTCCGGGCGCCGGTCGGCCGATCGTCCCGACTGTTGGGGCTCGGCGGCGCTGCTGGGCCTGATCGGCGGGGGGACCTGGGCGCTGGGGGCGGTGCGCCAGCTCGCGCCGTCCACGATCGTGATCGTGCTCGTCACCCTGACCTGCCTGGGGCTCGTCGTGGCCGCCAGGCGACGGCGCACCGTGCCGGACGGGGTGCTGGTCGCTCCGGTGGGGGTGGCGATGGCCGCCCTCGCGGGCGCGTTCGCCGGGGTCCTCGCCTCGATCTACGTCCTGACGCTGGCGCTGCAGGACTGGCACGGCCTCGACGCCTTCACGGTCGGTCTGCTGATCCTGCCGCAGCCCGCCTGCTTCGCGCTGCTCTCCCGGTTCGGCTCCGCGTGGGTCAGCCGGGCCGGCCCGCTGCGACCGCTCGTCACCGGGATGCTGCTGATCGCCGGCGCCATCGGGTCGATGGCGCACCTGGGGAGCGGTGACCCGTCGCTGCCGCTGGTGCTGGGCGCGATGGCGGGCGTGGGCGCGGGCCTGGCCCTGACCTATCCGGCGGCGTCGATCCTGGCGATCAACAGCGCCCCCGACCAGGTGCGCGGGACGACGGCCGCTGTGCTCACGACCGCCCAGAACGTCGGTGGCAGCGCGGGCCTGGCGCTGGTGACGGCTCTGGCGCTGGTGCCCCGCGCCGGGCCGGCCGGGAGCCTGGCCGTGCCGATGACGGTCTGCGCACTCCTGGTGGTCGCCGGGCTGGCCGTCGGCCTGCACGTCCTGCTGCCGCGGCGCGATCTCCGCCAGCCCGATCGGGTCGTGATGCGGGAGCTGGGGCTGTGAGCGCGCTGACCGGCGCCACCCTGGTCGTGGCCGACCTGGACGGCACGCTCACGTTCACGGCCGGGGCACCGGAGCCGCAGATCCTGGCGGCCTGGGACGCCTTGCTGGACACCCGCGGTGTCCGGGTCGCCCTGGCCACTGCCCGCAGCCCCCGCTGCGTGCGCCGGTGGTTCGAGGACCGGACGGGCCGCATCGACCTGGTCTGCTGCAACGGCGCGCTCGTGATCCCGACCCAGGGTTCGGTCAGTTGGGAACCGCTGCCCGTCCCGGCGCTGCACCGGGTCCTGACGCGGTTGGCCGCCGACCGCGCGGGCTACTGCCTCGAGTACGGCGACCACTTCGTGGCCAGCAGCCCGACCGCCCTGCCCTGGATGGGTGATCACCACCGCCGGGTCCTGGCACCGGGTGAGGGGCACCGGACCGAGGGCGTGGTCAAGGTCAGCGTCGACTCCGGTCGTGCCGCTCACCGGGCGGCCACCGACCTGCGCGGGGTGCAGGTGCTGGCCCACGCGACCGGGGACGCGGACATCGTGCGGGCCGGGGTCGGCAAGGAGGTGGCCGTCGCCTCGCTCCGACGACCCGGTGAGCGCCTCGTGGCCCTGGGCAACGACGAGAACGACCGCGGCCTGTTGTGGGCCGCGGACCGCGCCTACCTCGTCGGCACCGGGCTGCGCGACCTCGATGCCGCGCCGCACGTGCGGCGGGTCACCGCGGCACCCTCAGCCGTCACCGCCGTCCTCCGCGATCTGACCGCGCCCTCGGGGCGCCTCACCAGTGCCCGGTGAGCCGCATCAGCGCCAGGCTGCTCACCGCGACCAGCACCCAGAGGACGCCGCCGAGGGCGAGCGGCCGCCACCCCGCCTCGCGCACCGCTCCCACCGGGGTCCCCAGACCGATCGCGGTCAGCGCGACCGTCGTGAGGTAGCCGGCCGCCACGCTCACCCCCTCCCCCCAGGAGTCGGGCACCAGCCCGAGGGAGTTCACCCCCGCGGCCAGCAGGAAGAGCACCAGGAAGGGCGGGACCAGCCGGCCCCACGACATACTGCCGCCGTCGGCGTCCCGGCGAGCGGCGGCGAGGGAGTGGCCCACCGCGATCGGGATGATCATGAGGGTCCGGGTGAGCTTGACGACGACGGCGTATGACGTGGCGACCGCCCCGTAGACCGTGGCCGCCGCGACGACCGAGGAGGTGTCGTTGACCGCGGTCCCGGCCCACAGCCCGAACCCTTCCTGGGAGAGACCGAGCAGGTGGCCGAGGACCGGGAAGAGCAGCACCGCCAGGGCGTTGTAGACGAAGATCACCGCCACGGCGACCGCGACGGCGGCGCCGGTCGCCCCGGTCACCGCGCTGACCGTGGCGATCGCCGACGCCCCGCAGATGCCGGTGCCGACGGTCACCAGGGTGCGGGTCTGCTCCTCGACGCCCAGCCAGCGGCCGATGAGGGCGCCGCCGGCCAGGGCCAGGACCAGGGTGCCGAGCATGACCGGGAGCGTCTCCCAGCCGATCCGTGCCACCTGCGCCAGCGACAGCTTCAGGCCCAGCAGCACCACGGCGGTCTGCAGGACCTTCTTCGCGGCGAACGACGTCCCGGGGGTGAGGACCGGGCGCGGGCCGAGGAGCGCCCCGACGAGGACCCCCAGGACGATGCCGAGCACCGGTCCGCCCACGACCGGCACCAGGCGGCCGACCAGGTAGGCGACCAGGCCGAGGGCCGACGCGAGGAGCAGACCGGGCAGGATGCCGGTGCGGTGGCCGGCGGTCCGGGTCGGCACCGCGCTCAGCGTCGTGCCTTCAGCAGCGTCAGGCCGAGCAGTCGTGCGACGACGAGGGCGATGTAGTTCAGCCCCGCGAGCATCTGCAGCATCAGCACGGAGCGGGCATGGTTGGCGTCCACCGCCGGCGTGATGTCCGAGAGCCCGGTGTTGGTCAGGCTCGTGAAGGACAGGAAGAGCAGGTCCATCCAGGTCAGCGGTCCGTCGGTGCCGGCCTTGATGTAGGAACCCGGCCAGATCAGCTCCACCACCCCGTGGGTGTAGGCGAAGGCCCAGGCCAGCACCGTGAAGCAGGCCCCGGTGGCATACAGCTCGTCGCGGGAGACCCAGGCGTCGGCGAACATGTAGCGCAGCAGCGACACCGCCGTGTAGAAGTAGAAGATCGCGTGGAAGATGTAGCTGGCGAGCATGACGCCGTCGTTGTCCGGGAAGACCGCCTCCAGGACCGTCAGGACGAGGACGGGTGCCCCGAGAGTCCAGGCCACCATGCGGGTGGAGGGCGTCTTGTTGACCGCCATGACCGCGATCGCCAGCACGACCAGCCCGAAGGCCGAGAGCATGGTCCGGCCCAGACCGTCCTGGTCGGTGAACGGGAAGATCACCACTCCGAGCAGCTGCACCGCCAGGAGCACGGCCGAGGGATGGTCCCGCAGCGTGGTCAGCCAGCGCTGCCACCTGGTCTGGCCCGCGGCCCCTGCGTAGGTGAACACGAGCGGTGACTCTACTCCCGCCCGGTCAGCGCCCAGGCGTCCTCGGAGTCCTCCTCGGCGA
>JAAYYA010000341.1 GCA_012515595.1 Actinomycetales bacterium
AGGATCGGCGGCCAGCCCCTCTAAGGCATGGGTAGTCCTACCCATCTTTGTCGAGCAGCCCGTGCTCCATCGCGTACAGGGCGGCGCCGGCCCGGGTCGAGCACCCGATCTTCAGGTAGATGTCCTGCACGTGGTGCTCGGCGGTCCGCGGGGAGATGCCGAGCCGGCGAGCGATCTGCCGGTTCGACAGCCCGGCGGCCACGAGCCGGAGCACCTCGGCCTGCCGTGCCGTGAGGCCCGCCGGTCGGGAAGCGCGGGACCCGGCGGCGTGGCCCGCGGCGCGGAGCACCGCCTCGACGGCGGCACCGTCGAGCGTCCCGTCACGAGCGGCCGCCCGGAGACGGTCGGCGGCCGTCGCGGGACTGACCCCCCGCCCGACGGCCCGGTCCTCGACGAGCTCGCGGTAGGCGTCGGCGGTCGCCAGGACCCGGGAGGCCACCGAGAGCTGCCCGCCGGCGAGGCCACGGACGTAGCCGCTGCCGTCGAGGCGCTCGTGGTGCTCCCCGACCAGGCGTGCGGCGGGGCGCAGGGCGGGGACGCGGGACAGGATCCGCTCGCTGAGGTGGGGGTGCAACTGCGCCTGCTCCGCCTCGGTGCGGCTCAGGGCGCCACCCTTGTCCCAGAGCCCGCTCGGGATGCCGACCCGCCCGAGGTCGTGCAGGTGCCCGGCGATCCGCACGACGCCGACCTCGTCCTCCGGCAGCCCCAGCAGCGTCGCGGCCCCGGCGGCCAGCTCGGCGACCGCGGTGGAGTGACCGTGGAACCAGGGGCTCTTGAGGTCGGCCAGGTCCCCGAAGGTCCGGGCCACCTCGAGCGTGGCGGCGGGGTCGACGAGCCGGACCGGGTCGGGCTCGGCGTCCAGCACGAGGTCGAACGGGTCGCCCTCGACGTCCAGCAGCTCGTCGACCCGCTCCGCGAGCGCCTCGACCAGCACCGGGTCGAGCGCGTGGCCGGCCCGGGCGCGCAGCGCCGGCACCACGGCCGCCCGGCCCTCCTCCGCCTCGAGCAGGACCGCGGTGGAGGCGACCTGGGTGAGGCGCACGGCATACGGGATCTGCTCCCCCGCGCTGTCCGGGACGCCGGACCCGTCCCACGCGGTCAGCACCAGCGGCAGGGCGGCCTGCACAGGCGGGGCCAGGCCGAGACGCCCCGCCGCCTGACGGGTGACCTCGCAGGTGGCGGCCGGACCCCGCGTGGCGTCCTGGCGACCCGGCCCGAGGGCCGTCAGCAGGACGCCGGGACGCGAGCGCCCGGAGCTCGCGGACAGGCCCGACACCCAGGTGCGCCAGATGTCACCGCGGTCGGCGAAGTCGGTGTGGAAGGTGGCGCGGACGAAGGCGGTGTCGTCACCCCACCGCCGGCCGTTCTCGTGGGCGTAGGCCGTGCATCCCAGGTGCTGCAGCAGGGAGACGTAGAGGACGTCGGAGACCTCGGCGTCGGAGCACCCCCGGCCCCGGGCCAGCCGGCTGGCCACCACCGCGCGGCGTAGGGCCTCGTCGAGCGGGGCCCCTGCGCCGAGGTCCGTGGCGAGGGACAGCGCTCCGAGCAGGCCCAGCAGCCGGAACACCTCTCCACGGTGGCACACGGTGCGGGTGCGCACCAG
>JAAYYA010000342.1 GCA_012515595.1 Actinomycetales bacterium
CGGCCGGTGGTGGGGTTGCGGCGGGTCAGGCGGATGGTGTCCCAGGCGGGGAAGGTCTCATCGCCGTAGGGTTCGTCCTCCCCGGCGGTGAGCCGGGGGCGGCCGGGCCGGTAGGACAGGGCCTGGTAGATCGCCAGGTCGATGGCCTCGCCGCGGTCTTGTTCGGCGGCGGCCAGGACCTGCTCGGTGGCCTCGGTGAGCATGGTGGAGTACTGGGTGTAGTCGTGGGCCTTGGTGCGGTAGATCTTGCCCAGCAGGGTTTCCCAGGTCATCTCGCGGCGGTGGTTGATGACCACGTCGAGGTATTCCTTGGTTTTCTGGTCGTGGTGGGGTTGGTGGGCCAGGGCGCCGTTGGCTTCACAGGTGTGCCCGCCCGGGGTGCCGAACTCGGTGACGTGGTCGAACTGGCTGGCCGCGGCGGGTTTGGTGCAGTAGGGCGCTCGGCACATGCCGTCGGCGAAGGCGATCTGGGTCTTCATCGCCGGGGTGAAGGGGTAGGCCTTGGTGGAGCGTTCCAGGCACCGCCCGGTCACCGGGTCGGTGACCAACCGGTGCATCACCGACCCAGGGGTCAACGCCAACCGGGCCACCTCCTGCGGGGACAGGAACGTCGACCGGCGGCCCAGGGCCTCCCCGATCCCGAAGGTCCCGGACCCGAACCTGGCCTGCGCCGGTCCCCTGGCCCCTCGGGCTCCCGCCGTGGAGGCAGACTCCTCCTGCCGGTCCGGTGATCCCGGGGCAGAGTCCTCCCGCGGGTCCGGGCTGGTCCCGGACAGGGAACACGCACAGTCCGGCCCGTGATCGGTGGCAGAACCCTCCTCACGGGCAGAACCCTCCTCGCGGGCAGAGCCCTCCCCATCGTCGGAGCTCGGAGGCCGGGCAGAGTCCTCTGCTGGGGCAGAGCCCTCCCCACCCTCGGAGCTCGGAGGCCGGGCAGAGTCCTCTGCTGGGGCAGAGTTCTCTGCTGGGGAGGGGCTCTGCGGCTGACCCGCCCCCCGGGTGCCGTCACTCTGGCTCTGGCTCTCGCCCTCGCCCTCGCCGTCTCCCTCGCCGTCGCCGGCGGCGGCGGCGGGACAGCCGCTCTGGTGACCGCCGCGGTGGGCGTCGTCGTTGCCGTGGTGGTCGGGGTCGTTGGGGTCGGGGTGGAGGTGGTTGAGGGGGACGATGACGTTGAGGACCGCGGGGGGTAGCCCGTCCAGGATCGCGGCGAGCTGCTCGGTCTGTTCGGGGGTGATCAGGTCACCCTCTTCTGGCCAGTCGTCCAGGTCGAGGGTGCCGCGCAGCAACAGCACGGTCCCGATCGCGGCCCGCAGCTGGCCCTCGGTGCGCTGGTCGCCGTTGGCGCGGGCCCGACGGGCCGCGCCCTCCAGCCGGTCGCTGATCGCGGCCAGCTGGGAAGCGGTGCAGGACATCCCGAAGGTCGCGGTGCCGTCCTCATCGACCTTCCCCCAGGTGTCCGCCCCGGCCAGGGACTTCTCCCGGGACTTGGTGCGCCGCTCGTCCTCACCCAGCTGGGCCTCGGCCTTGGCGACCTCCCGGTCCAGGGCCCGGTAGAACTCCCGGTGCCCCCACGGGCGACCGGTGAACTCCCGGTCGCTGGTCAACCGCTCCGTGGCCGCGACCGACTCATCGGACCCGAACAGGGCGTTAGCCACCCCCGCGGCCAGGTGGGTCGGCAGATGCCCGGCCGCGCCCAGGTAGCCCCGCACCAACCTCCACGACGCCTCGCCCGTGCTCATCGCGTTGGCGACCGGGGCCCGCACGCTGATCGCCTGGTTCGCCAGGGCCACCAGGTCCCGCACCTCCCCGACGCCCCAGCCCATCGCGAACTCCAGCTCGACCCGCGCCCGCTTCTTCGCCTTCGACCTCCACGCCTCCTTCTGCGAGGCGGTCAACTCCTCCAGGTCGGCCACACCCTTGTCGGCCAGCAACAACTTGCCCTGCGCCGCGGTCAGCTCCCGCGTCCCGGAGACCATCACCCGCTCCAACCGGCCCGCCGCCCGAGACAACGTGCCCAACGCGTCCACCAACGACCAGGCCCGCCCCTTCACCGCCGGCGCCTCCTCACCCACCCCAGGGACAGTGGCACCAGAGTCGGCGGCACCAGAGTCAGTGGGACCAGGGTCGGTGGCAGCAGAGTCAGCGGCAGTGGGGTCGGCGGCACCAGGGTCAGTGAGGCCAGGGTCGGCCGGGCCGGTGTCGGTGGCGTCAGCATCCGTGGGCCCACCGACCGAAGAGCCGGCCGCACCAGAGGTGGTGGCACCACTGCCGGTGCCGTCGGTGCGGTCAGCACCGGTCAGAGTGAAGAACCCCAGGTCGACGGTGGCGCCGCGGCGGGACACCGCCGCACACGCCTGGGCCAGGTCGGTCAGCACCGCACACTCCTGAGCCCCCACCCCCAACGCCGTCAACGCCGCGGCCACCGCGTCCTCAGCCACCGGCACGAAC
>JAAYYA010000343.1 GCA_012515595.1 Actinomycetales bacterium
CCGCTACGCGGTCGCCTCCGGCGAGCCCTTGCCCCCCGGCACCTATTGCGCCCGCGGACGCCTGTCCTTGCCGGGAGGGGGCGAAGAAACGCTCGGCCACCCAGAGGCCAGCACCCACCTCCCCGGCGTAAGGAGCCCTCCGTGAGCGCACTCCTGATCGCCGAAGACGGTGAGATCGCCGAAGTCGATCTGTCGGCCACCGACACCCTGAGGACCATGTACCAGGTCATCGGCTGTAGCAGCGTGGACGTCGTGCGGCTGACCACGAACCTTGACATGTGGATCGACGACGAGGGAATGATCACCGATCGTCCTGTGAACGTGCTCGCCACTCTGCTGGCCCGTCATTTCGGCCGGACCTATCAGCCCTACTGCGGACCGGCCCTGTTGGGCGGGATGACCGACGATGGGGACACCATCAACCTCACCGACGACCAGATCCGGGCGGTCCTGACCCGGCTGCAGGACATCGTGGACAGACTCTGATCGCTTCGGTGGTGGGGTGACTCCGTGGGGAATCACCCCACCACCGGCCGACCTGGAACCGTTCGTGGCGCGCGAGAGCCGGCCCGTCGGCCATCGAGGTCGCCAGATCAGCAGCGTTCGGTCTCTCGCGGGACCGGGCGTTCAGGCGGGGGACTCCTCCGGGTGGTCGGCGTCGCGGAAGAGCCCCTCGGGGGTCTCCTGCGCGGGCAGCTTCTCCGGCACCGTGTGCCCGCGGCCGCAGGCGAAGAACGGTCCGTCGGGGGCGGTGAGGGTCCGCAGGATCGGGTCGGCGTAGTTGACCCACCACACCGCCATGCCCGTGGCTCCGTCGTGACGCATGGCCTCCCATGCCTGCCAGAGGGCCTCGATACGGGAGATGGCCTCGGCGTGCTCCCACCAGGTACGACACCACCGGTAGGTCCCGGGGTCCCGGCGGTAGTTGGGCAGGAGGAATCCCTCGAGCCAGGCTGCGCAGTTGGGGTAGCACAGCTCTACGCCGGCGTCCTCGCCGCCGCCGGCCAAGACGTCGTCGACGGCCCGTCGGGCAGCAGCCTGCACCTGCTCGCCGGCCTGACCCTCCAGGGCGTCCTCGAGCAGGCCCGCGGCGACGGTGTCCAGCTCCCGGCGGAACGCGCGCTGCGCGGCAGCGACGGCAGCGGCCCGCAGGGCAGTCGCATCCGCCGACGCCCCCATGTCATCGAGGACCTCACCGGCGATCGCGGCGAGGGTGTTGCGGGGAGAGTCATCGCTCACGGGAGTCCTCCTGGCCAGGGCGTACCGGGACGGGCTGACGGCGGGCGAGAGATCTCAGGACGTGACCGTGCCCTTGGATCGGCTCGCCGAGCCCGTGGGGGTGATTCCACCGGAATCACCCCCACGATTCCGCGTCGGGGCGGAGGAAGCCGCGGCCGGGAGGATCGAGGTGTAGTACGCCTGGGAGGCCTGGACCTTGGCGGCGTAGTCCGTCTCGCTGTGGTGGACCAGCCGCAGGAGCGTGGGCGGCATGCCGGAGGCCATCATCACTGCGCGGCCGATCGGCAACTTCGCCAGATCGCTCACTGCGAGGATCGGCTCACGGTGCAGGCTCGCGGAGGTCCCACGTCCACCGCGTCCGGTGTTGGCCGAGCGGTGCACGACGTCTCGGTCCCCGATCAGCGCCGAGGCCTCGGCGAGGAACCTCTCCTCGGCCAGGCCCGCGCCGAGGGCCCGGACGTTGGCCGCGGACCATAGCTTGCGCATCCCGATCTCTCCCCAGACCTGCACGCCCTGGGCGTAGGCCTGCAGGAAGGTAGAGATGACGATGCCCTTGGAGCCGTAGTGGCTGTACAGGTCGGGCAGGTCCGGCCACCGGCACACGTTCGCTGCCTCGTCCAGCACCACCGACATGGGGGTGGCCAGGCGTCCTCGCGGGGAGTGGGAGGCCAGCTGCTCGGCGGCCGTGACGATGGCGACGGTCAGGGCCGCGGTCAGGGCTCTGGCCGTGCCCCGACCCTCACGGGAGATCAGGTAGATGGTCTGACGGGACCGGGCGAAGGCGGTCGGGTCGAACTGGGGCCGGTCGTCGTCCGGGCCCAGAGGAGTCACCCAGGGCAGGACCTTGTCGTTGCGCAGGAACGAGGACATCGCGCGGGCGGTGCCGTAGACGCCGTCGCGCTGTTTGGGGGTCAGCTGGGTGACGGCGTACAGGGCGTCGGAGGACACCCGGTACCCGTGCTCGGCCAGGATCTTGGACGGTTCGGGGTCGGACTCGCGGGTCAGCCACTCATAGACCTGTGTGATGGGTCGGCCGGCGCAGGCCGCGGCCAGGAGCATCCCCGACAACAGGGCCTGGCCTTCGGGGTCGAAGTAGGCATCCGGTTTGGCGTCCGCGTCCCGGGTGGCGGCCACGAACAACGCGGCGAGCTCGTCGGCCTCGGCGACCCCGGTGACGCCGCTGAGGGGGTTCCACCACCAGGTCGGGGCCTCTCCGATGATGTCCTGCGGGTCGAACACCCACACCGCGCCGTGCTCGCTGCGCGGACCGCGGGTCAGGTCCACCAGGTCCCGCTTGTTCGAGGTGGCCACCACCGGGCCGGCGGTCTCGACCACCTGACGCACGCACACGCACGAGGTCTTCCCCGCCCGCGGACCCATGATCCACACCTGGACCCATTCCCACGGGGCCCACAGGAAGGCTCCGTCACGGGCGTGCCGTCCCAGCGGCGAGCCCGGACCGGCGTGCTCGGCCCCCAGCCGCTGCGCGTGGGAGCGGGCTCCCGGCTCGTGCAAGACGGCGGTCTCTGCGGAGGTGCTCAAGGCGGAGACCCTGCCCTCGACCCAGGTACGTCGGGCACGCCACCGCCACACCGGGATGCCCGCGGCCCCGGTCACCGCCGCCATGAGCAGCCCCAGCACGCCCAGGACGACGCCGGCTCCGGCAGGCCAGTCGGCGGAGCCGGCCAGCAGGAGCAGGACGTAGGCGAACGGGTTGGTGCCAGGCCCGTCCTGACCGGCGAACGCGGCGGCGATGGCCGCCGACGCCCACACCGCGAGGACCACCAGCACTACCGCGAAGACCCCCAGGCCGATCAGGAGCCACTCCACGGTCCGGTCGCCGGGGTGGGTGCGCCGGTTGGCCTCCAACCGGGTCACGTCAGGTCCTCGGGGTCGGCCGGTAGATCACCGGTGCCCGCCGCGGGCATTGTGGCTGCCAGCCGGTGAGCCTTGGCGGCTGCGCCGGCCCACCGCTTGTTGGTGTCGTTGACGTCCCGCTCGACGTTGGTGAGGGTCAGGTGCAGCGGGATCCCTGGCCCGGAGCCGGTCTTGAGCAGGAATTTTCCCCGCCCTGGCGGATCACCGCTGGCTACGTCGGACTGGGTGGACCAGGAGGCGATGAGTCGTCGCTCGAGCACGGAGAACTCATGGACCGCGGCGAGGTCCCCGAACTCGGCGGTGCTCAGGCCTCCCAGCACCAACAGCGCGGACCGCTCGACGAACCCGCGGGCCTTGGCGGTGAGGTCCGCGGTGCCCAGCTGTAGGTCCTTCATCGTGTGGGTGATCAAGACCTGGGCCAGCAGGCGCTGCCGGTTGAGACGGGTGATCTCGTCGATCCGGTCCACGAGGTAGGAGGAGGCGCGCAGCATCTGCCACAGCTCGTCCATGACCATCAGGTAGACCCGCTCGGGGGCCAGGTTCGCCTCGGCGAGGTACTTCGCCGACGTCACCGCGGACGACCCGTAGACCCAGCACACCAGCTGGACCGCGGCACGCATGGCCCCGTCGCTGCTGTCGACGCCGGAGATGTCGAAGACCACCGGGCGGTCCATGAGCATGGTGGTGGAGGTGTGCTGGCAGAAGATGTCTCCGAACCGGCCGGCCGGGCCCAGGGCGATGAGCCCGGTCTCCAGGTCCTCCACGAGCTCGTCGTACCGGGCGTCGTCCCCGCGGTCCAGGGCTACGGCCCGCAGGTCCGGATGGCGTTCACGCACCAGCTGGTGCAGGTCGGAGATGAGAGGCACTTCTGGGCGCTGGTCGAGGATCCGCAGGGCCGCGGCGACGATCGTGGTCTCCCGGGCGTCCAGCGGCCGACCCAGCACCAGGTTCAGCAGGCCGATCAGGCATTCCTGGCGGCGGCCGCGTAGCTCGGCGTCGGCCTGGTGGCGCAGGTCGGCCGGGAGCCGGTCGAGCTGGCCGCGTAGGGGTCCGGGGTCCAGGGGGTTGATGGCGCCTACTCCGCGCCCGAGGGTGATGACCTGCCCGTCGAGGGCGGAGATGAGGTCGACGTAGTCCGGTTTGAGGTCGGACAGGATCAGCGGCAGGACCCCCCACCCGGCCAGGACGGTGACCATTCGGCGGACCAGGGTCGACTTGCCCAGCCCGGGGCGGCCCAGGACGAACGCCGACGGCGTGTTGATCAGGCCGTGCAGGAACCAGTAGATGGGGTCGGCGCACACGGTGCCGGATCCTTCGAGGTGCCGGCCCAGCGGCACTCCCACATCGGGCAGGGTGGCGCCGGCGGAGAACGGCCACAGCCCGCAGACCTGGACGCTGGTGCCGCGCCACTCACTGGGCGGATCCAGGTAGGGCATGGGCCCGGCTCCGCGGCCCGGCCAGCCGCGTCGTCCCGGCCGCGCGGCCGCCAACGCCCGGGTGAGGGACCCGGCCGGGGTTTCCCCGGTCTGCTTGCGTGCCTGGCGGGCCAGGGCGCGGGACCGGCGGCCGCGCAGGAGCGTGCCCCAGGACCGGCGAGGTCGAGGGGGAACGGAGTGGAACGCCGCCCCGGCTCGACGGGAGCGGCGTGTGAGGACCGTCGGAGGACTGCTCATGCGGATCTCCTCGCTCGATGCGCTCTCACAGCAGTTGGTCGCGCAGCTCGGGGGTGAGCATCAGGTGCTTGGGCAGGACCAGGCCCAGGGGCAGCCCGGCTGCGAAGGCCGCGGCCTGGTTGCCCACCGCCACCCGCATCCGCAGGCGCGGCCCGGCGGCCAGGCCCTCGATCGTGGTGGACGCCAACGGCAGCTGCTTGGGGTCCAAGACCGTGGCCGTCACCACGACGCTGAACCGCAGCAGGGAGGCTCCGGCGGCTTCCTCCTCCGCGGTGCGTTCGGCCACCCGGATCGCCCGCCGGTCCCGGGCGGTAGACCGGGACTTCTGCGCTGCCTCCGAGGTCGCGTCCAGGTAGGCGCGGTCCACGATCTCCGCGGCCCGCACCGGCGGCTCGGGCCGGTACAGGATCGTCACCCGCTTACGGGCGATGTCTCGGTGCGGGGACAGCAACCGCGAGAGGGCCTCTGCCGGGAAGGACCCCCGGTGGGGCGCGGACATGTACCAGGTGCGGGACCACCCGTAGTCGTGGCGGTAGGAGTCCCAGGACTCCACCGCTCCGGTGGGGCCAGCCTCGGTCCACCGCAGCCCGGTGCCGCCGTGAGCCCGGGCCTCCTCCACGGCCAGGGCGACGCGCGGGTCGTAGGCCACGCGGGTGGCGTCCACGACGTCCTGGGCGCGCATCGCGCGCACCGACGTCCCGGCCCCGGCGACCTTGAGCCCGGCGATGATCGCCGGCAGCAGGTTGCCGATCTCGGTGGCCATCTCCTGCGTGCTGCGCGGGCGGGGCTTGCGGCGTCGGGCCCCGACGCGTTCGCGGCTCTCCCAGGCCGGGATCGCCGACCAGGTGACCGTGATCCGGGTGGTCACCTGGGCGGCCGTGGACGGGAAGGTCTCGGCGATCTCGGCCAGCGTGGCCGCTGCGAAGTCGGGGGCGTCCTCGACGAGCTGGGAAGCGATGTTGCGGCGCAGCCGCAGACCGGAGTCCGGCGCGGACTCCACCGTGACCGAGGCCCCCTCGATCGATGGGTGGTTGCCCAAGTCGGCCAGCCACCCACCCCACATCGCCACCTGCTGATCGACAACGTCGTCGTCGAGCAGTCGGTGATCGGCCGGCTGAGCCTCCAGGACGACGGAGTAGTGGTGGGTGGCCGGTACGTGCAGCAGCGCGAACGGCTGACCGTAGGCGTCGCGGAACTCGGCCAGCTGGGACGCCGCCAGCAGACCCGGCAGACGACACTGCCCATCGGGGGTGTGCCCGGCTCCACCGCTCAGGTACACGGTGGTCCCGGCCCGACGGGCCGCGGAGAAGGACAGCTTCGCCCCGATGACCTGGTACAGGTTCCGGTCGTGGGCGTTGCGTCGCAGTAGCGGCAGTGTCGCGACCACGACGCACGTCGTCCACACCAGGGCCATGGCCCACTCCCGGGCCAGCAGCATCGCGAAGCCGATCGCGCCGGCCACGAGCAGCCCGACCAGTGCCAGCAGCGGGATTCCGAACAGTCCGGCCCGTCGGGTCGGGCGGAAGTTGCCGTACTGCGGACGCGCGGCCTCAGCAACGCTCACGATCGTCCACCCTCCCTGGCGCCGGAGGCGCCGTCGTCTCTGTCGGTCCCGCTCACGTCACCGGCGACGTGCTCTGCGCGTGAAGCGGTCGAGCCGCCCGCGCCGGTCGCGCCCTGAGCGATGCGGGCGCCCGATGCTCCAGAAGGAGAACCGGATCCGCGCGGCGCGGTTCCAGGAGTGGCCCCGCTGGGGCCCTGTCCTCCGGGGTCGCCCTGAGGTCCGGCTGGGCCAGTCGATCCCGTGCCTCCGGTTCCGCCGGACGGGCCAGCTCCTCCGCGGGCTGCGCCCGCTGCCTGACCGCCGGCCCCTGCGCTTCCGGCGGCGCCGGTGGCCATCGCGGCAGTGCCGCCGCCGGCCGCGCCACTACCGGCGGCGGCCCCGGCTGCCGGTGCTGCGGCACCGCCGGTGGCGATGACACCGGTCACCACGACGGCGCCGGTGGCGACCGATCCCAACGCCGCCCCGGGGGAGAACGACGACCCGCCGACGCGGTCCGCGACCGGTGCCACGAAGCGGATCAGGGCTGGCAGGGCCAAGACGGCCAGGATGATGATGATGGTGCCTAGCACCAGGTCGTAGGTGGAGCGAGCGACGTCGTCCAGGCCGTTCAGGTCAGCGGCGGGGTCGCCCTTGATCTGTAGGAAGCCGATCGCGTAGATGATCGCTGCGACCGGTTTGTAGATGACGCAGGCGAAGATCCAGGCGCACACTCGCTTGAAGCGGAGCATCCCCGCTTCCGTGGCGGTCCCGGCGGCGATGGTGGGCAGCATCGCCATCAGCACGATCAGCAGGGCGCCGCGCACGAACATGAACGCGATCTGGAACAGGGAGGCGATCAGGGCGATGAGCCCCATCACTAGGCCCATGGCCTGCCCGGTGCCCTGAAGCATCGCCGCGGTGATGAGGGTCGCTGTGCCATCGGAGTAGCCCGCGCCGGTGGCGCGTTCGACGAACCACGGGGCTGCGGCGTCGCCGGCCTGGATCAGGCTGGCCACGACCACGCCTCCGCAGCCGGTGACGACGACCATCGCCAGGTACATGCGGGCCAGCCCCACGCCCTCGGCGAGGTTGCTGGTCACGCCCATCCTGACGATGGCCACCAACATCCCCACCGCTGCGACCAGCAGCGTGACCCACTCCAGGTTCTGCTGCATCGTGGTGACGGTCGAGGAGGTCGGGGACGGTGAGGGTACCGAGAGCCACGCCGATGTGACCACCTTCAGGGCGCTCTCCACCGCGTGGGCGAACGACTCCACCAGCTTGTCGACGGCACTGCCAGCCACGGCGCTGGCAGCAGAACCGACAACATCACCGACGCAGCCAGCTGGATCCTGCAAACTGCAGGGCATCAGGGCGCCCCCCATCGGGTGTAGCCCTCAAGGCTCGCCAGAGGCGCGCCCGGCACCGGACCGCCGGGCGGATCCATGTTGAGCTTCCAGTCCCCGCCGCTCCAGACGACCGGCACGGTGAGGACCAGGTATCGGTTGGCGAAGGCTCCCGCGATCTGGATCGTGGCTCGCTGAGGGGTGTAGTCGAGGAACTTGAACCCGGCGATGTCCGCTGTCGTGCCCGGCTCCGGTGCCTGCGGGGGGTTCTTGCGGACCTCGGCCAGCTTCGCGTTCCGGTTCGGCCCCGACAGGGCCTGTTCCTGGAGAACCCGGGCCGCCTGGGTGTAGGACTCGGCCGAGCTCAGGAAGGTTGCGGCCAGGAGCGCGCCGGTGGGGGTGTGGGCGTAGCAGGTCCACACCCCGCGATCCCGGTGGAGTGCACCAGCGGTCGGAGACCACGGATATGCGACACCATCGATGATTTCCCAGTTCAAGCCTGGCGGTTCTGCGGTAGGGACCGTCTGGTCGGTGGCCGAGGGATGGCACCCCGGCCGAACTTCACCGGACGTCGCGACAGGCTGCGTCGAGGTGCCCGGTGCGGCTCTCGGGGTGGTGGTGGCCTGGGGCGTGGAGGTGTCACCTGGGCCACCGAAGACGATGACTGCACCGGCGGCCAGGAGGACGGCGACGATGACGGCTGCCGAGGCGAACCACCAGCCGTTGTAGCCGGTGCCCCGCTTCTGGCTGTTCGGATCGGTGGTGTCGCTCACGGGTTCCTCCCTCGCAACGGAGCCGGTGTCAGCTGAACGCGCCCAGGACCAGGCCGAAGGAACTCACCAAGACCAGGCCGACGCCGGAGAGCACGACCCGCTTGACTCCCTCGACCTCTCCCCCGGCGCGCAGGGACGCGCCCACGGTGACGATCCCCCACAGCAAGGACGCGGAGAGGATGAACATCGCGATCCAGACGCCCCAGTTGAACAGCGTGCTGAGGCGGTCAGTGCCCGGCGGCTGCTCGGGGGTGGGATCCACGACTCCGGCGGCCCGGACGGCGGCCGTGTAGACGGAGGTGGTCAACGCCGTGGTGATGTGCATGTCCTTACCTCTCGGGCGTCACCCGGATCTCCCGGGCGCAGTTGATGATGTTGGTGCCGATCCTGCGAACTCGTCGTGAGGCGTCGTTGAAGCTGGGAGTACGGATCTCTCGCCACTCCTCCTGCCAGGGCAGGTGCCAGCAGTTCGGGACGGTCGAGGCGACCTGGAGCATGAAGGCGTGCTGAGAGCCGGTCAGGTGTGGAGCGTCGTCGACCAGGACCAGGCCCAGCAGCCGGATACCGATCAGCTGGCCGGTCGCCCAGTGGTGGGCGGCTGCGTCAGCAGCGACCAGCCCGGCCGCATGGGTGCGGGCCACCAGTAACACCGTGGACGCCAGGGCCGGACCCGGGCCGCACGGCCAGCTGCGAGGGGACTCGGTGACCCGGCGTGAGGTGAGCGACTCCCGGAACGGCATGGAGGCGGCGAGCGTCCCAAGGATGCCGGTCAGGGTGCTGGCTCCGCTGCCTCCGTGTAGGGACATCACCCACAGCAGGGACGCATGAGCCGCCTCGCCCACCGGTTCGCACGGCAGGACGAGGGAGTCGGGCAGGTCTGGGGCCGGTACCTCGATGGGCACCGGGGGACCGACCAGACGCAGGTGAGCTCCGAAAACCTCGTCGAAACGGTCGGTGTCGTCGTCTTCAATGGGGGCTCGGTCCGGAACGGGGAGGAACGGGTTGATCACGGGGCGCTCTGTCCCCCGTCGCCTGAACATCCCACTACCACCTCCTGTCCGTCTCGATACCACTCTATCGCAGATTGTCGAATCTGTCGGCATAGACTAGCATCGTCGGTAACAGTTGCCCATTGACGTTTCTGTGCTTCCGAGGGGGTGCGGGATGCGTGGATACGCTTCGTGTTGTGACAGAGACCGAGGGTGTCGTGTCGGAACCCGATGTGTTACCAGAGCTGGCCGGATACGACCTGGTCATGACCCCCGCGGAGGTCGCCCAAGTCCTTCGGATGAACCCCGAGGTCGTCACACGCCTGATCCGCGAGGGCAAGCTGCCCGGGTTCCGGGTGGGAGGTACATGGCGGGTCCGCCGCGGCGACGTCCAGGCCGTCATGAAGGGCGAGTGGAAGCCCCCCGAGAACTGAGCGCAGCGCCAGCCCTCCGTCCCGGAGCCCGTCTCTACGGCCGTGAGCGACTCGTGCAGTGAGCGGCCACCGGATCCTGGGCGTCGCCGCGGCCGCGGGCAGCGCACTGCTGGCCGCCGTCGTGGGCATCAGTGTCCTGGTGGCCGCCAGCGAGGACGACGACCAGGCGGTCGCGGCGTCCTGGGGACTGGGTAACGGGATCAACCAGGCCGTCCCGGCCGCGTTCGCTCCCTGGGTCCTCAAGGCCGGGTCCCTGTGCCCGGAGTTCCCTCCGGCGATCATCGCGGCGCAGATCGACGCCGAGAGCAGCTGGAACGTCACCGCCGTCAGCCCCGCCGGCGCTCAGGGACCCGCGCAGTTCATGCCGGGCACCTGGAGCGCATGGGGTCGCGACGACGACGGCAACGGCACGACCTCCCCGTTCGACATCGGCGACGCCGTCATGGCCCAGGGCCGCTACGACTGCTACCTGGCCGACCAGGTCCGCCCCCTCGGCGGGGATGTCACCAGCCTCGCCTTGGCCGCCTACAACGCCGGCCCCGGCGCGGTCCTGCAGTACCACGGCATCCCGCCCTACCCGGAGACCCAGCAGTACGTGCCCCGCATCCTTGCTCTCGCGGCGAAGTACGCCGCCGTCGAAGCGGGCACCGTCAACGCCGTCCTGGTCGCCGCGCGATCGCAGCTGGGAGTGCCCTACTCCTGGGGCGGTGGAGGACCGGCAGGACCGAGTACCGGCGTCGGGCGGGGCGCCACCACGGTGGGGTTCGACTGCTCCGCTCTGGTGCAGTTCGCCTTCTACCAGGGCGCACACCGGATCCTGCCGCGCACGGCCAACGACCAAGCCCACGTCGGGTCCGCCGTGTCCCGCAAGGACATCCAGCCCGGAGACGTCATCGCGTTCGCCGATCCGGGGGCCAGCACCTACCACCACATCGGCATCTACATCGGCAACGGCCAGATGATCCACGCGCCCGAGACCGGCGACGTCGTAAAGATCACCACCGTGGTCGGTAACAGCTACTGGGAGGCCCAGCAATGGTCCATCCGCAGATACCTGTGAGGCGAACTCGGGTGACGGTCCTCGTCTCCGTGACCGCACTGCTCGCCCTGTTGGCCGGCTGCGGTGACGACGCACCGTCCCCGTCAGCCCCCACGACGAGCACGTCTGCCGCGCAGCAGTCCCCCGCCAGCACCACCCCCGGGCCGACCGCTCCTTCGCCCGGCCGCCCCGGGACGCCGCGCGGTGACCTCCCCAAGGTCAGCACCATCGACCGCTCCGACCCCGATGCGGTCGGAGCCGCGTTCATCCGCCTGGCCTGGACCAGCGACACCCGGCTGGACACCACCCCCATGGACGCCGGACGCCGTGCCGCCGCCCTGGCCGTCCCCGTCCTCGCCCGGTCGCTGCGCACCGCCTCCTCGGCAGCCGACCCCGGCGCCGACTGGCAGACCTGGGCACAGCACCACGCCTACACCCGGGTGCAGCTGCAGCCCAACCACGACAGCGGAGCACCAGGCGACACTCCCACCGACGCAGACCGATCCTGGAAGGTCCGGATCACCCCTGTCGGCGACGGCCACTGGCGTGGCACCCCCTCCACCCTGGTCGTCTACCTCGCCCTCACCCGATCCGGCTCCGCCTGGGCGGTCTCCGATCTGAAGGTGGCCCGATGAACTCCACCTCGCCGACACCCCCACTTCAGAGCGCCCTGTGGCCCGAGGACGGTTCCATCATCGCCTCCGCCGTGCCGGTCTATCCCGTGATCCCCATCGAGATCACCGACGATGGCCAGGCCACCGTCTACGGGCGGCCCATCACCGTTCCCGACGACCTCACCCCCGCGGCCGCGGCCCTGGCCGCCGCAGCGGCCGAGGCCGCCCTCATCCCCGGGACCGCCGACATCGTGCGGGTCGCGGCCACCGACCCCTCCGGGACGACCTGGCCCCTGGCCGTCACCGCCGACGGCCGTGTCCTGCAGCTGACAGAACCGGTCGCCACCCATCGTCCATGGTTCTGGCCCGCCGTCGCAGCGGTGACGGCCGTCGTGCTGGCCGTCGCCGGGACCGCCATCGTCCTGACCCTGCGGCGTCCCGCTCCCCCGCAGCCGGTCGCCGCCACGGCACCGCGTCCTCTCACCGCCGTCGGATCCGGCGCCAACCTGCCCCGGCCGGCGCCCCCTGGCTTCGCCGAGACCGCTACCTGGTCGGTCCCGGTCCACCCGACCATCCCCCCGGTGGTCACCGCCGACGGCACCGTCCTGGTCGTCACCGCCGACCGCGACGTCGTGCTGCTGGACCCCGCCACCGGACAGGCCATCTGGAAGGCGAAGACCCCCCGGTCGGTCACCAACCTGCACCTGACCCAGATCGACGGACGCCTGTGCGCGGCCGTCGCGACCACGACCACGCTCACCTACTGGCCCTTGCCCGAGCGATCCAGCACCCCCACCCCTGCATCGGGCGAGACCGAAGGTGTGGCGGTCGCTCTCCCCCGGCAAGGTCGGTTGACCTGGACCGGGGCCTCTCCCCTGATCGAGATGCCGGACCAGACCGCAGCCGTCATCACCGGGCAGTCCACCCCACGACTCGACATCCCCGTGGGCGCCGCCCCGGCCGTCGTCCAGAACCAGACCGTCCTGGCTCTGTCCGACCAAGGCCGCTGGTGGCACCTCACCCCGGGCACCACCCTGACCACCGGCACCGTCCTGACCGCACCCCACAGTGCCAACGGCGGTCCCAGCCGTGTGCAGGCCCTCGACGTCGACCACGTGCTCGCCGTCTGGCCAGCACGCAAGGGACGCCAGATCGCCGTCCTCCACCAGCTGTCCACCGGCCGCCGCCAGGCACAGCTGACACTCGGCGCCACCAGCGACCTGCGGACCCCCGCCCTGGTCACCCAACCCGGCAGCACCCGCTCCGCCCTCGGTCCCCTGCTGATCGACACCGGAGCCGGGCGTCTCACCCACCTCGGCGCCACCCTGACCGCCGCCGACGTCACTGCTGGGCACGTCTACGCCACCGACACCCAGAACCGACCCATCGACGTCATCGTCACCGGTACCAAGGCCCGCGCCACCGTCATCACCGGCCAGGACCCCGCCCTGCCCGTCGGCGTCATCACCCGGCCCGGCGCGCCGGCTCTCGCCCTCGTCCTGGCCGACAAGGTCGAAGACCGGCTGCTCTACGCCCTGCCCCAGACCTAGGGGCCAGGAAGGACACCCATGCGATGCGATCTACGTCCAGCCCGGCTGATCCGCCGGCTGACTCAAAGATGGCGATACCGTGGCAAGCTCTCCACCGTGGAAGAGATCAGCCAGCCGCAGGACTCCGTCGCGGGGAACCTGCCGCCCTTCACGTGGTCCACCGATGAAGCCGTCCGTTACGAGGTCGTCCTCGAAGCCCTGTCCCAGCTGGTCGCCGCCTGCACAGCCCGGCTGACTCAGGAACAGGCCAAGGCCGACCCGGACCCGGCCGTCATCGCCCGCTGCGAAGAGCTGACCACCACCTTCACCGAACAACGACTCCACCTGCGCTCCACCGACCAGCGTGCTCTGGCCGAGGTCCTGGCCAACGCCCAGGCCCTGCGCCAGCAGATCCTCACCGAGCAGTGAGCGGCATCGACCCCCGCCGCTACCTGCTGCCGGAGGCGGACAGCCGACGCATCTTCACCGAGCGGATTGCCCCCCGAGAACTCACCGGCATCAGCGTGGAGCACCCCACGGTCGTGTTCGTCGCCGGACAACCCGGAGCAGGCAAGACCAAGACCACCGAGGCCGTGGTCCGAAGCCTGGACGACCGCGGCGGGGCCGTTGTCGTCAACAGCGACTACTACAAGCCCTACCACCCCGAGTACCACCGGCTCCTCGCCGAGGAGGACCACAACGCGGCCCCCTACACCAGCCTGGACGGGCGCCGCTGGATGGCCATGGCCGAGCAGTACCTCATCGGCCGGCGCATCAACACCGTCATCGAGACGACCATGCGTGATCCCGGTGACTTCCTCGAGCCGGCCCGGATGTTCCGCGACGCCGGGTATCGCACCGAAGTTGTGATCATGGCTGTTCCAGAGGCCCAGAGCCGACTGGGGATCCTCGCCCGCTACCACGACCAGGTCGCCGCCCTCGGCCACGGACGCCTGACCGAGACCAGTAACCACGACGCCTCCTACCACGGCGTCCTGCAGGCCGCGGGTCGCATCGACCGCGACGATCTCATCGACGCCGTCGCGGTGTACCGCCGCGGGAACCAGCTGCTGTACGCCAACAACCGCACCCCCGAGAGACAGTGGGCACAGCCGCCCGGTGCTCAAGCTGCCGTCGAGACCGAACGGCACCACACCTGGACCTACCCCGAAGCGCAAGACTTCCTGGACACCAGCCGACGACTCGCGACAGGGCTGGGACCCCAGTGGGCACCGCAACTACAGGAGATCAAGAACCTCGCGCGTCCCTTCCTTCCCCCGGGAGCCGAGGCCCACGCCGATGCTGCGGTGGACAACCAGGCACGCCCGCGCCGCGCACGTCCAGCCCCCGCGACTTCTCAGGAGCCCGGGCCTCGAGAACGAGACCGAGACCGAGACGACCTCGACCCTGGCCCGGAACGCTGACCACCCTGTTGTACCGGTGGGCGCGACGACGGCGGACGCTGTTTGTCGTACGGTTGTCCACCAGGAGAACTGTGCCCGCATGTCGGCGAACGCCTGCCGTGGCCGGCAATTGATGTTGTGGGTCTTCGGGCCGTCCAGTGTCTTCCCGCTAGGTTGTCAGGCGTCCCGGGGTCCTCTGACGCCCAGTGTCGCCGACCGAGTGGACGCGGGGTCAAACCTGGCTGGCGAACACTGGGCGCCTGCATGTCGCCGGAGTGCTGACCTGCGCCAACGCTACCCTGAGGCAGGATGGGGCGACACAATTCCGATAAGCTGGCGCCATCGGGGTGTGGCTCGAAGAACTCGGCTGGCGGATCTGGCGAGGGTAGGCCACGCGATGTGACCCCCGCGGAGTCGGTGTTCTTCAGCACTGTGACTCTTTCCCATAGTGATCTTCTGTAGGGCCCGGCTGAGGTCGGGCCTTTCGCATGTCCTGACACTCCATCGAGGCGCGTGATCGTCTACAGCGCAGGTGGTCAGGACCCCCAGACC
This sequence comes from Actinomycetales bacterium, assembly GCA_012515595.1. GTDB lineage: Bacteria > Actinomycetota > Actinomycetes > Actinomycetales > Dermatophilaceae > Ornithinicoccus. The sequence goes on from JAAYYA010000343.1 coordinate 15,013, forward strand.
CTGGCGGACCGGCCTGCCGGACCTCTCCCAGGGACGAGTTCTGCCTCGTGGCGGGGCTTGCCAGTGTGGCCGGCCTCATGCCGGGCTTTCTCGTCTCCGGGATCTTCGGGGACTCACTCGCGACTTCGACCAGTTCCGCGTGCAGCCCGCGACCTTAGGGGCTATCGGGTGCTGATGTTGGGGCCGCGATCATCACAAGTGAAGGGACATCGAGACAGGCATGAACCAGGTCTGGCGTGGTCTGGTGGCCTTGGTCGGCGGTGGCGGTGTGTGGAAGGTGCTGGACACCTCTCACCCATCCACGCTGACCCTGGTCGTCGTCTACGCCGTGCTGGGCATGGCGATGGTGTTCGTAGGAGCCCTCAGCTGGTCCAAGGTGACGGACAGCCGGGTCAAGGCGAAGGACTGCAAGAAGAGGGCACAGATCGCAGACGCCCTGCTCCTTGTGGTCCGGCGTACCAGCACTGATCAGGCGGCGCAGCAGCTAGTTGATCTATATCGGCTTGCAGCACCGGCTGAGCGTCCTGCTGGTCCTCCTACGTCCACCTCCTCCACCCAGTAGTCGATCATCCTGGTCTCTGTGTCCTTTTTGGCGTACCTGATGATTCCCAGTGAAGAACGTTCAATGGAAAGAACTGTCGGTGCCGGCGCCTACGGTCGGGGCCATGACGGGACTCCTGCGAGACCTGGACGCATACGGACCACTGCAGGCGCCGCGGGCTGGGACTGTGCACGCCGAGCTGGCCACTCATCCGGTGCTCGGTGCGCATGCCGTGGCCGGGCGGATCGTGGTGGGCACCGCCTCGGGGGCGGCGGTGGTGCTGGACACCGAGACCACGCGCCTGGACGGCGTCCTGGTCGAGGTCGCCGTGCTGGACGCGGCCACCGGGGAGGTGCTGCTGGAGTCCCTGGTGCGCCCCGAGGAGCCGATCAGCGCCGGGGCGCAGCTGCTGCACCTCACCCGCGGCCGGACGGTCATCGCGTACAACGCCGAGTTCGACCAGGCCCGGCTTCTCCAGCACGCCGACCGGGACAGACTGGACCTGGCCCACCTCGCCGGGGCGGGGGTGTGGGAGTGCCTGATGCTGCGGCGCAGCGACTGGGCGATGCGCCCGCGGTGGATGCCCCTGCACGGCGGGCACCGCGCAGGCGGGGACTGCCGGGTCGCGGTCGAGCTGCTGGCGGCGATGACCACCCCCTACGGGCGCGGTGGGCGTTGGTGAGCGGGGTGCAGGTGCGCCTGGTCGCCGACACCCTCGAGGAGGTGCACGCCGCCGCGGATGCTCTCGCGCGGGTGTTGCAGGTGCGGCACCGCAGCGCGCCGCGGCCGCGGCGGGACGGGGGCGTGGTCCTGTACCTGCACACCCAGGGACCCCGCGAGCAGACCGCTGACCAGGACGCCCGCGCGGTCATCTCGCAGCGGACCCGGGCGGCCCTGGCCGCCCGCCGCGCGGCTGGGGGGCGCCTCGGCGGGCCCCGGCGCTGCCCGGATGCGGTCCTGGCCGAGGTCGCCCGCCGCCGGGCCGCTGGGGATCGCCTGACCGACATCGCCCGCGCCCTGAACGCCGCCGGGCACCGCACCCCCGGCGGTGGGGACCGGTGGTGGCCCAGCCATGTCTCCCGGCTACTGGCCACCCAGGACGGCCAGCACGCCCTGCGCGAGGCCGCAGCCGCCCTTGAGGGTCCGCGTTGCCGGTCGTGATCTGAGGCGGTGGGTGTTCAGGAACCCTGCAGGTGACGGCGGAGTTCGTTGATCGCGCCGGTGGCGCGGCGGGCCAGACGAATGCGGTCAGCAGGGGTGTCCTGGGGGTCGGCGAGGAACCTCGCGTAGCTGGCCGGGCCGACCTTGTCGACAGCGGAGAAGGCGTCGTAGAGGCTGTCCAGGATCTGGGGGACGTCCTGGTGTCCGTACTGAGGGCTGGCGGTGATGGCGGCCGCGGCACCGCGGGGGCCGTCGGGCCAGCTCTCGGTGATCCACACGATGTCGTAGGCGTCCTTGGGCTTGTCCCGCTTGTGCAGGGCCGCAGTCTTGGCGGCCAGGAATCCCAGCAGCCCGCAGACGGTGAACTCGTAGCTCATCCGGCCGCCGTCGTTGGGCAGGATGACCTCGCGGGAGACGGTCACGGTGTCGGTGGACAGCAGTTCGCCGGCGTCCAGGGCCACGGCGGTGAGGTTGCCGCCCATGTTGTGCTTGGCGGTGGGGTTCTCGACCTGCCGGGGCCGGTACAGCCGGCCGGCAGGGCACTGGTCGGTGGTGGGGCAGAAGAACTCCACGACCAGGCGCAGGCCGCTGGACTGCCGCCACCGGAAGGATTTCTTCGTGGGCTGGAATCCGGCGCTGCGCAGGCAGGTCTCGATGCGGTCGTACTCGGCGGTGTCGCCGTCGATGAGGGCGATGCTCAGGCACAGGTCGATGTCGGTGGTGCCCAGGTGAGCCGGGCCGGGTGGGTCCAGGACCAGCAGGTTGGGCACCATGCCGCCGATGAGGACGGTGTGGTGGGAGGTGAGACCCAGGGCGCGCAGCAGGGCGGCGGTCTCCCCGAGGATGACCTCGGTCGTGGAGGGGTCGTAGCCGCTGTGGTGGGCGCCGTCGGCGGGCTCGACAGGGGGATCAGTAGCCAAGGACGGCCTCCCGGAACTGGGCTGCGGCGTCGTGGCCGCGGGGTTCGGTGAGCATGTCGAGCCAGACGCGGACCTTGGGGGCGATCGGCACCGTGTTGTGGGTGGGGATCGGGGGGTAGGTGGCCAGTTGGCCGACGTCGCGTACCAGCAGCAGGTTGTGCCCGGTGTCGACCGGTTCCAGGTCCAGGTGGTTGGCCGCCACCGTCAGCGGTACCTGCGGGTCGATGCGGACCATGAGGACCGGAAGGGCCGTCACCACGTCCCCGGCACTCCAGAGACCGGCGGCTGCGGCTCCGGTGAGGGCCCACGGCACCTGAGCGACATGGGCGGCGTGGGCCAGGCGCAGCATCAAGGCACCGGGGTTGGGGGCGTAGGCGTAGGTCTTGAGGCGTTGGTGGAGCTTGCCGGCGGCGGGGACCTGGGCCAACCAGTCCAGCACGGCCCCCGGATCGCGCAGGCGTCGTGGCACCGCCCGCCCGGTGCGTTGCTGCTGTAGCAGGAGTCCTTCGGTCTCCAGGCGGGTCAGCACCTTGTGGGCCTGCCCCAGGGAGGCGCCGGTCTCGGTGGCCAGCTCGCTGACCGTCCACGTCCGTTGGGGGTCCTGCAGCAGGTGCTGCACCAGGCGTACCGCGACCACCCCCAGCCCCTGCGGGGAGACCAGGCGCCAGCGGTGGGTGGCGTTGTGGGGTTCGGCGTGCACCAGCACGGTAGGAGTCTGCACATGTACCGCGCCGGTGGCGTCCACGTAGGAGCAGTCGACCTCCTCCAAGGCCTTGCGGTCGCGGGCACCCAACCGGGGTGCGACGACCAGGATCAGGGCCTGCTCGCTGGAGCTGGAGCGACGCTGCTTCCCGGAGGACTGCGCCTGGCGGGCCTGGATGGCCTCCGCAGTCTGACGGTGGATCACCAGCGGCCACGCCTTGCCTCTGGCCAGGAGCCGACACGTCTGGCCCTGAACGGTCCGCAGGAAGGGCGATGTCTGCAGGATCTGGACCAGGTGGGCGGGAACCTCAGAACCCACCTCCACCTCCACCTTCTCTTTCACCCCACACCACCATTCATTGCCAAATGAAAGATCCTGGTAGTGAAACTATAAGGGACGGCAGGTGTCGGCTGCGCCGGTGCCACCAGGGGTCCTCGCTGGTGGCGGGGCATTGTCAGGGGATCGGCCGACCTTGGGCGGCTGTGCCCAGTCACATCAGCAGCAACGAGGTCGCAGCGGCGATCATCGCCGAACTCGACGAGGACGACCCCCGCAATGTCGGCGAGGTCCCACCGGTCCAGCGGGCCCAGCTTCACCTGTTCCTGAGCATCGCCAGGCCCCTGGACGACCTGTTCAACTACGGCATCGACGTCAGTTCCCGATAGGTGCTGACTCCCCCGCTACCAGGCAGTGAGGTCCTACCGGCGTAGCCCGCGGGCGCGCTGGAGGAGCTCGTCGATGACGGTCTCCTCCAGCTGCGGGGCGCTGCCGTCGGCGGGGCTGCAGCACGGCGGCTTGGTGCGGGGCTGTTCGGGGCGGGTGATGCCGGCCAGTTCGTACAAGGTCGTGTACACATCGGCGGCCTGGTCGCCGGCGGCGTGCGGGCCGATCAGCAGCACCCAGGCGACCCGTCTGTCGAACGCCACGACGACCCGGTCCGCGCCGCGTAGGTGCTTCACGCACAGCTGCGGCAGCGGGTCCTCACCGGTGAGCCGGTACCCCAGGGCTGCACACCCGGTGGCTGCCAGAGCCTGCTCGAACTGCTCGTAGGCCCTGCGCCGGGGCCCGCGAAGACCACGGATCTGACGCTCGGCCACCGGGGTGGCCATCACCGTGTACGGCATGTGCCCGACTATGCCGAAGGGCCGGCGACGCGGACGATCCCCTCCCCGCGGCGCATCTGCTCCAGGGACTGGGCCAGGTCCCTCCTCTCCAGCCAGGTGGCATCCACCAGCCGGCGATGCACCTCATCGAGCAGGCCCCGGGTCTGGCCCGCTGCGCGTAGCTCCCGCACCAGGTGCAGGACCTCATGGACCCGGGCCACGTCCAACAGGATCCGCGGTGACGAGCCGCTGGCGACCAGCAGGACGCCCTCGGCGGCCCAGGCCCGGACCGTCTTCTCCGACAACCCCAACAACTCCGCAGCGATCCTCGGGCGCAGCGGACGCGCCCCGGCCAGGTCACTGCGTACCGCGGCCAACAGCTTGGAGCGTCGTTCGTCCTGCTCGGGGAACGAGAGCGCGACCTCTTCGACGGCCTCGACTCGGTCCATCACTGCACGGGCCTGGCGGGTCTCCTCCATGACAGCAGTCATCACGCCTCCCTCCACTACCGATTATCGGGTCTGTTTTCGGAAGCTACAAGAGGGTGGGCTGGGGTTCCTCCCCGCGGGGCTTCCCCCGCGGGGGCCTGCTCAGAGCTCCTGCCAGAACCATTGACCCTGTCGACGGTTGAGGGCGTGCCGCAGCACATTGGCCGGGGCCGGCAAGTCCCCGGCGGAGGAGACGAGCCGGAAACCGGTCGCCCGGTACACGTCGGCGGCCTGATCGACTTCCCGCTCATCCAGGAAGCCGAACCACAGCCGGACCTCGGGCTCTGCCCGGTGCCGGGTGGCGGCCTCCTGCAGAAGCCGGCGCGCCAGGGATCGCCGGCGATGCTCCGGTGCCACCGCGAGGTGTTCCAACAGCCGGGTCTGGGTCAGCAGCGACGCGGCGGCCGCCGGAGCGACCAGAGCCCCAGCTGCCTCCGCCAGGGCGTACGGGGCATGAGAGCTCACCGCACCCACGATCTGCCGGCGCTGATCTCGCGCGAGCAGCAGCAGCCACGCCGGGCCGACCCGCGCGCGGGCCCGCAAGGTCCCTGTCACGTTCTCGCGGACGTCGGGGATGCACTGCGCGAACAGCTGCCCCGCCCGGCGTAGATCGCTGTCGAAACGTGCTTCCTCGGCCCGGGAATCCCGAAGCTACGGCGAGGGGCAAGGTAGCTGACGTCCCTGAGGTAGATCTCAGCTGCGGCGCGCGTGACGGTCACGGATCGGGCATACCGGCCGGTAGTGGACGCCGCCTTCTTGAGGTTGATCTCTGATCGGTGAGGTCATCGTCGGAAGAGGTGCGCCGGGTATGCGGGCTGAGTGGGAGCCGGACGAGCTGATCGACGCCTGGACGCTGGGTAGGGATGACTGGGCTCTGGTGGGGAACAAGACCGGGGCGACACGGCTGGGTTTCAGCGTGATGTTGAAGTTCTACGACATCGAGGGCCGGTTCCCGGCGTACGCCGAGGAGGTCCCCCCGCCGGTGGTGAGGTACGTGGCATCACTGGTGAAGGTCGACCCGGCGTTGTTCGCGACGTACTCCTGGACCGGCAGGACGATCAAGTACCACCGGGCCCAGATCCGCCGGAGGTTCGGGACGCGTCCTGCGACGGAGGCGGACGAGGAGCGGTGGGCGCAGTGGCTGGCTGGCGAGGTGTGCCCGGTGGAGACGCAGGAGGCGCAACTGGCGGCGGCGGTGCTGCAACGGTGTCGGGGCGAGGGTGTGGAGCCGCCAGCTGAGGGGCAGGTGGAGCGAGTCGTCGCCTCGGCGGGGCGGCGATTCGAGGAGACGTTCACGGCCGCTGTGGTGGGCCGGCTCGGGACCGGGGTGTGTGCTCGGTTGCAGGATCTGGTGGAGCGGCCTGGGGCGTTGGCCCAGCTCAAGGCCGACCCGGGGCCGCTGGGGTTGGACACGCTGCTGGAGGAGATCGGCAAGCTGGCCACCACGCGGGCGCTGGGGCTGGGGGATGAGATCTTCGTCGGGACGTCGGACCGGATCGTGGCGGCCTGGCGGGCCCGGGCGATGCGGATGTACCCCTCGGACTTCCAGGAGTGCGACGAACCGGTGCGGTACACGTTGCTGGCGGCGTTGTGCTGGACCCGGCAGGCGGAGCTGGTCGACGGGCTGGTGAAGCTGCTGATCGACCTGATCCACCGGATCAACGCGCGGGCCGAGCGGCGGGTGGAGAAGGAGCTCATCGGGGAGCTGACCGCGGTGCCGGGCAAGCGGGGCATCCTGGCCAGGATGGTGACCGCCGCCCTGGACCGGCCCGACGAGACGGTCCGGACAGTGGTGTTCGCGGCGGTGCCGGGTGGGGAGAAGACGCTGCGGGCGTTGGCCAAGGAGCTGATGGCGACCGAGAAGGTGATCGCCGACCGGATCCGGTACCAGCTGCGCGGGTCCTACTCCCACTACTACCGGCGGATGCTGTCCCCGCTGCTGGCGGCGTTGCGGTTCCGGTGCAACAACACCGCCTACCGGCCGGTCATGCAGGCGATCGAGCTGCTGGCCCGCTACGCCGACCCCGCTCCGTTGGCGACGCCGGCAGATGGGCAGGCGTGCGAGGAACAGACGCCGGCGCGCTCGGGTGCGGCGGACCGGTTCTACCCGGCATCGGAGACGGTGCCGATCGAGGGTGTGGCGCCCGTGGCATGGCGGGACGCCGTCCTGGACGAGCGCACCGGGCGGGTCGAACGCATCCCTTACGAGCTGTGCGTACTGATCGCGTTGCGGGAGGCACTGCGGCGGCGGGAGATCTACGTCGAGGGTGCTGGGCAGTGGCGCAACCCGGACGAGGACCTGCCGGGAGACTTCGAGGACAACCGGGACGTGCACTACGCGGCATTGTCCAAGCCCCTGGATCCCACTGCGTTCGTGGCGGATCTGAAGACTCGGCTGCGGGCGGGCCTGGACCGGCTGGACACCGCCCTGGCCACGGGCACCAGCGGCGGGGTGCGGATCGTCACCCGCAAGGGACAGCCGTGGATCAGCGTGCCGAAGCTGGAGAAGCTGCCCGAGCCGACGAACCTGACCGCGTTGAAGAACGAGGTCGCCCGCCGGTGGGGGACGATCGACCTGCTGGACGTGCTGAAGGACACCGCGTTCCTGACCGACTTCACCGACCAGTTCGCCTCCGTGGCGACCCGGGAGGTGCTCGACCGCACGACGCTGCACCGGCGCCTGCTGCTGTGCCTGTTCGCGTTGGGCACGAACATGGGCATCCGGCAGATGGTCGCCACCGGGGAGCACGGTGAGGACGAGGGCGCGCTGCGGCGGGTGCGGGCCAGCCACATCACCCGCGACAACATGCGCGCTGCGATCGTCACCGTGGTCAACGCGACCCTGGCCGCCCGTGACGACGCGCTGTGGGGCAGCGCGACGACCACCGCGTCGGACTCCAAACGGTTCGGATCATGGGAGTCGAACCTGATGACCGAGTTCCACGCCCGGTACGCCAACTACGGCGTCATGATCTACTGGCATGTCGACAAGGGCAGGGCGTGCATCTACTCCCAGCTCAAGAGCTGCTCCTCCTCAGAGGTCGCAGCGATGATCGAGGGACTGCTGCGCCACTGCACCGACGCCCAGGTGCAGGCCAACTACACCGACACCCACGGTGCCTCGCTCGTGGGATTCGCCTTCACCGAACTGCTGGGGTTCAAGCTGCTGCCCCGGTTGAAGAACATCGGCGCGGTCCGGCTCTACAGCCCCGACGCCGGCCCGAGCACCTGGACCCGGCTGGAACGGGTGGTCAAGGCCCGGCCGATCAACTGGGACCTGATCGCCAACAACTACGACCAGATGGTCAAGTACGCCACCGCCCTGCGGCTGGGCACCGCCCAAGCCGAGCAGGTCCTGCGCCGGTTCACCCGCGGCGGCCCCAAGCACCCGGTCTACCTCGCGCTGGAGGAACTGGGCCGAGTGGTGCGCACCATCTTCGTCTGCGACTACCTCGCCGACCCTGAACTACGCCGGGAGATCCACTCCGGCCTGCAGGTCGTCGAGAACTGGAACGGCGCCAACGACAAGATCTTCTACGGCAAGGACGGCGTCCTGACCGGCGCCGACCGCGAACACGCCGAGGTGTCGATGCTCGCCCTGCACCTGCTGCAGTCCTCCCTGGTCTACATCAACACCCTGCTGATACAGGCCGTCCTACGAGATCCGACCTGGGCCGACCGCCTCACCGCGGAGGACCGCCGCGCCCTGTCCCCGCTGTTCTGGATCCACATCAACCCCTACGGGCGCTTCCACCTGGACCTGAACACCCGCCTGGACCTGGCCCGGGCGGACTGATCGTCTGCGCGGGCGCTGGGCGGGATCCGTCTCCTCGCGCCGGTACCGGCCGGTGCCTGGTGGGGAGACGGTGTGGGGCGGTGGCCGCAATTGCGGAAGTTCCGTCGGGGCGGGCCCGGGAGTGGTTGACTGGCCTCGATCACTTCCGGCTCCTGTCTGGTCACGCACTGATGGGCCGGGGCCGATGGAAGGGGAGCAGTGGTGGCGCAGCAGCGACTGGTGTCCGCGGGGGGCGCGCAGTTCTACGTCGAGGTCGTCGATGCCGGGGGGCCGGCCACGATCCGTGATGACGGTGCGGCGTTGTCGTTCGACGGGGTACGCGCGACCATCGAGGGCATCGCCACCGAACTGGCCCAGACCTGGGACCGGGTCAAGCCGAGCGAGGCGAGCGTGGCGTTCGGACTGAAGGTCACCGCCAAGACGGGCAAGCTCTCCGGGCTCATCGTCGAGGGGGGCGGCGAGGCCACCTTGACCGTGACGCTCACCTGGAGACAGCCGCAGGCCGCCTTGCCCGCTCCGGGTGCTGCGCCTGGTGCGGGCAGCACAGGCTGAACTGGGCCGGGACAGGGCAGTGGGTACCGAGGTCGACGACACGCAGCTGCGCCGCTTCGTCGTCCAGGTGCGCACCGCTGACGGTCAGGTTCCGCTGGGCACCGGCGTGCTGGTCGCTCCTGGTTGGGCTCTGACCTGCGCACACGTCGTCGAAGGACTGGATGAGGTGCGCCTGGTCCCTGATCGGGGCGCTGGCATCAGCGGGCAGGGCGCTGCGCCCCTGCAGGTACAGGCCGCTGTCCGGGCCCGGTCGGCGGACCGGGAGCCGGATGCCCGCTCGGCCTTCTGGCCCTTCCCCGATCTGGCGGTGCTCGAACTGCACGGCTGGACGGGGCACGTGTGCGCGCCGCTGATGGCCGCAGACCCGGTGCGCACAGTGTCCCCGCACGCCTGGGGGTTCGGCCGCCGTGAGGACGACGTGCCCTCTCCGGGAGGCGCGGCGTCGTTCACCCATGTCGGGACCGATGGCGACGGGTATCTGACCTTGAAGGCCGGTGACGCGGCCCCGGGGTTGAGCGGCGCACCGCTGGTGTGCCCGCAGCACCGTGCAGTCGTGGCGTTGGCGTCGGTCAGCCGTGACCCCCGCGATGCACGCGGCGGGTGGGCCTCGCCGGTCAGTGCCCTGACCGGCGGCGGGTTACCGCCAGAGCTGGTAACCCTGGGCGGTCAACTGCTGGCGCTCAACCGCGAGCATGCCTGGCGCCACCGCGACGACTGGAACCGGGCGCTGCCCGTCCCGGACGCGGACCTGAGCGTGGAGCGCCCGTGGAAGGACGGGGACCAGGACCTCACGTTCGAGCGGTCCGAAGACCTCAGCGGCGAGGGGGCACCGGCTCCCTCGCTGCTGCTGCGCGCAGAGTTCGGCGTCGTCGCTTACGCCTTCCGGGATGAACAGCTGGCCCTGGCACGGCGGTGGTGCCAGGCCCGGGCCCGGTTCACCATCAGCTATGTCGATGCTCACGGCGGAGCGGGCAAGACCCGATTCGGGATCGAGCTGTGCAAACAGATGGCTGCCCGCGGCTGGCTCGCGGGTTTCCTGCCCAGGACCGGTCGCGGCGTGGACGCCGTTCCGCTGGCCAGGCTCGTGGTCGTCGACTACGTCGAGGAGCACGACGCGAAGACCCTCGCCGAGCAGCTCGCAGCGCTGGAGCGTTCGGCCACCGTGCTTGCCCCGGTCCGGGTGCTGCTGCTCAGCCGGCCGCCGGTGGGTGCCCTTGCCGGGCAGGCACTGGAACCGTTGCGTGAGCAACGGGCGGTATCGGGAGCGGTGCTGCAGGCCACAGAGACGGCCACGGACCGCTCGGCCGCAGCCTCGGGCCTGGCGGTCACCGACCGGGACACGTTGTTCCGCACCGCATTCACCGCTTTCGCCCGGGCCTGGAACGGCCACGACTGGACCCCTCCCGCGCACATCGCGGCAGACCTGTCAGGCGCCCGCTACGCCTGGCCGCTGGACGTGCTGTTGGAAGCATTCGACGCGGCTCTGTCGGGCCAGCACTGGCAGCCCGGCACCCGCCCGCCCGTGGACCGTGTGCTCGAGCACGAGGCCAGGCACTGGGCGGCCCGCGTCCCCGGCCTCACCTCATCGACACGACGCGCATGCGTTGCACTGGCAACCCTGGCCGGCGCCCGCAACGACACCGAGGCAACCGCTCTGCTCGACCTCCTGCCGGACCTGACCGGTGACCCGGAGGCCGCGGTGCGGCGCCTGGCCGACGACTGGCTGCGTGGCCTGTACCAGGGGCCCGACCGGTGGAACCCGCTGCGCCCCGACCGGATCGGTGAGGCACTGATCGCCCGCGTCCTGCACGAGCAGGACGACGGCGGAGGCCACATGGTCACCGCGGTACTGGACCTGGCCTCCGACGCCCAGGTCGAACGCGTCCTGGAGGTCCTCGTGCGGCTGGCCAGCGACCCGGCCTCCGCCGTCATCGCCGCAGCCCTGGCTGGCCGGTACGCCCATCTGGTTCAGCGATGCCTCGCCCAGGCCCGCGGCGCACCAGGGCGCCCCGGACGGGCGAGCCTGCTCGACGGCCTGGCCCGCGCCCACCTCGCGCTGCTGACCGACACCCGTCTCAGCGCACTCCCACTGATCGCGCAGGTCCAGGTCAGTGCTGCGGCGGACGTCCTGGCAGACCTCGCCCGCGACTACGGGCGTGGCCGCGAAGCGCTGGCCATCTTCGAAAGCGCGATGGCCATCGACCAGCGCAAGACCGAGCTGGAGCCGGGCAACACCACCTACCGCCGCGACCTCTCGATCTCCTACAACAAGCTGGCGGACCTGGCGTTGGCAGCCGGCCGTTCCGGAGACGCCGAAGCCCTGTACCGCCAGTCCCTC
>JAAYYA010000344.1 GCA_012515595.1 Actinomycetales bacterium
AGGCGATCACCCGCGCCATGGCCGACCAGGCCCGCACCATCCGCATCCCGGTGCACATGGTCGAGGTCATCAACAAGCTGGCCCGCGTGCAGCGCCAGATGCTGCAGGACCTGGGCCGCGAGCCCACCCCGGAGGAGCTGGCCGCCGAGCTGGACATGACGCCGGAGAAGGTCGTCGAGGTCCAGAAGTACGGCCGCGAGCCCATCTCCCTGCACACCCCGCTGGGCGAGGACGGCGACTCCGAGTTCGGAGACCTGATCGAGGACTCCGAGGCCGTCGTCCCGGCCGACGCGGTCTCCTTCACCCTCCTCCAGGAGCAGCTGCACTCGGTGCTGGACACCCTGTCCGAGCGCGAGGCCGGCGTGGTCTCGATGCGCTTCGGCCTCTCCGACGGCCAGCCCAAGACCCTCGACGAGATCGGCAAGGTCTACGGTGTCACCCGCGAGCGGATCCGCCAGATCGAGAGCAAGACGATGAGCAAGTTGCGTCACCCGTCCCGCTCCCAGGTGCTCCGCGACTACCTGGACTGACCTGGTCAGCCAGCCACCCGGCATACGACGAAGCCCTGCCCCTCACCCGGGGCGGGGCTTCGCTGCTGTATGCCGTGAGGTCGGGTCTGTCGTGGGTGTCACGGCGCCGTGAGGACTGGCGGCGTCACAAATCACCGGCTTTTCCACAGGCCTTACGTGGGTGCGTGGCGGAAAGAGATAACGTCCAGGGCATGGCAGCGGGGAACGAGTCCTGAGGATGGTGCGTTACTGGAAGAAGCATCCCAAGAAGGAACTTGAGGCGCTGCTGGGTGAGTTCGCGGACGCTGGCTGGACGATCGACGACCCACCCAAGTACTACAGGGTGCGCTGCCCCTGCGGTGACCACATGCGGTGGATTCACCTCACGCCGTCCGATCCCAATTACGGTAAGAACGCACTACAGTGGCTATATCGTCAGACCTGCTACACGGAGAGCGAGGGGTCATGATCAACGTCGGTCTGCAACTTCGGTTCACCGTCAGTGGTGTCACTCGCGAGGAGCTCCGGCTGCACGTGGACGCCGTCATGGACCAGCTGCTCGTCCTCGAGGAGGCAGCGGGGGCTGTCGTGCACTCCGGTGCCGTCTCGCTCGACCTGGGCAGCTCGAAGGTGACGATTGAGCTCGTCGGCGTTGGCGAGACCTTCGACGAGGCGCAGGCTGCCGCCGATGGAGCCGTGCGGACGGCCATCCACGTGGCAGGAGGACACACGCCCGGGTGGAACCGCGAGGGGGAGCCCACGTATGAGCGGGACGCTGTCCGAGCCGAGTTGATCGACGCCTAGGTCACCGTCAGACGGCACCCCGGCACGCCCTGGCCTGAACTGATCGCCGTCCATACACGACGAAGCCCTGCCCCTCACCCGGGGCGGGGCTTCGCTGCTGTATGCCGTGAGGTCGGGTCTGTCGTGAGCCTCACCTGCGGGTCTACGCTGGTCTGGTGGCGTTCCTCGCAGCGGACGCGTATGACAGTTTCATGGGTCGCTTCTCGCGGCACCTGGCGGGCCCGTTCGCGGACCGGGCCGGTGTCGCCGCAGGTCAGCGAGCCCTCGACGTGGGCTGCGGCCCGGGGGCGCTGACGGCTGTGCTGGTCGAGCGGCTCGGGGTGGAGCAGGTCGAGGCCGTGGATCCGGCGCCGGCGTTCGTCGAGGCGATCGGTCAGCGGCTGCCGGGAGTGACGGTCCGGCTGGGCACGGCCGAGGCGCTGCCGCAGGAGGACGACAGCGTCGACGTGACGATGAGTCAGCTGGTGGTGCACTTCATGGCCGACCCGGTGGCGGGCCTGACCCAGATGGCGCGCGTGACCCGACCAGGCGGGACGGTCGCGGCGTGCGTCTGGAACCTGGAGCGCGGCGGCGACGGCCCGGTGTCGGCCTTCCACACGGCGGTCGCGGAGATCGACCCGGAGTGGGCCGGCGGTCAGGAGCACCGGCTCGGTGGCACTCGCGGCGAGCTCGGGTCACTGTTCCGGGCCGCGGGGATGGACCGGCTCACCGAGGACCGGCTGACCGTCGAGGTGCCGATGGAGTCGTTCGCGGCGTACTGGGAGCCGTTCCGGATGGGGGTCGGTCCGGCAGGGGACTACGTCACCGGTCTGAGCGACCCGGCCCGGGCGGACCTGGAGGCCCGGGTGCGCAGCCTCCTGCCGGACGGCCCCTTCACGATGTCGGTCTCCGCCTGGTGCGTGGTGGCTCAGGTGTGACCTGCCGGGCGCCCGGGCTCAGGGCGCCTCCCCGCAGAGGGTGGGGTCGGCGTAGGCCTTCAGCTGGGTGAAGACGGCGTCGCTGACCACCGTGGGGCCACCCATGATGTGGATGTAGCACGGCTGGAGCCGCTCGAGCTCGGCCCGGGTGGCGCCCGGGATGTTGGTCGCCGTCACCAGAAGCAGGGGACCGTCCATCAGGTGGGACAGCCCGATGGCCAGGGCGTCCGGGTAGCCATTGCCACCGGCGATGTAGACCGAGCCGGTGTTGTCGAACGTCCAGCCGTAGGCCTCGCTGATAGCGGCCGCCGTCTCGTAGCGGTTGTCGCCCCACACGCGGGCGACCCCGTCCTCGTAGATGAAGTCCTGCGGGGCGGTCTCCGCGGTCAGCACCCGGGGGGAGCCCTTGGTGGCCCGGGTGTCGTCGGTGTCCTGCGCGGCGATGGCGGCGCCGGCCAGCGCGCCTCCGGCGACCAGCGACACGCTCAGCAAGGCGCCTGCGAGTTGATGCTTCATGGTGGTGTGCCCTCTCGTGACGAGGGGCCGGGGCGACCTGCCCCGACCCAGCCCGGGAGCGGCTCTGCGTGAGTTCCTTCCCGTGATGGGGGAAGCATGGCCGGGCTGGTCGGGCACGTCAAGGAGGCTCGCAGGCCGGTGCGCCCGGTGGGATCTGAGAGCGCAACACGGCCCGGTGGGGCCCGGGGGAGCGCAACATCACGCGCTCGGTGGGGTCTGGGAGCGCAACACGGTGCGCTCGGTCGATTGGGGGGTCGGCTAACGCCTGAGGAGGCGGCCGGGGAGGGAGCGCAGGTAGTGCCAGCCGCTGCGGGGGAAGAGCTTGGCGCTGGCCCGGATGTTCCAGGGCAGCTTCGAGGAGACCGAGTCGAGCACCCGCGCGATGTCGCCGTGCATGGTGGCGTCGTCGGTCTCCTGGGTGCGCGAGGCGTCCGCGTAGCGGGCCCGCTCCAGGACGGCGGTCGCCCGGCCGAGCGCGTCGGCCGAGGGGCGGTCCAGGCGCGCCTTGGTGACGTAGTGGCTGGCCAT
>JAAYYA010000345.1 GCA_012515595.1 Actinomycetales bacterium
CCGACCACCCCTGGCGGCCACGCACCCGGCCGCCGGACCGGACAACATGGCGGCCACCGACCACCCCTGGCGGCCACGCACCCGGCCGCCGGACCGGACAACATGGCGGCCAGGGACGGCCCCTGTGGCGGCTACCGCGCGACTGTCAGTCGAGTCGTCTGTGCCTCTGCTCGTGCTTGGGACAGCACGCGGGTTGCGGTCCGATCGCTGAGCAGCCACCCCAGAGCGCGAAGTTGGTCGGCCAGTTCGGGTGCGGTGATCTCGCTGTTGGCCTTGAGCATCTGGACGGCGTCAGCGAGCCGGTCCCCGGTGGTGCTGTGGGCGGCAGTGGTCGAGCGGCGCGGTGTGCTCGCGGCTGACCGGGATCTGCCTGGAGCGCGGCTGGGGGGTGTGTCCTCCTCCGGTGTGGTGGTGTCCTCGCCGGGCTGGACGGGTTCGGGTGCTGCTGGGTTGGGCTGGGACTGGACCGGGCTGCCTGCGGGGAGAGGATCTTCGACGATCTCAGGCTGCGGGTCCTCGCCCGGATCGGTGGGCAGTGTCGTGGACCCCGAGGCTGAGTCCTGGTGCCCGGGGAGCTCGAGGCGGGAGGGCGCGGGTGGCAGAGCGGCCGACGTCGCGGACGAGGTGAGTGCTGCGGTGGCGGCCAGGACGGTGGCCTGGTCGATGGTGACGCCGCGGGCGACCAGCCACTGCCAGGCGATGTAGGGGTCGGTGTGTCCGAGGGCCTGCCAGGCGAAGCGGAGGGCGTCTGCGGGGGTGAGGCCGGCGAGAGCTCTGACCTCACGGACATAGGCGATCGCGTCGGCGGGGCGGGCGATGTCCTCACGTAGGGACGCCTGCCAGGCGCGCAGGGTCTCGCGGAAGGCCACCCCGGGCAGCCATCGAAGGCCGAACCGGGGCCGGGCTGCCATCTGGGTGCGGGCTTCCACGCGCGTCCATCGGCGGACGCGGGCCAGGGTCACGTCCAGCAGGAGCGGTCCGGCGATCGACATGGCGGCGAAGAAGTACTCGTCGTCCTTGGCGGGTGTCGTGCGTCCGTGGCGGAAGTTGGCGAAGGCGCTGCCGAGAGCGAAGAGCCATGTCAGTACGTGGAAGGCGCCGCCGCTCTCACCACGCCAGGCAGCGAGGCTGACCATCCCCACGCAGACGGCCGCGGCGGCGTCGAGGGCGATGAACACGAGCCACGCCCACGCTTCGGGCAGGCCCAGGCCGGCGGGGTCCGAGGCCCACCGCACGAGGTCCTGGGAGGACAGTGCGATGGGAGCGACGATCACGATCGTGAGAGCTGTGCAGATCAGCGTGCCGCCGATGCGTATCGCGAGCCCTCGGGGTGTGCGTGGCCGCGGCGCGTCTGCGGAGCGGTTGGGGTCTGGCGGCGCCGGTGTGGAGCTACTGTCGTAGCGCATGGAAGGGCTCTCCTTCTGTGCCAGGCCCCGGGACGTTCCAGCGTCGCCGGGGCCGCCTTGGTGCTGGGTCACTTGATCCCCCGTTTCCCATGGGTAGGACGTCGTTTCGCTGCGATGGCGTCACCTCTCGTTCTCGTGAGCGTGGACTCGGTGGTCGCGCGTTGAGTTCCTCGCTCCGGCAGCTTCACAGACCGGACTCCGGGGCGGCGAGGTGATTCCGACGGAATCACTGTCGAGTGGGGGGAGGACCGGTTGATCCTCTCCCCCACTCGAAGGCACCTCAGGCTGCCGAGGCACCGCGAGTGATCTTGACGGGCTTGGCTGTGGCGTAGCGCAGGCTCACGCCGATCTCTTCCGCGGTGATCTCCCAGGTGGTGCGACGGTCCCCGGCCTCGGTCTGGTACTCGCGCTGCTCCAGGCGGCCGTGGACGATGACGCGATCGCCCTTGGCGATGGACTCGACAGCGTTCTCGGCCGGGGTTCCCCAGAGGATGACGGTGTGCCAACTGGTCGCGCCGTCGGTCCAGGCGCCGGTGCTGTCCTGGTAGCGACTGGTCACGGCGACGCGCAGTCGGGCGGTGGCCTTGCCGGCGGGGGTGAAGCGCAGCTCCGGGATGTCAGCGGCGTTACCGGCGATGGTGATGGGTGTGGTGTTCATGGTGAGCTCCTTCCAGGAGTGCATCAGGGTGAGTGGGTCGTGTGGGTGAGGGGTCAGGCCCAGACGACGGGTTGGCCGTGGAGGACCGCCCACTGGGCCAGGTCGTGCAGGTGATGGAGCTGGTCCTGCAGGTAGCCGGGTCGGCGGCCGCAGTCGATGTTGCGGGAGGACTCCAGCCCGAGGGGGGTGGATCGCAGGTCGTCGCCGTGCATGCTCATGGCGGGCCAGCCGGCGTCGGCGGGGGCCAGGGCGAGAGCCGTCAGGACACGTCCGAGGAAGTTGACCGCGTCGCAGCACCCCGAGATCTGCTGTTCGGGGTCGGTGTAGCCCAGGGTGTCCAGGACGTAGGCGGCGTTGGCGTTGGCGAGGTTGAGTTCGGGGGCCTCACGTACGACGGTGATGGCGGCGTCTTCCCACTGGGCACACAGCTCGTTGGGGCACGGGTAGTGGCGCGTCAGTGCCTGCTCGGCGTCGGCGAAGGTCGCGTAGGTGTGGGGGTCTCGTTCCTGGCCGTCACTGCAGATGATGCGGTAGTGGTCGGGGGTCGAGGTCGCTGCGGTGAAGGTGACCGACATGGGAGGGCTCCTCGGGCCGGGGAGGTGGGTGCTGGCCTCTGGGTGGCCGAGCGTTTCTTCGCCCCCTCCCGGCAAGGACAGGCGTCCGCGGGCGCAATAGGTGCCGGGGGGCAAGGGCTCGCCGGAGGCGACCGCGTAGCGG
>JAAYYA010000346.1 GCA_012515595.1 Actinomycetales bacterium
GAGGAATAGGCGTCGCGATAGGGTGCACCCCGCGCAACAGAACCGTTGCGAAAGGTCTAACACCCCAACGCAACAGAGTGGGCCGCCATGCGCTGCCACGGGCCCGTGAACTTCGGTGTCACAGGTAGCGGCAGACATCCTCGGGGGAGCACGTGGCCGGGTCGCCGGCGGCGGCGTCCTCGCGCAGGTCGGCGATCGTGGTGCGTAGCTGCGCGAGCTCGGCGAGTTGCCGGTCGATCACATCAAGGCGGGTGTCGAGCAGGTCGGTGACGTGCCGGCAGGGGGCCTGCCCCCGGTCGCGGATGTCCAGCACCTGACCGATCTGGGCCAGGGTCAGCCCGGCCGCTTGCCCCCGGCGGATGAAGTCCAGCCGGTCGAGCACCTCGGCGCCGTAGTCCCGGTAGCCCGCCGGGGTGCGGTCCGCGGCGGGTAGCAGCCCGACCTCCTCGTAGTACCGCAGGGTCTTGCTCGTCGTGCCCGACGCCCGAGCCACCTCACCGATCCGCATGCCAGTCATTCTCCCCCTTGACCTTCCAGTGCACTGGAAGGTCGATCCTGAGGGCGATGAAGGAGGAGTTCATGACGGCAACGGCTAACAGCAGGTCGTATGACCTGGCAATGATCGGGTCCGGTGGGGCGGCGTTCGCGGCCGCGATCCGCGCCACCAACCTCGGCAGACGGGTGGTGATGATCGAGCGTGGCACCGTCGGCGGTACCTGCGTGAACACCGGGTGCGTGCCCTCCAAGGCCTTGCTCGCGACCGCCGAGGCCCGCCACGTCACACTCGACGCCTCCCGGTTCCCCGGCCTGCCGCTCCCCGAAGTCCGGCCGGTCGACATGCCCGCCTTGATCGCCGGCAAGGATCGGCTCGTCGGGTCACTGCGTGGCGAGAAGTACCTGGACCTGGCCACCGAGTACGGATGGGATCTCCACCCCGGGGACGCCACGTTCGTCGGCACACCCAGCGAGCCGGCACTGCGCGTCACCGGCCCTGACGGCACGGTGGAGACGGTCCGGGCCGCGCACTACCTCATCGCCACCGGCTCCAGGCCCTGGGCGCCGCCGGTCCCCGGCCTGCAGGAGGCCGGTTACCTGACCTCGACCACCGCGATGGAACTGGACCACGTCCCGGAGTCGCTGCTGGTCATCGGCGGCGGCTACGTCGCGATGGAGCAGGCCCAGCTCTTCGCTCGGCTCGGCGTCCGGGTCACCATGCTGGTCCGCTCACGGCTGGCGTCCCAGGAAGAACCCGAGGCGTCCACCGCCCTGGATGAGATCTTCACGGACGAAGGCATCCAGATCATCCGCGGCGCGGTGCCCAGCGCGGTCCGCCGCGACCCGGCCACCGGCGAGGTCACGGTCACTGCCACCACCACTGACGGCTCACAGGAACTCCGGGCGGCCGAGGCACTCGTCGCCACCGGGCGCCGCCCGGTCACCGCCACGCTCGGTCTCGACACCGTCGACGTGCGCACCGGCGACCACGGCGAGGTGGTCGTCGACAGCCATCTGCGCAGCACCAACCCGCGCGTCTGGGCTGCCGGTGACGTCACCGCCCACCGTCAGTTCGTGTACGTCGCCGCGGCCCACGGCGCCCTCGTCGCCGACAACGCCCTCACCGGCGCCGGCCTCGAGGTCGACTACCGCCACCTGCCCCGGGTCGTGTTCACCAGCCCCGCCCTGGCCGCCGTCGGGATGACCGAACGGCAGGCCTCCGCTGCCGGGATCCGCTACGACAGCCGTGTCCTGTCACTCGCGCACGTCCCACGCGCGATCGTCAACCGCGACACCCGCGGGTTCATCAAGATGGTCACCGACGCCGACACCGGCCGCATCATCGGCATTACCGCCCTGGCCCAGGACGCCGGCGACCTCGCCGCCGCCGGGGTCTACATGCTCGAGGCCGGCATGACCACCAGCCAGGTCGCCAACCTCTGGAGCCCCTACCTGACCATGGCCGAAGGCCTCAAGCTCACCGCGCAGGCCTTCACCACCGACATCGCCAAGCTCTCCTGCTGCGCGGCGTGAACCTGCCCCGCACACAGGGACACCGATAGGGGACCGCCTCGCCCCGGGGCGCGAGACAAGAAAATGGGCGCCGATCAGCCCTACTTACTGGCACCCCTGCGTATCGGACCTGCAACCACCGGGGAGTTCAGTCGATGCAAGAACTCCCGTCCCAGGCCTATATCTGGACGTCTTCACGACCTCTACGTGCTCGACCCGACGAGGACAGCACTGGACGACGCGATGACCGCCTTGCGGCGCCGCCATGAGGCCGCGGTCCGTTTGGGCCGCGTCACCGCACCACCATGACCACGATCGTCACCACGTAAGCCGCGGCGACCAGACCGATCCCCAGCAGGGTGAGCACCACCCCGCGCCGGGCCGGCCGCTGGCCCTCGTCCGGCCCGGGGCCCTTGCCGTGCTTCGCGGTCATCGCGCGCTCCTAAGACGTTGCTCAAGCATGTGCGGCTCTCGCGAGCGGGCTTCCGTGCCGAGTGCTACCAGCTCAGGTCGTGACAGCCGTCGCTGCCGGCGCCCTCCACCTGCAAGGTGGCATGGGCGATACCGTAACGGTCGCGCAGCACCCGGCGCGCGCCGGCAAGCACGGCGCCGTGGTCCGCGCCCTGGTCAGCGACCAGGTGGGCCGTGGCCACGTTCATCCCCGACGTCAGGGTCCACAGGTGCAGGTCGTGGACCTCCTCCACCCCCTCGACCGCGTCCAGGTCACCGGCGACGTCCTCCGGGTCCACCCCTTCCGGGGCGTGCTGGCCCAGCACCGCGATCACCTGCCTGCCCAGAACCACCGCCCGGATGATGACGAAGACCGCGATGAGCGCCGCGACCACGACGTCCCAGATCGGCTGGCCGGTGAGGATGATCAGCACGCCGGCGACCATGACACCCACCGACCCGGCGGCGTCGGCGATCACCTCGTAGTAGGCGCCCTTGACGTTCAGGCTGTCCTTGGCCCCGCTGCGCAGCAGCAGCATGGAGATGATGTTGATCACCAGGCCGGCGAAGCCGACCGCGAGCATGGCGCCGGAGGCCACCTCCGGCGCGTCGCCCAGCCGGCTGATGGCCTCGACCACCACGTACACCCCGACCGCGAGCATCGCCAGCACCGCCAACGCCGAGGCGAACACCTCGGCCCGGTAGGAGCCATAGGTGCGTCGCCCCGTGGAGTCCGGCCGGCTCGCGATGCGCGTCGCCAGCAGCGCCGCACCCAGCACCACCACATCGGCAGCCATGTGCCCGGCATCCGACAGCAGCGCCAACGACCCCGACACCAGCCCCGCGACCAGCTCGATCAGGAAGAAGCCCGCCGTCAGGGCGAACGCCCCCGCCAGCCGCCGACGGTAGCGGCCACCGGCATGCCCGGTCGCCGGGGCATGGCTGTGTCCCGCCCCCATCAGCCCTGCCCCTCGTGGCGGGCGTGCTCACGGGAGACGTCCAGCAGCATCCGCACATGCCCGTCAGCGAGGCGGTAGTACACCATCCGCCCCTCCCGGCGGTTCTCGACCACCCCAGCGGTACGCAGCACCCGCAGCACCTGGGACACCGACGCCTCCGCGACATCGACCGACGCCGCCAGGTCACACACGCACAGCTCGCCGGCCTCCAGCAACGCATACAGCACCCGGGCACGGCGCGGGTCCCCCAGGAGCTTGAACAGCCCGGCCAACCTGCCGGCCTCGCGCTCGTCGGGGATCCTCTCCCGGGTCAGCGCCACCTTCTCCGGATGGACGGCGGTGACCTGACACGAATCCAACGGCGTCACACTCATGCCACGACCATACACCTATGCAGATGTGCAGATATCAGCAGCGGGAGCCACACACGAGAGGTCAGCAGGTTCTGTATGGTCAGCGCATGCTGACTATTGCTTCGCGGCTGGACGTGATGAACCGGCTGGGCCGGGCGATGGCCGACCCGACCCGCTCCCGCATCCTCATGACACTCCTCGAGGGCCCGAGCTACCCGGCGGTACTCGCCCGCGACCTAGGCCTGACCCGGTCGAACGTGTCGAACCACCTCACCTGCCTGCGGGACTGCGGCATCGTCGTGGCCGAGCCCGAGGGGCGCCAGACGCGGTACGAGATCGCCGACCCCCACCTGGGGGCGGCGATGACCGCGCTGGTCGAGGTGACGCTGGCCGTCGATGAGAACGCCCCGTGCGTGGATGCCACCTGCACGGTGCCCGGCTGCTGCCCGAGCGGGACCGTGGCATGAGCGCGACCACCCACACCCCCGTCGAGGAGCTCGAGACCGACGACGAGCACGAGACCCCGTGGTGGGCTGACCGCGCCGTCCTGATCCCCATCGCCTCGGGGGTCGCGTTCGTCGCCGGGCTGGCCTGTGAGTGGTCCGGCGCCCAGAGCGCGGCGCTGGTGCTGTTCTGGGTCGGTCTGCTGCTCGGGGCCTCCACGTTCGTCCCCGGTGCGCTGCGCAAGCTCGCCACGGGCAAGCTCGGCATCGCGCTCCTCATGACGATGAGCGCCACCGGCGCGGTCATCCTCGGCCACGTGGAGGAGGCCGCGGCCCTGGCCTTCCTCTACTCCATCGCCGAGGCCTTGGAGGACCGGGCGATGGACCGGGCGCGTGCCGGGCTGCGCGCGCTGCTCAAGCTCGTGCCCCAGAGCGCCACCGTCCTCACCGACGGCCATAGCGCGAGCGTCCCGGCCCGTGACCTGGCCGCGGGGCAGGTCATGCTGATCAGGCCCGGTGAGCGCATCGCCACCGACGGCATCGTCCGCAGCGGGCACAGCAGCGTGGACACCTCGGCGATCACCGGTGAGTCCATCCCCGTCGAGGTCGGCCCCGGTGATGAGGTGTCTGCCGGGGCGATCAACGCCGCCGGAGCCCTGCAGGTCGAGGCGACCGCGCCCGGCACCGACAACTCCCTGACCACGATCGTGAGCCTGGTCGAACGCGCCCAGGCCGAGAAGGGGCAACGCGCCCGGCTGGCCGACCGCATCGCCCGTCCGCTCGTGCCCGGCGTCCTGGTCCTGGCCGTGCTGGTCGCGCTCATCGGCTCACTCGCCGGTGACCCGCAGACCTGGATCACCCGCGCCCTGGTGGTGCTCGTGGCCGCCTCCCCGTGTGCGCTGGCGATCGCGGTGCCGATCACCGTGGTCTCCGCGGTCGGCTCGGCCAGCAAGTTCGGCGTCATCATCAAGAGCGGTGCCATCTTCGAACGATTCGGGGACATCGGGCACGTCGCCTTCGACAAGACCGGGACCCTGACCCGCAACCAGCCCACCGTCACCGCCGTCGTCCCCGCCGCCGACGTCACCGAGCAACAGGTCCTGGCCTGGGCCGCCGCGCTCGAGCAGCACAGCACCCACCCCCTCGCCACCGCCATCACCCACGCCGCCCCCACAATCCCCGCCGCCCAGGGCACCACCGAGGAAGCCGGCCACGGAATCCACGGCACCGTCGACGGCGCCGTAGTGCTGGTCGGCAGCCCCCGCTGGGTCGACCCCGGCGACCTCACCTACCGGGTCCGTGACCTGGAGGCCCAGGGGATGACGGTCGTCGTCGTCCACCGCGACGGCGCGGTCGCCGGGGCGATCGGGGTGCGTGACGAGCTCCGTCCCGAGGTCCCCGAGGTCATCACGACCCTGGCGGGCCAGGGCATCGACGTCACGATGCTGACCGGAGACAACGAGCGCACCGCCCGCGCCCTCGCGGCCCAGGCCGGCATCAGCGACGTGCGCGCCGAGCTGCGCCCCGAAGGCAAGTCCGCCGCCGTGGGCGAGCTCAGCGTGCGCCGGCCCACCGCGATGATCGGTGACGGCATCAACGACGCCCCCGCCCTGGCCGCGGCCGACGTCGGGATCGCGATGGGAGCCACCGGCTCCGACGCCGCGATCGAGTCCGCCGACATCGCCTTCACCGGCCAGGACCTGCGCCTGCTGCCCCAGGCCATCGCCCATGCCCGACGCGGACGGCGCATCGTCAACCAGAACATCGTCCTGTCACTGCTCATCATCGCCGCGCTGCCACCCCTGGCCATCACCGGCGTCCTGGGCCTGGCCGCCGTCGTACTCATCCACGAAGTCGCCGAGGTCCTGGTCATCCTCAACGGCCTGCGCGCCGCACGCACCCACCAGCCCACGCGCGGACACTGACCCCCGCGGACCAACGCGGCCCCACTGACCCACCGCCGGCGGTCCGGCGCGCCCCGAAAGGCACCGATGGAACTGCTCACCCCGATCCTGCAGGCGATCGGCCTGTTCGTGGCCACGAACATCGACGACATCATCGTCCTGTCCCTCTTCTACGCCCGCGGCGCCGGCCAGCGGGGCACCACCCGCAAGATCCTGCTCGGCCAGTACCTCGGCTTCGGGGGCATCCTGCTCGCCGCCGTGGTGATCTCCCTCGGGGCCCGCAGCTTCCTGCCCGAGGACGCCCTGCCCTACTTCGGGCTCATCCCCCTCGCCCTGGGCCTCTACGCGGCATGGCGAGCGTGGCGCAACCGCGGTGACGACGACGACGATGACGAGGCCAAGGTCGCCGACAAGCAGGTCGGAGTCCTGACCGTGGCCGCCGTGACGTTCGCCAACGGCGGAGACAACATCGGGGTCTACGTCCCCGTCTTCGCCACCGCGTCCACCACCGCGATCATCGCCTACTGCCTCGTCTTCCTCGCCCTGGTCGGCCTCCTCGTCCTCGCAGCCAAGTACGTCGCCACCCGCCGGCCCATCGCCGAGATCCTCGAACGCTGGGAACACATCCTCTTCCCGCTGGTCCTCATCGGCCTCGGCATCGTCATCCTCCTCGAGGGCGGCGCCTTCGGCTTGTAGCTCACGCCCGCGGCGCCCGACATCACTGGAAATTCTACGACGACTGACAGAACGTCGCGGTCCTCGGGAGCAAACGCTGTTACCTCTTCTGCGGCGGGAGGGGGAGGTCTGCGGCATGAGCATTGACCGTCCCGTAAGTGGAACCCGTTGCGGAGACGGTGCAGGTCATCGGCGGAGACCCACGCCCGAGTGTTCGCAAGAC
>JAAYYA010000347.1 GCA_012515595.1 Actinomycetales bacterium
CCCCGGTGCGCAGCGCGCCGGTGCCCCCTGCTGCACTGCACAGCGCGCCGGTGCCTCCTGCAGCCTCCGGACCCACGCTCGCGCCAACGTCCTCCGATCCTGCGCACTCTCCCGTCGAGCTGGTCCCATGACCGGCCCCGAGACCAGCTCCGTGACCGGCCCGGTGGCCGGCCCTCTGACCGGCGCGGTGCGGGTCGTCCTCGCCGACGACCACCCGATGTTCCGCTATGGCCTGACCGCGGCGCTGGGCAACGCCAGCGAGGTCGAGATCGTGGCGGAGGCCGGCGACGCGGCTGAGCTGCTCTCCATCGTCGAACGGCTCCAACCGCAGGTGGCGCTGACCGACCTCACCATGCCGGGTCCGGGAGGCCCGGCCATGATCGCGGAGCTGCGGGCGCGGGCCCCCGGCACCGCGGTCCTGGTGCTGACGATGCACGACGACGACGAGACGGTGCTCGCGGCACTCCGGGCGGACGCCTCCGGTTACCTGCTCAAGGGCGCCGAGCGCGACGAGATCGTCCGCGCGATCCTGACCGTGGTGGAAGGCGGTGCCGTGTACGGAGGAGGCGTCGCCCGGCGTGTCAGCGAGCTGCTCACCCAGCGGACCTCCGGCCCGAGCGACCGGATCTTCGCCGAGCTCACCCCGCGCGAGGAGAGCGTTCTGGCGCTCGTTGCGCAGGGTCTGGGCAACCACGAGATCGCCCGCAGACTGGGCCTGTCGGAGAAGACGGTCCGCAACAACCTGGCGACGGTGCTCGCCAAGCTGCACCTGCGCGACCGTGCCGCGGCGGTCGCCCACGCTCGGGACGCCGGGCTCGGCGCCACCGGTCCAACCCGCTAGAACGCACCACGGTGTGCCCCTGTGAAGGGTGGCTGTGGCCGGGCCCTTGCGGGCAGTCATTCACCCAGGAAGGTGCCGATCGACCCAGGAACGCTTCCTGGGTTGACCGTCACCTTCCTGGGGTCAACGACATCGGCGCAGGCGACCGCCCCACGGAGCGCGCCAGTGGCCTGCCTGAGGACAACGCCGTGCGCTCGGTCGGCTTCTTGAACGCCACGCCGCGCGCCCGGTCGGCCCCTGAAACACCACGCCGTGCGCCCGGTCGGGCTTCTAGAACACCACGCCGTGCGCCCGGTGGCCCTCCTGAGCGCAACGCGGCGCGCTCGGTCGCTGGGTGGGGTCAGGGCCGGCGGCCGACGAGGCCCAGCAGCTCCTCCACGGGGGTGGCGTCGGCGCCGGTGGGCACGGGCGGGCCGAAGCGGTGCGGGCGGTCGGCGTCGGACACCAGGAGCGGCGCGTAGCTGAGCAGGTCCTCGGCCAGGGCACGCGGGATCGGGTGGTGCAGACCGCAGGCACGGGCGACGTCCCAGCCGTGCACGGTGATCTCCAGGGCCCCGGCGGACGCGAGAAGCCCGGCCTGCAGCTCGGAGCCGCCGACCCGGAAGATCGCGGGCGCGTCCCGACCCAACCAGGAGTCGAGCAGCGAACACGCCCGCGTCGTGAGCCGCCGCACCTGGTCGGGGACACCGGTCCCGTTGCCGTGGGTCGCGGGCGGGTCGAACAGCGCGATGCCGCCGACGAGCGCCGCCTGGTCGAGCGTCTGCAGGGAGGCGTTCATGTGCGCCAGCAGGTCGTCGAGCGTCCAGCCAGCGCACGGCGTGGGCCGGTCACCAGGGACATCAAGGGCACCCACGAGCGCGACGCGGGTATATCCGACCGCCCTCTCCAGCAGCGCCAGCTCGGGCAGCGTCCCGGCTGGTGCCGCGCTCACGACGCGGCGTTTCCGTGAGCCGGGGCGCGACCATGGGCCGAGAACTCGTCGACCGACACCGACCCCGCTCGCAGCGACCCCGCCGGCAACGACCCGGCCGGTAACGACGGCGGCAGCCCGCACAGCTCGAAGAGCGAGGTGTCGAAGAAGGCCCCGACGTGGGAGACCTTCTCCTCCTCCAGGGTGAGCACCTGCAGGTGGAAGGGGACGAACGACCCGTCCTCCTGCTTCATGTACAGACCGAACGCCGGCTGCCCGTTGGCCGAGGTGGGCAGCATGATCATGTCGTGCACCTGGCCGGGGCACTTGGTGTCGATCAGGCGGGCGATGGACACCGGACCGGTGTACCACTCGGGGAACGGCGGCATCTCCCAGACCGCCCGGTCGGTGAACATGCCAACGAGGGTGTCCACGTCCTTCTCCCAGAAGGCCTGCACGTAGCGCTGCAGCAGCTCCTCCTGCTCCGGGTCCAGCTCACCCGGGGCCTGGTCACGCTCGAGCTCGGCAGCCTTCACCGCCGCCCGGGCCCGTTGCAGGGCGGAGTTCACGGCGGCTGTCGACGTGCCCACCGCCTCGGCCACCTCCGCGGCCCGCCACTGCAGCACGTCGCGCAGCACGAGGGCTGCCCGCTGACGCGGCGGCAGGTGCTGCAGTGCGGCCACGAAGGCGAGCTGGACGCTCTCGCGCCGCTCGGCGGCGTCCTCCGGCCCGCTGCCACCCATCGAGTCGGGCAACGGGGAGAGCCAGGGCACCTCGGTCGGTTCGGACAGCGGGGTGTCCGGGTCCGAGCTGGGCTGCCCCAACCCGGTCGGCAGCGGCCGCCGCGCCCGTCCCTCCAGGGCGGTGAGGCAGACGTTGGTGGCGATGCGGTAGAGCCAGGTCCGCAGCGAGGAGCGGTCCTCGAACTTGTCGTAGGCACGCCAGGCTCGCAGGTAGGTCTCCTGCACCAGGTCCTCGGCGTCGTGGGCGGACCCCGACATGCGGTAGCAGTGCGCCAGGAGCTCGCGGCGGAACTGGTCGGCGCGCTGCATGAACTCGTCGTCGCCCACGGGCCTGGCGTCCGGCGCCGCGTCCGCGGCGACGGTCCTCGCACCCGCTCCGGCGGCGGTCCCTGAGCTACTCATCGGTTGCCCTTCCGTCATCTCATCCAGTATGTCGTGGGGCACGGACAGCGCGCCCGCGAACTGTGACCCTCGGAGACCCGCGAACTCATCGCTGCCACCGGAAAACCTGTCGTCGGGGCCCCGCCAGCGCCCCGAAAGGTCACGTTTTGGACAATTTCCTTGAACTTTCAGGGGCAGCCGGGATATATAACATGGTTGACCTGCTGAGTTGCCAGGCTGCCGTGACCAACATCACACGGAATCCGTGCAACGCCCCATGCGGGAGGGTGTATACGCGGGTTTGCGGTTCACAAACAAGTTTGGGTTCACTGTGCTCAGCCTTTTCGGGCTTGCCCCTGACCCTGACCCCTTGGACTGCCCCATGCCCCGCCCCCGCCATGCCCAGCCCTCTGCCTTCCGCCGTGCGCTCGACAACAGCCCGCGGCACGCACTGAGCGCCTCCGTCCTCGCCGCCGCCCTGACCGTCCCGCTCATGGCCGCGGCCCCGAGCACGGCCGCCCCGGTGACCGCGCCGGCGTCCCCGGTCGACGAGATCCAGTCCGTCACGCAGTACGCCAGGACGACCGTCAACGTGCGCTCAGGCCCCGGCACCAGCTACTCGATCGTCGGCGGCAAGGCCAAGGGCACCAAGCTCACCGGCACCTGGAGCAACGGCTGGCTCAAGATCGGCTCCAACCAGTACGTCTCCGGCACCGTGCTGACCTGGGCCCCTCCCGGTGCGACCACCGTCACCCGCTACGCGAAGACCACGGTCAACGTGCGGTCCGGCGCCGGCACCGGCTACTCGATCGTCGGCGGCAAGACCAAGGGCACCAAGCTCACCGGCACGCTCACCAGCAACGGGTGGCTGCAGATCGGCTCCAGCCAGTTCATCTCCGGCACCGTGCTGAGCTCCACCCCTCCCGGCGCGAGCACCGTCACCCGCTACACGCGGACCAACGTCAACGTCCGCGCCGGCGCCAGCACCAGCCACGCGATCGTCGACCGGGAGACCAAGGGCACCAAGGTCACCGGCACCCTGACCAGCAACGGCTGGCTCCAGACCGGGTCCAGCCGCTACATCTCCGGCGCGGTCCTGACCACCTCGGACCCCGACGACGGGCTGACCGGCGAGGCGATCCTCGCCGAGGGCCGCAAGTACTTCGGGATCATGTACAGGTCCGGTGGGAACAGCCCGAGCACCGGGTTCGACTGCTCCGGCTACACGCAGTACGTCTTCAAGCAGCTCGGCGTCACCCTGCCGCGCACCACCACCGGCCAGAAGTCGGCCACCACCCCCGTGAGCAACCCGAAGCCCGGCGACCTGGTCTTCTGGGGCTCCACGCCCTACCACGTGGCGATCTACGCGGGCGACGGCTACATCTACGACTCCGGCAAGCCCGGCCTGCCGGTCCAGAAGCGCAAGATGTTCTCCGGCGTGTCCAGCTACGGCCGCGTCGGCTGACCGACTGCGCGTCGGCTCACCGACGTCGCGGACCGCGTCCGCCGCACCACTCCACGGCACCGGCCGGGCACCCGCCCGGCCGGTGCTGCACTATGTGTGCCATGCGCACACGTGAGATCGCCGAGCAGCTCCGCCCCGACCTGGTCGCCCTGCGGCGCGAGCTGCACCAGATCCCCGAGCTCGGCCTGCACCTGCCGCTGACCCAGCAGAAGGTCCTCGACGCCCTGGCCGACCTGGACCTGGAGATCACCACCGGTGAGGGACTGTCCTCCGTCGTGGCCGTGCTGCG
>JAAYYA010000348.1 GCA_012515595.1 Actinomycetales bacterium
ACGGTGTTGCCCCAGGCCAGGGCCGGGGCGACCTTCCAGGTCTCCAGCATCAGCGGGAAGTTCCACGGGGCGATCGCCACGACCACCCCGGCCGCCTCGTAGCGGGTGTAGGTGTGGTGGCCGGAGTCCATCGGCAGGGTCTCGGCCACGGCCAGGCGGGCGTGGTCGGCGAAGAACCGGAAGTTCAGCACCGAGCGGGCCACGTCGTGGCGGGCCTGGGCGATCGGCTTGCCCATGTCCCGGGTGTCGGCCAGCGCCAGCTCCTCGGCGTTGGCCTCCATCAGGTCGGCCAGCTTGTGGATCAGCCGGCCACGCTCGGCGAAGCCCATCCGCGGCCACGGACCCTCATCGAAAGCCTTGCGGGCCGCGGCGACCGCGGCGTCGGCGTCGGCCGCCGTGCCCAGCGCGATGTCCGCCCAGGGCTGGTCGTGCCACGGGTCGATCGACTCGAACGTCCCCCCGTCGATCGAGCGAACCTCCTGGTTGCCGATGACGTGCCCGAAGAACGGCCGGGCAGTGGTCTGCTCGGCGGCCTGGTCGGCCGCCGCGGTGGTGGTGTCTGTGGTGGTCATGAGGGGTCAGTCCTCCCAGGAGAGGTAGATGGATCCGAGGGTGGTGTAGTGGAAGGCCAGGGTGGTGCCTGGTTGGACGGGGACGGCGTCGGTCATCGCGCCGAGGAGGATGACCCAGCCGGCCTTGAGGGTGATGCCGCGGGCGCCGAGCATGTTGGCGGCGGCGGCGAGGGCCTCGGCGGGGTGGCCCATGATCGCGGCGCCGGTGGCGGAGTTGATGACCTTGCCGTCGGCCTCGACCAGAACCGCTTCCAGGGACAGGTCGACCTCGGGCACGGTCTTGGCGATGGGTCCGGACAGGTAGGCGCCGGAGGAGGCGTTGTCGGCCACGACGTCTTGGTGGGTGAACCGGAAGTTGCGGTAACGGGAGTCGATGACCTCAACCCCGGCCAGCACCGAGGCGACGGCGTCCAGGGCCTGGGCCGGGGTGATCCCGGGGCCCTTCAGGTCGTGGGCCAGGGTGACGACCAGCTCGGGCTCGACCCG
This sequence comes from Actinomycetales bacterium, assembly GCA_012515595.1. Classification (GTDB taxonomy): domain Bacteria; phylum Actinomycetota; class Actinomycetes; order Actinomycetales; family Dermatophilaceae; genus Ornithinicoccus. The sequence goes on from JAAYYA010000348.1 coordinate 1,059, forward strand.
GGGGTGGATGAAGTCACTGACCCTGGCGGGGCCGTCGGTGGGCAGCACCATGGCGTCGGTGAGCCAGGCCACGATGGGGGAGTCCACGGACATGGTCTGCTGCTTGGCCTTGCTGGTCAGCCCGAGCTTGACCCCGACGAGCTGCTCGCCGCGGGCCAGCCGCTGGTCCAGGGTGGCGTCCTGGATGGCGTAGGCGGTGTCCACGTCCAGGTCGGGCCAGTCGTCGGTGAACGGTTCCCGGTCGGTGCGCTCGGTCTCGCAGCGGATCAGCTCGGCCGCGACCGACTCGGCCGTCCAGGTGGTCTGGTTGGTGGTGGTCATGCCGGCATCTCCTGTCGCTGGCTGGCGAGCTCGATGGCCAGCTCGATCATCAGGTCCTCCTGGCCGCCGACGTAGCCCTTCTCACCGGCGCGGCGCAGGATGTCGTGGGCGGCCACGCCGTAGCGGGCCGCGGCGCGCTCGGCGTGCAGCAGGAAGCTGGAGTAGACCCCGGCGTAGCCCTGCACGATGGAGGCGCGGTCCATCCACGGCAACCGCGTGATGTAGCCCAGGGCGGTGTCGTTGGCCGCGGACAGGACGCCGTCCAGGTCGATGCCGGTGGCAATGCCCAGCTTCTCGTAGGCCGCGACCAGGACCTCGGTGGGGGAGTTGCCCGCCCCGGCGCCCAGCGCGGCCAGGGACCCGTCGATCTGCCGGGCCCCGGCCCGGTAGGCCAGGACCGAGTTCGCCACGCCGAAGGACAGGTTCTGGTGGCCGTGGTAGCCGACCTGCGCATCCGTGCCGAGCTCGGCGACCAGCGCGCTCACCCGGTCGGAGGCCTCTTCCAGGACCAGGGCACCGGCGGAGTCCACGACATAGACGCACTGGCAGCCGGCGTCGGCCATGACCCTGGCCTGGGCGGCCAACTGCTCCGGGGACAGCCGGTGGGAGAGCATCAGGAACCCGACCGTCTCAAAGCCCAGGTCCCGGGCTGCCTTGAAGTGCTGGATGGACACGTCGGCCTCCGAGCAGTGGGTGGCGACCCGCGCCACCGACGCCCCGGCGTCACGGGCGGCCTTGAGGTGCTCGATGGTGCCCAGCCCGGGCAGCATCAGCACCGCGATCTTGGCCTGGGAGGCCTCCTCCGCCGCAGCCTTGACCAGGTCCAGCTCCGGGACGGCGGAGAAACCGTAGTTGAAGGAGGACCCGCCCAGCCCGTCACCGTGGGTGACCTCGATGACCTTCACCCCGGCAGCGTCCAACGCCGCCACGGTGTCGCGGACCTGGGCCTCGGTGAACCGGTGCGCCATCGCGTGCGACCCGTCCCGCAGGGTGGTGTCGGTGACCCGCAGGTCAATCCCCGCCGCGACGACATCGTTGGGGTGACCGGCATAGTCCGGCACCGGAGCCACCCCCACCAGGGTCGCTGCGGGCCCGCTGTTCGCTCCGGTCGTCGTTCCGGTGGTGGTGCTCATGCCAGTGCTCCCGTCGTGGTGGCCTGCTGCTGGTGGACCGCGACCAGCTCGCCCACCCGGGCGGCGGAGGCGGTGATGATGTCCAGGTTCCCGGCATACTCGGGCAGGTAGTCCCCGCGGCCCTTGACCTCGAGGAAGACCGCGACCCGGGACAGGCCGTTCCAGGTCTCGTGCGCGACGTCGAACTGCGGGTCGGCGACCAACCGGTACCCCGGGACGTACTCCTGCACCCGGGCCACCATGTCGTGGATCGACTCAGACACCGCCTCCTGCAGGGCGCCAGGCTCGGCCGCCTCGGCCGGGATGGAGCAGAAGACCGTGTTGCGCATGATCATCGGCGGCTCGACCGGGTTCAGGATGATGATCGCCTTCCCCTTGCCGGCGCCGCCGACCTGCTCCAGGGCCCGGGAGGTGGTCTGGGTGAACTCATCGATGTTCGCCCTCGTCCCCGGGCCGGCGGAGCGGGAGGAGATCGAGGCGACGATCTCGGCATACTCCACCGCCACCACGTCACTGACCGCCTTGACGATCGGCGTGGTGGCCTGCCCGCCGCAGGTGATCATGTTCAGGTTGTCCGCGGCCAGGTTGATGTCCAGGTTCACCGGCGGGCACACGTACGGCCCGACCGCCGCCGGGGTCAGGTCGATCGCGGTGATCCCCGCCTCCCGGTAACGCGGCGCGTTTGCCAGGTGCGCGTAGGCGCTGGTGGCCTCGAAGACGATGTCGGGCCGCTCGGACTGGGCCAGCAACCAGTCCACCCCGCCCGGGGAGGCCTCCACCCCGAGGGCGGCGGCGCGGGCCAGGCCGTCGGAGGCCGGGTCCACGCCGATCATGTAGGCCAGTTCCAGCTCGGTGCTGCGCAACAGCTTGAACATCAGGTCGGTCCCGATATTGCCCGACCCGACGATCGCGGCCGTCGGCTTGGTGTTGGTTCCCATCAGCAGGGTCCTCTCTTAACTCTCTCAGGCGAAACGCGTCGTGACAGTGCCCAGACCAGCGATCCGGGCCGAAACCGTGTCCCCCGCGGCCACCGGCACCGAGGCCGTGACCGAACCAGAGAGAACGACCTGACCAGCGCGCATCGTGACCCCCCGCGCACCCAGGGTGTTCACCAACCACAGGGCCGCGGTCAACGGCGACCCCAGCACCGCCCCACCAGCCCCCGTGCCCACCAGGGCACCGTTCACGAACAGGTTGCACCCCGCCAACCGCAGGTCCTGCTCACCCAGATGGGTCGGCCGACTCCCCAGCACCACCGCACCGGAGGAGGCGTTGTCCGCGACCGTGTCGACCAGCCCGATCTTCCAGTCCGCCACCCGGGAGTCGATGATCTCCAGCGCCGGCACGACATACTCCACCGCGCCCAACAACTCGGCCACCGTCACCGGACCAGCCACGTCCCGGCCCAGCACGAACGCGATCTCCGGCTCCACTCGCGGCTGCAGGAACCGCACCACCGGCACCGCCGCGTTCTCGAGGAAGACCATCTCATCGGTCACGAACCCGTAGTCCGGCTCATCCACCCCGATCTGCGCCTGCATCACCGCCGACGTCAACCCCACCTTGTAGCCCACCACCCGCGCGCCACCCTCCAGGCGGGAGGCCAGCTGCACCTGCTGGACCGCGTACGCATCCTCCACCGTCAGACCCGGGAAGCTCTCCACCAGAGGCGGCACCGGCACTCCGGAGCTGTACGCCTCCTCCAGCACGGCAGCAGCCTGCAGATGCACAGCGTCGTCCATGGGTGTCCTCCGTCGGATCGGGATGGGGTGGACACCCGGACTGCGGTGTCCACCTCAAGGGAACGACATCTGGACCTACTGGGCAAGACCGCGTCTCAACCAGTGGGACGAATGTTGAGCGCCCCCGGTCTGGACTGACCGGGGGCGCGTGGTGCTTCTGCTGCTGTGGTGGAGGTGACGGGACAGGTGCTAGTCCTGCGCCGCGGCGCGACGCTCCACGATGGTCTCGTCCGCGGCCGCGAAGTGGGTCGGCGGCACCTCCCGCACGATGACCCGGACGCTGGCCAGGGGCGCGTCGAGCGCGCGGTGCGCGGCATACGTGAGCTCGTGGATGAGCGAGCGGATCTTCTCCGGCTCACGCCCCTCGGTGATGGTCGCCTCGATGATCGGCACGTCAGCCTCCCGACAGTGAGATGGAGCCCAGGCTAGTGAAGTGCGCGGCCAGGCGGGCGCCCGGTCGCACGGGGACCGCGTCGGTCATCCCGCCGGTGAGCACCACCCAGCCGGGCTCGAGGGCCAGGCCCCGCTCGCCGAGCGTGTTGGCGGCGAAGGCGAGCGCTTCGGCCGGGTGCCCGTGGACAGCGGCGCCGGTGGCCGAGTCCACGATCTCGCCGTCGACCTCCAGGAGCACGGCCTCCAGGGAGAGGTCGAGCTGCTCCGGCGCGACCGACACCGGCCCGCTCACGTAGTAGCCGCTGGAGTTGTTGTCGGCGATGGCGTCCATCATCGTGAACTTGTAGCCGGAGAAGCGGCTGTCGATCACCTCGATGGCGCCGACGACGTGCTTGACGGCGGCCAGCGCCTCGGTGGCCGTGACGCCCGGGCCCTCCAGTCGGGAGCCCAGGACGAAGGCGATCTCCGGCTCCACGCGCGGGTGGATCATCCGGTCCTGCGGCACGGGCTCGCCCGCGGGCAGCACCATGACGTCGGTCAGCCAGGCGGTCGAGGGGGAGTCCACCCCGACCTGCTGCTGCTTGGCCTTCGAGGTCACCCCGAGCTTGACCCCGACGACCACCTCGCCCCGCTCCTTCCGGAGCTCGAGCGCGGCGTCCTGCACCTGGTAGGCGGTGCGCAGGTCCAGCTCGTCCCACTCGGCCACGATGGAGGTCTGCGCCTCCACGTCCTGCTCGGCGTCCAGCAGCACGCGCGCGGCGCGCTCGACGCTCCACGATGACTCGGTCATGCCTGCTCCTTCTCGTCGTGCGCCTGTCCCTCGGCCGCACGTCCCATGACGGCGGTCACGCTGCCCAGGCCACCCATGGTGGCCACGATCGTGTCTCCCGGTTCCACCGGGAAGGCCCTGGTCACCGATCCCGGCAGGACCACGTGGCCCGGCTCGAGGGTGACGCCCAGCGGGCCGACGGTGTTGGCGAGCCAGACCAGGGCGTTGATCGGGGATCCGAGCACCGCGCCGCCGGCGCCGGTGGCGACCAGGTCACCGTTGAGGTGCAGGGTGCACCCGAACAGCCGCAGGTTCACGTCCCGGACGTCCACCGGGGTGCTGCCCAGGATCACGCCGCCGGACGAGGCGTTGTCCGAGACGGTGTCGAAGATCCCGATCTTCCAGTCGCGGACGCGGGAGTCCACGATCTCCAGGGCGGGCAGCACGAAGTCGATGGCGCGCACGGCCTCGGCGACGGTCACCCCGGGCCCGGTGAGCGGCTCCTTGAGCACGAACGCGATCTCCGGCTCGATCTTCGGCTGGATGAAGGTGCCGGCCGGGATCGGCTCGTGCTCGAGGTGGAACATGCTCTGGGTCAGGTGACCGAAGTCGGGCTGGTCGACCCCGACCATCCGCTGCATGGCCTTGGAGGACAGGCCCACCTTGTGGCCGCGGATCACGTCGCCGCCGGCGACCCAGGCGTCCACCTGGGCCTGCTGGATCCGGTAGGCCAGCTCCAGCGAGGCGTCCGGGTAGTCCGGGGTGAGCGGGTCGGTGGGCACACCGGTGCGGTATGCCGTGAGGAGCCGGTCGACGGCGCCCTCCAGGTCGTGACTCATCGGGTGGGTCCTTGTCTCGCGTGGTCGGGACGACCGCGACAGGGGCTGTCGCGGTCGTCCGGTGGTCTCAGAACGTAGGTGGTCTCCGGAGCAGGGTCGCCTCAGGAGTTGGGGTTCAGCCGGATGGTGACGGCCCGCGGCTCGGTGAAGAAGTCACGGGAGTACTGCCCGCCCTCCCGGCCCAGCCCGCTGCTGCCCTCGCCACCGAACGGCAGCCGCAGGTCGCGCTCGAAGAAGGTGTTGATCCACACGGTCCCAGCCTTCCACCTCGCGGCCATGCGGTGCGCGCGGTCCAGGTTGGAGGTGTAGAGCATGCCGGCCAGGCCGTAGGGGGAGTCGTTGGCGATGCGCAGCGCCTCCTCCTCGGTGTCGAACGGCAACACCGTCTCGACCGGGCCGAAGATCTCCTCGCGGGCCACCCGGTCCTGGTTGGTCAGGCCGGTGATGATCGTCGGCGGGTAGTAGAAGCCCGCGGCGTGCTCGTCGCCGGTCAGGCGCTGCCCGCCGGTGACGATCTCGCCGCCCTCCTCGGCGGCCAGCTCGACATAGCCGTGCACCTTGTCCAGGTGGGCCTGCTCGATGAGCGGTCCGATGAAGTTGTCCGGGTTCTTCGGGTCGCCGACCCGCAGCTTGCGGGTCTCCTCGACGAACCGGGCGATGAACTCCTCCCGGATCCCGTTCTGCACCAGCAGGCGGGTGCCGGACAGGCAGACCTGCCCGTTGCCGCCGAAGATGCCGCGGATCGCCTTGGGGACCGCGATGTCCAGGTCCGCGTCGTCGAAGACGATCTGGGCGCTCTTGCCGCCCATCTCCGCCGACACCGGGGTGTGGTTGACGGCCGCGGCCTGCAGGATCTTGACTCCGGTGGAGCTGGAGCCGGTGAAGGTGATCCGGTCCACCCGCGAGGACCCGGTCAGCGGACCGGCGACCTCGTCACCGCCGTAGCCGTGGACGACGTTGAGCACGCCCGGCGGCAGGCCGGCCTCGAGGGCCAGCTCGGCGAAGCGGTATGCCGTGAGCGGGGTTTGCGGGGCGGGCTTCAGGACCACGGTGTTGCCGAAGGCGAGGGCCGGGGCGATCTTCCAGGTCGCCAGCATGAGCGGGGCGTTCCACGGACTGATCGCCGAGACCACGCCGGCCGGCGGGTAGAGGGTGTAGGAGAACAGGTCGCCGTCGGGGTAGGCCTCGTTGGCGGCCATCGCGACGTAGTCGGCGAAGAACCGCAGGTTGTGGGCCACCCGCGGGATCTCGGCGTGCAGGGCCTGGTTGATGCCCTTGCCGCCGTCCCGGGTCTCCAGGAGCGAGAGCTCCTCGCGGTGCGCGTCGACGTTGTCGGCGACCGCGTGCAGGATCTTGGCCCGCTCCTTGGGGGTCATCCACGGCCACGGGCCCTCGTCGAAGGCGGTCCGGGCGGCGTCGATGGCCGCCTCGCCGTCCTCCGCGGTGCCCCGGGCGACGACACCCAGCAGGCTGCCGTCGTGCGGGTCCCGGGTCTCGAAGGTCGCCCCGTCGGAGGCGTCCTTCCAGGTGTCGCCGATGAGGTGGCGCACCGTGAGGGGCGCGGCGGTCAGGTCGGACCCCCGGGTCTCGGTCTGCGTCATGGCAGGCTCCTTCACTTGGCGCCGAGCTGGGCCGGCGTCTCGTAGGTGCGCCCGGCCAGCTCGGTGGCCACGTCGATGATCATGTCCTCCTGGCCGCCGATGACGCCGCGGCGTCCCAGCTCCATGAGGATGTCGCGGGTGCTGACGCCGAACTTCTTGGCGGCCCGCTTGGTGGGGTGGAAGAAGGTCGAGTAGACGCCGGCGTAGCCCAGCACGAGGGCGGTCTCGTCGACGATCTGCGGCTCCTTCATGAGCGGGGCGACGACGTGCTCGGCGGTGTCGATCAGCGGGAACAGGTCCACGCCGGTGTCCCAGCCGGCGCGCTCGAACGCGGCGGCCAGCACCTCGGTCTGGGCGTTGCCAGCGCTGGCGCCGAGGCCGCGCAGGGACCCGTCGATGAAGCTCGCGCCGTTCTCGGCGGCGGTGATCGCGTTGGCGATGCCGACGCCGAGGTTGTTGTGGGCGTGGAAGCCGATGTCGGCGGAGATCGCCGACCGCACGGCCGCGACGCGGTCCCCGGCCATCCGGGGCACCATGGCGCCCGCGGAGTCCACGACGTAGATCACGTCGGCGCCGTAGGAGTCGAGCAGGGCGGCCTGCTCGGCCAGCGGCTCGGCCTCGAGCTTGTGGCTCATCATGAGGAAGGTCATGACGTTCAGGCCCTTGTCCTTGGCCCACTTGACCGGCTGCTCGGCGCAGTCGGCCTCGGTACAGTGCACGGCGACCCGGACGGTCTTGATGCCCGCGTCGACGGCGTCCTGCAGGTTGCCGAGGGTGGCGATGCCGGGCACGTAGAGCACGGCGATGTCGGCGTCGTTCACGGCACCGAGGGCGGCGCGCACGTAGTCGACGTCCGTCTCGGCGGCGAAGCCGTACTGGATGGACGAGGCGCCGATGCCGATGCCGTGGGCCACCTCGATGGTGCGCACGCCGGCCTTGTCCAGGCCGCCGGCGATGTCCGCGACGTTCTGCGCGGTGAACTGGTGGGAGACGCTGCTCATGCCGTCGCGCAGGGTGGTGTCGACGATCGTGACGCGACGCTTCTTCTCCTCCACGGGGGTGGTCTGCTCGCTCACTTCACCAGCTCCTTTGCGCTCTGCTGCTGCTCGGCCAGGACGTCCGCGACCCGGGCCGCGGCGGCCGTGATGATGTCCAGGTTGCCCGCGTAGGTGGGCAGGTAGTCTCCGGCGCCGACCACGTCGACCATCACGGTCACCAGGTCGCCGTCGACGTCGATCAGGCGCAGGGTGTAGCCGGGGACGTACTCGGCGACCTTGGCCACGATGTCGACGACAGCCGCCTCGATGGCGGCGGCGTCGGGGTTGCGCACCTTGGCGTAGACGGTGTCGCGCATGTTCATCGGGGGCTCGGCCGGGTTGATGATCGAGATGGCCTTGGCACTGTCCGCGCCGGCGACCTGGGCCAGGGCGCGACCGGTCTTCTCGCTGAACTCCGAGAGGTTGGCGCGGGTGCCCGGGCCCGCGCTCTTGGAGGAGATGGAGGCGACGATCTCGCCGTATGACGCGTCGGCGGCCTGGTTGATCGCCCACAGCAGCGGGATGGTCGCCTGACCGGCGCAGCTGACCATGTTGAGGTTCGGCGCGGCCAGGTGCTCCTGCAGGTTCACTGCCGGCACGACATACGGGCCGACCGAGGCCGGGGTGAGGTCGATGGCGGTGATGCCGGCCGCCTCGTAGCGCGGGGCGACTGCGGCGTGCACCTTGGCGGAGGTGGCCTCGAAGACCAGGTCGGGCAGCTCGCTCTGCTCGAGCAGCCAGTCGGCGCCGAGGTGCGAGACCTCCAGGCCGGCGGCGCTGGCGCGCTGCAGGCCCTCGCTGTCGGGATCGATGCCGATCATGTACCGGGGCTCGATGTTCTTGCTGCGCTGGAGCTTGTACATCAGGTCCGTGCCGATGTTGCCGGACCCGACGATCGCCGCTGTCAACCGCCTCATGGGATGTCCTCTCGCTGTGCTTTCCGCGTGGCGTCAAGGTCCGGTGACGGCCCGCTGCGCCGCGGCTCATCCATGACACTAGGAAGGACGACCTCCGGGCAGGGGCCGGATTCGGCCGGGCTGAATCTCGGACCCCGGTTCCGGGGAACTGTTCGGCCATCCTGAACGCCGCGGCACGGGCCCGCGAACTGGCGAACACTGGCAGACATCCGTTAGCCGGCTGCGCCGGACACACTGCACGATCAGGAGTCAACGATGACCGAAGTCAGCCCTCCCCATGAGATCGCCCACCTCGCCCGCGTCGAGCTGTTCAGCCCGAAGCCGGCCGAGACCGTGGAGTTCTTCACCAAGTTCCTCGGCATGTACATCTCGCACCAGGAAGGCCAGTCGGTCTACCTGCGCGGCTACGAGGACCCCTACCAGTGGAGCCTGAAGGTCACCGAGGCCGCCCAGGCAGGCATGGGCCACGCTGCGCTCCGCGCCAGCTCGGCCGAGGCGCTCGAGCGCCGCGCCAAGTCACTGTCCGCCGACACCAGCGCCGAGGGCCGGTGGCACGAGGACGAGTTCGGCTATGGCAAGAACTACCGCTACCTCTCCCCGGACGGCCACGTCCTGGACCTGGTGTGGGAGGCCGAGCACTACCAGGCCCCGGCGGAGCTGCAGAGCAAGATCCTGACCCGCGCTTCCAAGAAGCCGCTCCAGGGCATCCCCGTCAAGCGCATCGACCACCTCAACCTGATGTCCTCGGACGTGACCGCGGTCAAGGAGTCCTTCCAGCGGCACCTGGGCTTCCGCACCACCGAGCGGGTCGTCGACGGTGACGTCGAGATCGGCGCCTGGATGAGCTCCAACATCCTGGGCCACGAGGTCGCCACCATGAAGGACATGACCGGTGGCCACGGCAAGCTGCACCACGTCGCGTTCTTCTACGGCAACGCCCAGCACAACATCGACGCGGCCGAGATGTTCCGCGACTACGACATCCCGATCGAGGCCGGTCCGGACACCCACGGCATCACCCAGGGCCAGTTCCTCTACGTCTTCGAGCCCGGTGGCAACCGCATCGAGCTCTTCGGCGAGCCGGGCTACCTGCACCTGCAGCCGGACCTGGAGACCAAGACCTGGCTGATGAGCGACATCGACACCGGCCTGGCCATCGGCGGCGCCAAGCTGCCGTGGGAGACCTACTTCACCTACGGCACGCCCAACCCGCTGTCGGTCGAGGAGCACCAGAAGGAGTTCTCCACCTTCGGTCCGGCCGCCCAGGCCGCCGAGGAGGCCATCCCGGACCCGATCGAGGAGTCCAGTGCGGTGGCCAACGCGCCGACGGACGAGCGCATCGAGAGCGTCCTCGAGTCGGTCGACAACTGATCCACCACCGGTGACCGGCACGGACTGACCGGACCCCTTGGGGACCGGCAGTCACCAGGGCCACGCAACCTCACGTCATACGACGTCGGTTGCGTGGCCCTCGACGTTGCAGGCACCGGGGACACTGACGATCCGCCCCCGCAGCCGCCGCCCAGCATCCCGCCGCTGCCGTCACCCAGGTCCTACGGTGGAACCATGACGGTGCGGCGCAGGGTCCGGAGGCTCCTGGACCCCGTGCCCGGGGCGCTGCCGGCCGCGCGGCTGGTCGTCGAGGTCTTCCGGATCTGCTTCCGCTACCGGGTGACCGGGCTGTCGGCCGAGGCGGCCTTCTTCATGCTGCTGTGCCTGCCACCCCTGTTCCTGGGGCTGTTCGCTGGTGTGGGCTTCTTCGCGGGGCGCTTCGACCCCGGTGCCGTCGCTGACGTCACCGACGCCATCGAGCGGTTCAGCGAGCAGTTCCTCACCCCGCAGGTGGTCAGCGAGATCATCGTCCCGACCGTCGAGGACGTCCTGGCCGGCGGCCGGGCCGACCTGCTGTCCCTGGGCTTCCTGCTGAGCCTGTGGTCGGGCTCGCGGGCGCTGCACGTCTTCATGGACGCGATCCAGATCATGTATGCCCAGAGCGGGGAGCGCAGCATCGTCGGGGCGCGCGCGATGTCCCTGGGGCTCTACCTCGGGTCCATCCTGTTCGCGAGCCTGCTGGTGCCGCTGGCCATCATCGGCCCTGGGCTGCTGCGGGACTGGCTGCCGGACGAGCTCGACGTCCTGGTCACCGCCTACTGGCCCGTCGTCGCCGGGCTCTCGCTGATCGGCATGACCGCGCTGTACCACTACGCACCGAAGGAGAAGACGCCCTTCCTCCGGGACTTCCCGGGGGCGGTCGTCGCCGCGGTCATCGTGCTGCTCAGCTCGATCGGGGTGCGCGCATGGACCACGGTCGCGGTGGGCGGGGTCACCATCTTCGGGCCGCTGACCGCCCCGATCATCGTGCTGACGCTGTTCTACCTGGTCGCCCTCGCGGTCCTGATCGGGGCCGCGACCAACGCCGCGATCCGGCGGCTCTGGCCGACCTCGGACTACCGGGGACCTATCGAGCGCGCGGGGGAGTGGTGGGACCAGGTCCGCTCCAGCGACGACGAGGTGGCCACGCACCTGTCGGCGATCGAGGACCGGGAGGATCCGGAGCACCTGCCGCGTCGCGACACGCCGCCCCGTTCCTGACGTCGGGATTTGGTGAGGGGGCCACCCGTCGGATAATGTTCCGTGACGCCTGAGGGGAACGTTCCCGAGGGAAGATGCGGACGTAGCTCAGTTGGTAGAGCGCAACCTTGCCAAGGTTGAGGTCGCCGGTTCGAGACCGGTCGTCCGCTCGGAGGCACAACCACCAGATGCCTCTACGGTGGCGTGGCCGAGAGGCGAGGCAACGGCCTGCAAAGCCGTGTACACGGGTTCAAATCCCGTCGCCACCTCGCAGCAGCACCACCCATATCAGGGCGATTGGCGCAGTGGTAGCGCGCTTCCTTGACACGGAAGAGGTCACTGGTTCAAACCCAGTATCGCCCACCAGTACTGGACAGCCCCTGACCTGCGAAGATTGGTCAGGGGCTGCGTCGTCTGAAGGGGCACGTTTCCAACAGTTGGGCGGCCGGGTCTTCCCCTGCACCTGCGCCATCCCTACGATCGAGCAGGTGGGCACGGTCCGGCTCAACCTGGTCGCAAGAGACCAGGAGTTGTCCCGCCTGGGCACGGCGTTCGCCGCGGTCCGGGGCGGGGACGGTCAGGTGCTCTTCGTCCGGGGCGAGAGCGGGGCCGGCAAGACAAGCCTGGTCACGGAGTTCGCGGCCAGGGCCAGGGCGGACTCCCCGGAGCTGGTGGTCGCGGTGGGGCGGTGCGACCCTCAGTCCGGCCGCGGCGACGCCTTCCTCCCGTTCCGTGAGGTGCTGCAGACCCTGACCGGAGACACCGCGGGCACATCGTCGAACGG